>JACQTY010000207.1 GCA_016210545.1 Chloroflexota bacterium
GGAGTGGGGGGAATGGGCGTTGCTGTGGGGGGCTGGGGAGTCGGTGTGGGGGTGGCCTGGGCGCCACACGCGGCCAGGACCACGAGCAAGCCGGTGAGTACCAGTAGACCGAGGACAAGGGCTCCGGGTTTGCGCCAGGCGTGCATGACGGTTCCTCCTCTGCACTTGGGCGGGTCCCCCCGTAGGGGGCCGTTTGAGATACGAACGCATTGTAAATCCTGGTTCACATCTTGTCAAGCGACAGGTCTGGGTAGGGCGCACGTCACCGAAGTGAGGCAACGGGGAAGTAGAGTATTGCAATCTGTCTATCCTACGGCTATAATAGCCGTAGGAGGAGAACATGGACGATGAAGCGGTTCCCGCACCTGTTCAGCAACTTGCTGCCGGGCTGGCAGGGGCAATGCCCATGCGACGTGGCTCGGTGTCAGAGCGCTCCATGAAATGTGGACGGAAAGAATGTCGGTGCCAGGATGATCGGGAGGCGCGTCACGGCCCGTACTACAGCCTCACGCGGATAGAGGGGGGGAAGACCCGGTCCCGGTACCTGAGTGCGGCACAGGCCGCGTTGGCGCGGCAGCAGGTGGAGGCAGGGCAGGCATTCCGCAAGCGTGTGGAAGACTATTGGCAGGCATGTGAGCAATGGGCCGATGCCCAACTGGCAGAGCCTGTGGCGGCCTCCGGAGATGAGGCAAAAAAGGGGGCCTCAAAAAGGCCCTCCAAGCGGAGACAGTTGCTGAGATCGAGACCCTCGTAGGCGTAGGCGCCGGCGATGGTTGGGACCTGGAGGGTATCGAGATGGCGGCCCGCCGCCAGGCGTTGCGGGTGGCCGCCCGGGCCGTGGAAAGGCGACTGAACGCCGACACCTCGGACTATGCGGGTTAGAGGGTGGCCTGCGCGTGTGGAGAGTTGGCGCGGTACGCCGGGAGGCGCCCCAAGACCTTCGTGAGCGTACTGGGGCTGCTGATACTACAGCGTGCCTACTATCACTGCGTGGCATGCGGGGCGGGATTCTACCCGCGTGACCGTGCCCTGGGCCTGGAAGGTGGAACGCTATCGCCCGGCGTTTTGCGGATGGTGGGGAGGGTCGGGGCCATGGTCAGCTTCGAGGAAGGATATGAGTTGCTTCGCGAGTTGGCCGGAGTGGATGTATCGACCAAGCATGTCGAGCGTGCTGCCGAGGCCCTGGGGCGGGAGGTTGCCGAGGACGAACGACGTGTAGTGGAGCCTCCACCCGACCACGTCGGGGTGGCCTCCACGCTGTACCTGGGGGTGGACGGGACGGGTGTGCCCATGCGGACATCCGAACTGGAGGGTCGGCAGGGGAAGCAGCCCGATGGCTCCTCCAAAACGCGCGAGGTAAAGCTGGTCACTGTCTGGAGCGCCGAGGGGCGCGACGAAGAGGGAACGCCAGTGCGCGACCCGGGGTCGGTGAGTTACTCAGCTGCCATCGAAAGCGCCGCCACTCGTGACACCGACAAGAACCGCTCACAGTTCGCTTACCGTGTCGAGCGAGAAGCACACAGACGTGGCTTCGACTGTGCCCAGCGCCGTGTTGTACTTGGCGACGGCGCGTCGTGGATCTGGAACTTGGTCGACGAACACTTCCCTGGCGCCATCCAGATCGTTGACCGCTTTCACGCCAAGCAGAAACTCTCAGAGGTGGCTAATTCCATCTATGGTACAGACAGCGCCCTGGGCAGAGAGTGGAGTCGTGAGCGTTATGACGAACTGGACGACGGCAACATTGAGGCGGTCCTGGACTCCCTACGGCTGCACGCGCCGAAGGATGACGAGGCGCGCAAGTGCGTTGACTCCGTCCAACGCAACCGCCAGCGCATGGACTATGCGAGGTTCCGGGCAGAGGGGCTATGCACCTCAACTGGAGTCGTCGAGGCTGGATGCAAGGTGGCCATCGGCACACGCTGCAAACGCTCTGGCATGCACTGGACCGTAGCCGGAGCCGATGCCATCATCGCCCTCCGCTGCTGCCAGCTCAGCGCCCGCTTCGATGCCTTCTGGCAACGGCGCGCAGCCGCACGTCCAGTGCCAGAATGAGTAGTTACCACAAATCTGACGTGCGCCCGGCGAAACGCGGAGTTAACCATATACTAGTCGTCTCATAATAAGGTGGTCTTACAGATGGCCGGTCGAGTGCCAGTGCTAAATCGAACCGTCGTGAGACCACCAATATGGGTATCGTCGAGCCCACGCCCCGTTCCGTGCCTGTCATCAGCCCCCCTGCCGGCGGTTCATTTACCTTCTCCCCTTGTGGGAGAAGATTGAGATGAGGGGTAGTCCTCGATGCTATCCATGACAACGTCGTTCTATTGTCAATTGCCTCCTAACAGGACTGCCTGATGTACGACCGATCGAGTGTCTGCGCTGTGTCGTACTACTATGAGACCCTCAGTAACTTGGTGTAGGGATTCTCGGAGGAATGTGAGAATGCGACACCAA
>JACQTY010000198.1 GCA_016210545.1 Chloroflexota bacterium
ATCCCCAGTCCCAGCGCCCCCACCTGCGGGCCGAAACCGTGCTCCTGGGCGATCGCCGGCAGGTGGGCCTGCATGAACTGGCCGCTGGAGCCGCAGCCGAAGTAGGCCAGGAGCAGGAACAGGTACGCCTTGCTCTTCACCGCTGTCAGGATGTCCCGGCTGAACAGGGAGCCGCTCTTGAGCGTCTGCAGTTGGATACCGGGTGCTGTGGCCGGTTCCTTGAGGAAGGCCCAGGCCAGGGGCAGCCCTATGGCCAGGATCATGCCCGCCATCACCAGGAAGGCGCCCCGCCAGCTCCAGTTGACGACCATCGCCGCGATGAAGGGGGCGAAGGCCAGGGTACCCAGGGGAATACCTGCGAGGCCGAAGCCTATGGCTTTTCCCCGCTGCTGCTGGCCGAAGCGATGGCTAATGAGCAGCCCGAAGGCGGCCGTCGCCAGCCCGGAAGAAGCCGCTCCTACCAGCACCCCGTACCCGACCGAGAGCTGCACCAGGTCTTGCGCCCCCGCCGCCGCGGCGAAGCCCAGGCCCATGAGGGCCAATGCTCCCATGATGATCTTCCGCGGCCCGTACGTGTCCATCAGGGCGCCGACGAAAGGCTGGGCAATCCCCCAGACTATCATCGTCAGCGACAGGGGCAGCACCGCCTGGGAGCGCGTCAGGTTGAATGCCTCGCTTATGGGGACTACAAAGACGCCGTACGACATGCGGTCGCCGGAGGCGATGAAGGCCACCAGCATGGTTATGGACAGGAAAAGCCAGCCGGAGGCCTGGCCGTCCCGCGGTCTAGACCGTCTGACTTGACTCACTGCTATTCTCTCCTATGTTGCATCGCGCAGGGCATCCCCAGTCCTCTCCCCCCTTAGAGGGGGAGAGTTAGAGAAAGGGGGATCTCCTATCCAACTATTCAACAGCAGTATGCAGCTTCCGTTGAAGCTCACCGCATACCGCCTCCGTGGTCTCCACTCGTCCGAAGAGGGAGGCGAATGCCTTCATGGTGACTTCCTGGAATTCGGCGGTTATGGCGGCCACGGCGTCCTCGACCATCACGCAGCGGTAGCCCCTGTCCGCGGCGTCGCGGGCGGTGGTCTCGACGCACACGTTGGCGGCTACCCCGGTGATGACCAGATACTCCACCCCCATGTTGCGCAACGCCGTATCGATGCCCGTGGAGTTGAAGGCGCCGAACGACGTCTTGTTTATCACCAGCTCATTCGGCCGCGGGGCGATCTCCTCCAGGATGCGGTGTCCCGGGCTGCCGACCGCGGCCAGCCAGCGGCCATATTTGCGGGCCTTCTCCCGGCCGTCGGGGCTGCGTAGCGTGGAAAGGGGGACCATGTCGGAGCCATCGGGCAGGGCCGCGCCCAGGGTGACGTACACCACCCGCAGGCCGTGCTGCCGGAAGAATTGCAGCAGCTTACCGTGGTTGGGGATTACCTCGTCCTGGACGCGTTTGAGAAAGTAGTCCGCAGCCCGGGGGTAGCGGGAACGCAGCATCCTGGCGTAGCCGAAGTCGGGGTGGGCGAACATGTATTGCATGTCCACGATCAGGAGCGCCGTGGACTGGGGCTGCAGCTCAAAGGGAGGGACGATGATAGGTATGTCCTTGAGACCTTGCTTCCATTCGCCACTCATGGGTCCTCCTCGCGACGGCCGTCGATAATGCGTGAAGAATAGGGCCATTCTATCCCAAGCGCCAGGCCTGGTCAAGTTCACGCCTTCTCCCATGATCTGTGAGTTCGGATTGAATCCCGACGGGTCGGGATGAGGTTCGCTGCGACTCTTGAAACAAAGCTGCGCCAGTAAGTCCCATCGGGGGAGAGAGGATTTCCTTGTTCATTCCCCTATCTGCAGGAATCCACGGATTATGGTTCTCCCCCCTTATCTCACCGCAGAGGGCGCAGAGGGGGTGCAGGGGTGGTGGTCAACCCCTGGCGTCCCCCGGGGGCAGCACCCACTCCGAGTGGGGGTTAGCCTGGGGGTCAACCCCTGCGTGTTTTGGGGGCTGTCTTGATTTACCCGTTGCCGTCCACCGGCTATGCTGGTCATGGCTGACATCAGATGCCCAGGGCGCGCGAGGCCAGCCTCCAAAATGAATTGTAAATATTGCAACGAGTTGCATTGACTTGTGATGTCGGCGTCCCGGTTGCGAAGCTGGCGCGTGAAGGCTAGCCCAGGAGGTTGCCGTGGGCGAGAGTTCAGGTGCACAAAAAGTCAGGGTGCTGGTGGTCGACGATTCGGCCTTTGCGAGATGGGCTCTGTCCAGGAAGCTGGCCGCCGACCCTGAGATAGAGATCATAGGTTTCGGAAACGATGGGCTGGATGCTCTCGATAAGATAAGACGCCTCAAGCCCGATGTCGTGACGCTGGACCTGCAGATGCCCCATATGGACGGACTGACCGCCCTCAAACGCATTATGCGTGACTGCCCGACGCCGGTAATCATGGTCAGCGGTCACGCGGTGGAAGGGGCGCGCCTTACTATTGAGGCTCTGCAACTGGGTGCGGTCGATTTCTTTGTGAAGGCATCCCCGACCAACCCCGCGGAAAGCGGCATTGCATCGTCAGATCTGACGGCCAGGGTCAAGCAAGCGGCCAGGATCGGCCGCGCCAGGCTGACAGACGGCTTCGTACCCGGTCCAGCCGACCACACCACCGAGTAGAGCGCACCCCCGACGCATCGGGATTGGTCCCAGCTCGTCCGAGTCAGGGTTCAGGGTCTTCTCACGTGGTGGTCGATCCCCTTGTAGGCGTCGATGAAGGCAACTATCTTCGCCTCGTCAACCGCATCAAGCTTGAGGATCCGAGTCCACGCGGTCAGCGCAATAGCTGTGTCAAGCCCGGGATAAGGCGCCATTAGAACATGATCCCGGTAACGGCCGACGATCTGGGCCAGTCCGTCCACCGTGTCCTTAGGGGCCTTTGGGTCATAGGACACCACTACCCCGCCGTCCTCCAGATTGTGGATCATCAGGCCCTTCTGGACGGGTTCACTGTAGACTCCCCACCGAGCCAGCCCCTCCCCGTAGTGGGGGCCTGATGTGGGCGGGTCCGAGTTGTACTGGATGCCGGCGGCAGTGGCATCTCGTATGTGTTGATTGCCCAGGCTGGGCACAAACGCCCCCGGCTCGGATTCGGGTACGCCGTTGCGCGAGGCGGCAAAGGCTACCAGTCCCCCGATGGTGATTACGGCAACAACTATGGCCAGGATGGAGTATGACCTGTTCCAGCGTTTCCGCCTCTGCCGAGGCTTTTCGCGCCTGCGATTTTTCGGATCTGGATGCTTCTTGCTCATTCTTTCACCTGTTAGCAATATTGTATTCGATGCGTTACGGCATTGCGACGAACGGAGCGACGAAGCAATGACATGTGGGGGGCCTTGGAGGCGCTCAATGCAATGAGTGTGTGGAATTCACGGAGACTGCTGCGCGTTACTTACCCGCCACTATCATCACCAGTCCCAGGACCATGACTATGGCGATGAAGATCGCCAGAAATCGATATGCCTTCGTCCACCGGGTCTGCGCCGGGGCGGCCGTTTGGGACCTCTGTTTTCTCTCAACTCGATGCTTATTGGCCATTCTTGACCTGCCGTCTAGATTCTACTCGATGTGGCGACTCACAGCGAAGGCAGCGCCGCGGCCGTCTCAAAACGCAAGGGCGACTGGCCGGTCGCCCCTACGAAAGAACGCTGGCGGAACGTTTCCTTAGCGGTCGCGTTCGCCAATTACGCCCTCGGCCCTCAGCTTGGCGGTGATCTCCTCCCGGAGGAGCTTTTTGTTCACCTTGGCCACGTCGGGCAGTAGCGGGAGTTTGTCTTTGATCTCCAGCCTCTCCGGCAGCTTGTACGAGGCTATGTGCTTGGCGCGGAGGAAGCTAACTATGTCTTCGAAGGTAACAGTCTCGCCTGGCTTGGGCACTATAACCGCACAGGCTTTCTCTCCCAGCACGGGGTCGGGCATGGCCACGATGGCGCAGTCCTTGACCTTGGGATGGGTGACCAGCATGGTCTCGATCTCAATGGGGTATACGTTCTGGCCGCCGCGCAGCACCATGTCCTTAACGCGGCCCACTATGACCAGGTTCCCCTTCTCGTCAAACTTGGCCATGTCGCCGGTGTGGTACCAGCCATCGGCGCTCCACGCCGCCTTGGTGGCCTCCGGGTCCTTGAAATAGCCCGACGACGACAGAGGACCGCCGCCTACCAGATCCCCGACCTCACCCCACGGCAGCTCCTTGCCCTGGGAGTCCACTACCTTGAGGCCCCTGATGCCGCCGACCGGCTGCACCTTGCCTGTGGTGAGGAGCCTTTCCTCAACGGTCTCGTCGGGGGTGTGAACGGGACCCAGTCCCATGTCCACCGCGCCGAAGCCGTGGAGCACGTTGCAGCCGAACTTCTTCTGGACGTCCATGGCCATGGAATAAGTCCAGGGCGCCGCCCCGGCAAAAATCAACCGCAGGGAACTCAGGTCGTACTTGCTGAAGTTGGGGTGCTGCACCATCATGATGGTGATCGCGGGCACCGTCCCGATCACGGTCACCCTTTCCCGTTGAATGAGCTTCAGCGCCTCCTCGGCGTCGAAGGACTCCAGCATAGCGATCTTGGTGCCTGTTATGGGCGCCATCAGGTATACCATGGCGCTGGGGCCGGTGCCCACCGGGGACAGGCTGGCGAATACGTCATCCTTGTGCAGGCCCCAGCTCTCGCCCACCATGCGCATATAGTTTATGCGGGCGCCTATGGGCTGCTCCACGAACTTGGGGAAGCCTGTGGAGCCGCTGGTGAGGAAGAGCATCACCTCGTCGGCCTTGTGTTTCTCCTTTGCCAGAAAGTCTTTGGGGTACTTTTTCTCGATGGGCGTTTCCAACATCTCGCGGATGGAGATGGCGCCAGCCGGCGCCCTGTCCCCGACCACCATAACGTGTTTCAGGTTGGGGAACTTGGGTTTCAGGTCCTGGACTACCTGGTAGTAGTCGCGTCCCTCGAATTCGACAGGCGCCACTACGCCCACGGCGCCCGACTTGTTGAAGGTGTGCTCCATCTCGGCGTGACGCCAGTTCCGCAGGGCAATAAGCGACAGGATACCGGCCTTCTCGCAGGCCACGCGCAGCATGTAGGATTCCACCCAGTTGGGAAGCTGGATGACGAGGACGTCGTCCCGCTTGAAACCCATGTCCCTGAGGCCGAGGGCGAGACGGTCGATCCACACTTTGGCCTGGGCCCAGGTGAGCCGCGTGCGCGAGTCGACGATTGCCTCACGGTCGGGGTACAACTCAGCGTTGCGGTCCCAGTAGTCCGCATACGTCATGTTGCCCCAGATGGGGCGGTATTCTTTGAGCATTTCCGGCGTGTGCCGGGATGGTCTAGCCATTAGTTTCCTTTCTCAGAAAACTGCTTACTGGATTATTCCCTTGCTGGACTTGTCCGAATGACCGGATGACAGAGCGGCCGGTGGATCGCCCGAAGACGCTCCGCCACCTGCGTACCCGGGCGCCGCGGCGGTCGCCTTACGCCGGTTGGCAAAGAAGGCCCGGCTCTGAGCTACCATGGCGATCGATATGAGGGCGATGCCTATCAGGTCTGTCTCCCAGCCAGGGGTCATCATCAATAACGCGCCCGCCCCCAGCAGTATCCTTTCCCACCAATGGGCTGTCGTGAACACATAGCCTATCATCGCCGCTGCCAGGGCTATGGTGCCGGCGACGCCGCTGACCCCGGCCAGGGCTATTTCCTCCGCAGTGCCCTTGAAAAGCATTGCCGGGTGGAACACAAAGATGAATGGCACGATGAAACCCACGATGCTCAGTCTGGCGGCCTGCCAGCCGGTCTTCCAGTAGTCGGCGCCGCCCACAGCGGCCGCAGCGTAAGCCGCCAGTCCCACAGGCGGTGTAACCATAGATATCATGCCGAAATAGAACACAAACATGTGGGCGGCCAGGGGGTCCACCCCGGCTTTGACCACTCCCGGTACCACGAACATAGCCAGGATCACGTAGACCAGCAACGTAGAGGCCGCCGTGCCCATTATGAGGGCGGCTACGGCTGTGAGAATGAGGAGAAGTATCAGACTGCCGCCCGCCACCTGCAAGAGCCCGGAGGAAAGGCTGACGCCCAGGCCCGTCAGGGTCACCGCGGACATCAGTATGCCGATGGCGCCGGCTGCCGGCCCCAGTTGGGCCGTGCTGTGTGCGCCCTTTTCCAGCGCGCCCAGTATGTCTCGCACACCGGGCCTGGTCTCTTTCCTTATGAAGCTGACAGCGACGAGGGCGAGCAGAGCGAACAGGCCGGATTTCTGGGCGCTAAAATCCAGGACACCTATGAAGTATATCAGTACGCCCAGGGGAAGGAGGAAGACCCCACCCTCTTTCAGAGTTCTCCAAATCGGGGGTATCTCCACTCGAGGCAGGCCCTTGAGGCCGGTCTTGGCAGCCTCGAAGTCAAGCATGAAATAGAGGGCGACATAGTAGAACAGGGCGGGCAAGACCGCGGCGGCAGCCACTCCCCAATAGGGTATACCCAGCATATCGGCCATCAAGAAGGCCGCGGTGCCCATGACCGGCGGCATGATCTGCCCCCCGTTGGAAGCCGAAGCCTCCACGGCGGCGGCGACCTCCGGTTTGTATCCGGTCTTCTTCATCATGGGGATGGTGATCCCGCCGTCAACTACCACGTTGGCCACCGCCAGCCCGGACACCGTGCCGAAGAGGCTGGACGAGAAGACGGCCACTTTAGCCGGACCGCCCCGGAAACGTCCCACCACGGCCAGGCCCAGCTTGAAGAAGAAGTCGCCGGCCCCGGAAATCTGGACGAACTGGGCGAAGATGACGTACACAGCTACCACGACAGTGAATATCTCCATAGCGCTGCCGTAGAGGCCAGTGCCTGACAGATAGTAGTGGCCCAGCATGCGTGAGTAGGAATATCCCTTGGTCAGCATGAAGCCGGGGAAAAAGTTGCCGTAGAGGGTGTAGACGATGAAGAAAGCGCCCAGGATGGACAGCGCCCAGCCCAGTGTGCGTCTTGCCGCCTCCAGGGTGGTGAGAAGGGCTAACGCCCCGAGGACCATCTGTACTACTGAGGGGGTGGCATAGGACTCTACCTGCGACTCCCAGTTCCAGAACACGTAGAGGGAGGCGGCCGCGCCACCCAGGCCCAGGAGAATATCATACCAGGGCACGCGGTCCTGGACCTTGCCTTTTCTGGCGGGTATGAACAGGAAGACAAGGAGCATCACGGTGGCATAGGCCAGCGCCCTGTGCGAGCCGAAGAGGCGCAGGCCAACCCACTCCGTAACGTCGCCGACGTAGAGCAGGATGTATATCGAGAAGGCTATAGCCAGGCCGGACATTATCCAGCGCCATGGCCCGCTGAATTGCCGGATCTGGCCTCCGCCTACAGCTTCGCCACTCTTTTGCAATATCTTGTTAGCGTCGAAAGACATGAATCCCCCTAGTTTACCCTGCTCATCCTCGAGCGGTCAGCGCCCTCGCCCCCCGCTAGTACCTGATTGCGTAGATGGGCCTAACAATAATCCCCTCTCTCCCCGCCGAGGGAGAGAGTTGGAGAGAGGGGGCGTTCACCCTCACCCTAGCCCTCTCCCTTCAGAGGGAGAGGGGACGTCAATGCAGTGCCAATTCATGCAACTAAGCACTAGTCTCTTGGAAGACGACTACCTTCGTCTCTGGACTGCGTGTCCGGTTTCATGAAACATGCCCGGCGTGCAAGTCCCGTTTTGCGATAGCCCCTGCTGCCCGGTTGCCGGGCAACAGGGGCCATATATTGGGTGATTACCTGTGCGACCTACTGACCCTTCGGCTTAGCCAGGAGCTTCTGATGCATCTGCTCCTCCGCGTCCTTCCACACACCTTTTTCTTTGAAGTACTTGATAGCGCCAGGATGGAAGGGGGAGAAGATAACTGTTGGACCTTGCTCCGGCGTCCACTCCTTCAGAATAGCGTGCTTGTCTTTGTAGTCATCGTAGTGGGCATAAATGGTGCTGAGAACGGTATATACTATGTTAGGGTCCAGGTCGGCGCGGACGTGCATACTGCACGGCTGGTTCATGTAGGTTATGTCTGCCTTACCGATGCCACTACCCTTTTTCCAGGTATAAAAGCCGAGTTCGGGGAACTCCTCGCGGACTTTATCCGCCATCGCCTTGGACACCGGGATCCCATACATGGGCTTGGCCCTGTCCAACTCTACGATTGGCAACACAGTGGGGATATACCACAACCCCACGGCCTTCCCTTCCTGGATACCTTTGGTGGCCTCATTGACGTCAGAGAATGTGAGTATCTCCACGTCACCGGGTTTTAACCCCGCTTCCCGCAAGAGAATGTCCACTGCTCCCTTTACGACTCGCATGCCTACCATATTGCCGTAAATCTTTTTCCCCTTCAGGTCAGCCACGCTCTTTATGTTAGGGTCGGTTACATTGAAGCCGTAAGGGGAAACATGTCCTATGGCTGCATTGAGTACGGGCTGTGGCCCTCCCTTGTCCGTCCAGTAATTGACGCCGTAGTAAGCATCTTTGACGTCGGATGCTCCGCAACCCACAGCAAAATCGATATCTTTAGTCTTCATGAGAGGCACCCACCGGGCTGTAGCCCCGGAGGGCTCTACGGTGAGCTTGGTGCCCGTATACTTAGTCATTACCTCGTTGAAAGCGCTGGCTACAATGTAGCTAGTAGTGCCAACTCCCGCCGTAGCAAATGACAGGGTGGGCGGCAGCTTGACCGCCGGGGCTGGCGCTGGCGTCGCTGGCGCAGCCGTTGGGGTAGCTGGCCTGGGGGCCGGGGTTGCCGGCGCTACGGTTGGGGCCGCGGTCGGGGCTGCGGATACTGGCGTAGGCGCCGGAGTAGCGGGCGCCGGAGTTGGGGCCGGCGTGGGTGCGGGCTTCGGGGCGCACGCCGCCAAGACCAGGACTGCAATGCCTACCATGATTAACCAGATGGACCCGTGTTTCCTCATGTTTTCTCTCTCCTTACCGTTTTTTTGCTCCCCGTCCCAGGGAGTTAAGCGCTGCAACTTCCTTCGTCCTCGGGCCCAGACCGATGAGAAAGGCATCGCTCACCCGCGGGGCAGGGCCAGCAACTTCTGCTGGAGTTTCTCTTTCTCGTCCGTCCACAGGCCCTTTTCCTTGTAGAACCTAATGGCGCCGGGGTGTACCGGCATGGCAAAGATACTTACACCCTGTTGAGGGGTCCAGAACTTCAGGATGGGGTGCTTATCCTTGTACTCATCATAGTGGGCGTAGATAGTGCTTACGACGGCGTGGACCGCATCGGCATCGACTCCTTGCCGCGCGTACATGGCGCACGGGTTGCTCAAGTAAGGTATGTCTTCCTTGCCGATACCGTCTCCCTTGGTCCAGGTCATATAGCCAAACTCCGGCACCTCTTCTCGTACCTTGTCTGCCATCTCCCTGGGCACCGGAATGCCGTATAGCGGCTTGCCCCGGTCCACCTCTACCAGGGGTAGAGCTGAGGTGATGTAAAAGATACCTGCGGCCTTGCCTTCCTGCAGACCCTTGGCGGCCTCATTGATGTCGGAGAACGTAAGAAGGTCGACATCGCCGGTCTTCAGCCCCGCCACTTTGAACATGGCGGCGATGGCTGTCTCATGTATCCGGATGCCCTTGATAAAGGCGTAGACCTTCTTCCCCTTGAGATCGGCGACAGTCTTTATCTTGGGGTCAGTGACCATAAACCCGTAGGGCTGGACCTGGCCGACGGCCACGTGCATCACCGGGAACGGGCCGCCCTTGTCGGCCCAGTAGAACTTCCCGTACCAGGCGTCCTTGGTATCGGAGAGGCCGCAGCCAATAGCCATGTCGATTTCACCGGTCTTCATGAGGGGCACCCATCGGGATGTCGCGCCTGCTGGCTCGACGGCGATCTTCGTGGGCAGGTACTTGGCGATGACCTCGGAGAAAGCGCTGGCCGCTATGTAGCTCGTGGTGCCCACGCCTGCCGTGGCGATGGAGATCACCGCCGGGAGTTTGACCGCCGGGGCTGGCGCCGGCGTGGCCGGGGGGCGCGTTGGCGTAGCCGGCGCGGCTGCCGGCGCTTTGGTTGGCGCCGCCGCTGGTGGCGTAGGCGCCGGAGCGGCCGGGGCCGACGTTGGCGGTGGCTTCGGCGTGCAGGACGCGGCCAGCAGAGCAACGGCCACTGCCAGGCCGGGCCAGATGAACCCGCGTTTTCGCGTCAGGTGCATTCTTCCTCTCTCTTGTGTAAACCTACTAAGAAATTATCTCAAGATGATATTGGTAGTCCAGACGGGGTACGTCAGGGTTCCAACC
>JACQTY010000202.1 GCA_016210545.1 Chloroflexota bacterium
AAAGAGGGCTTCGCCCTCTCTGGACTCACCCGGTTTCCGAGTTGAGACCGCAGAGTGTAGCCAGAACCTACTTTCCGTTTCCCCCGCGCTCTTCGCGTTGCCTGTCGAAGACTCTCGGTTTACCGGAGCGGGAGACCCTTATGGCCACGTCGGGGCACATCAGGGCGCAAAGGGCGCACCCGGTGCAACGCTCCGGCTGTACCACCTCCGCAGGGTTATACCCTTTGCTATTCAGGCGTTGCGACATGGCCAGGACGCGCCGGCCGCACGTCATCACGCACAGTCCGCACCCTTTGCATCTCTCGGCGTCAATCTCAACGGAGCCTCTCTTCTCCAGAGGGGTCTCCCTGATGGTGGTTACGGTTTCGGTCATTTTCAGCCCTTTCCGGAAAAAACTGGCATCACCGGGCTACACCTTGACCCCCTCACCGATCACCAGTCCCGACCTGTCGGGACTGGAGACCCGCGCCAGCACCCTGTCCAGGATGCCCACAGCCTCGTCGATTTCTTTGATGGTAATAATGAGCGGCGGCATGAACCGTATGGCGTTGGGCTTCATATTATTGAGCAGCAGGCCCTCGGCCACGCATTCCTTGGCGATCTCGGCGCTCCAGTCCTTGTTGAACTCTATCGCCAGCAGTAACCCCCGCCCCCTAATATCAGTTATGAACGAATACTTCTTCCGCAGGTCCTTGAGTTGCTCTGTGAAATACTGTCCCATGCGCCTGGCATTCCCCGGCACGTCACTGTCCAGCATATACCGGAGGGTTGCGTAGCCGGCAGCGCACATCAGCGGGTTCCCAGCAAAGGTGTGACCGTGGTCTCCCGGCCCGAAAACGGCCGCCTTCTCTTTGACCAGTATCGCCGATATGGGCACACCACCACCCAGTCCCTTGCCCACGGTGAGAATGTCGGGGACCACACCCAACCGCTGGTAGGCAAATAGGGTACCCGTCCGGCCCATGCCAGTCTGCACCTCATCCAGGATAAGCAGCAGGCCGTTCTCGTTACACCACGCCCGCACCTTCTTGAAATAGTCGTCGTCAGGCACGTTTACCCCGCCTTCTCCCTGGATAGGCTCCAGCAGAACAGCCACCGTCTTGTCCGTGGTAGCCTGCTGAATGGCCTCAAGACTGTTGTACGGAACGTTAAGGAAACCCGCGGGCAACGGCGTATACGGCGCCTGGTAGACCGGCTTCCCCGTGGCGGCTACCATGGCCAGGGTGCGTCCATGAAACGAGTTAAGAGTACTGATAACCTCGTAGGCGCCGTTGCGGTGCAGCTTCCCATATTTCCTGGCCAGCTTCACCGCGCCTTCGTTGGCCTCCGTCCCGGTACTGGCAAAGAATATCTTGTCAAAACCGGTGGTCTCCAGTAGTAGCCTGGCCAGTTCCACCTGCGGCACGTTGTACACGTCCATGGACACCTGGGTGAGTTTGCCCGCCTGCTCCCGGATGGCCGATACCACCACCGGATGGCAATGCCCCAGGGCGTTCACACCCCACCCGGCAATGAAGTCCAGGTACTCCCTGCCCTGATCGTCCCACACCCGGGCGCCCTCCCCCCGGACCAGGGTGACGCCGAGACGCCGGTGACCGGTATTCATAAAGAACTTCCTGTCCAGCTCCTGCCAGTGATTCATTGCATACCCCCCTTCGTTGAAATTGCCTTTGCTTCTTCACCCCCGCCAGCGCGACTGCTCCGAGCAGCAAAGACGGCGCCCATGAAGTCGAGGATGAGCCGCGCCGCGGTGCGGGTCGTCCGCTGCGTCGGATCAAACCATGGAGCCACCTCCACCAGGTCAAATCCGACGACGCGACCCCGCTGCGCTACCTCCAGAAGGGCCTGTTTCAGCTCGTAGTAAGTGAGGCCGCCCGGCTCAGGATAGCCAGTCCCCGGCGCCACTGCCGGGTCCAGGACATCGATATCAACGCTCACATAGGTGTCTCCCAGCGAAGGGAGACGGGATAGGGTGGCTGAAACCCCGCGTTCGCGCAACTCCTGGGACGAGATCATCGTGGCCCCCTTTTCCCGGGCCTCCCAGTAGGGGTTGGCCCGCGACAGCACGCCTCTGATACCAACCAGGGTAATGCCAGTCACAAAGGGAAGTTCCGAGACGCGGCGCAGCGGGTTATCATGGGAGAATTTGACCCCCTGCCATTCGTCAGTGAAATCCACATGAGCGTCGAAATAGACAATGTGCACCGGCCTGCCGTGGGCTCGGACAGAAGGGAAGGTAATGGCATGGTCGCCGCCCACCAGTGCAGGAAACGCCCGGCGGTCCAGGACCATCTCCGTCGCCCGGGTGATCTTGTCGAAGTTGACTGCCAGGTCAACGACCCTTATGTCCACATCGCCGCAGTCAGCCATCGTCACGCCTCGGAGGATGTTTCCCCCGCTCTCCTGGTCGAACCAGCCGTCCCACTCGTGGCGCTGGTAGCGCATGGAAACGTCCCTGATACCCAGCGGGCCGAAGCGCGACCCGGGCCGGTCGTTGGTGGTGGAGTCCAGAGGAACACCCAGGAAGGCTATATCGGCTTTCAACTTCGACATGTCGGAACAGGCGGGAGCGCCGAAAAAGGTAGGCCAGCCCTGCCGGAGCAGGCTCTGCCCGCCCGCTGCGTTTCTGTTTCCCACCAGATCCATGGGACCCTCCTCAATCTCCCATCTGGGCCTTCTGGAGACGTCCGCTGTAGTCCACGTATACCGTCTTCCATTCGGTGAACACATCCAGGGCGGCCTGTCCGGCCTCCCGGTGACCATTGCCCGTCCCGCGGGTGCCGCCGAAGGGCAGATGGACCTCCGCTCCGATGGTGCCGGCGTTGACATAAACGATGCCGGTGGTTATGTCCTCCATCGCCCTGAAAGCCTTGTTGGTATCCCTGGTGAAAATGGAGGTGACCAGGCCGTAAGGAGTATCGTTGTTGATCTTGACCGCCTCCTCCAGGGTGTCGAAGGCGATGAGGTCGGTGACCGGTCCGAAGATCTCCTCCTGGGCAATCCGCATATGGGGTTTCACATCCCCGAAGACCGTCGGCTTGATGAAGTACCCCTTACCCATCTCGCCCTCGGTGGGCTTGTAGCCGCCGGTGAGTACCTTCGCCCCTTCCTCCACACCGATCTTCAGATAGCCCAGGATCTTGTCGACCGCGGCCTGATTGATGACCGGCCCCACATCGGTGGTCGGCAGGAGACCATGCCCCAGCCGCAACCTTTCCGCCGCGCCCACGACCCTTTCGGTCAGCCTGCCCAGGATGGAGCGCTGAATAAGGATACGACTGGCCGCTGTACAGCGCTGGCCCGAGGTGCCGAAGGCGCTCCATATGATCCCTTCCACCGCCAGGTCGAGGTCAGCGTCCTCCATCACGATGATGGCGTTCTTGCCGCCCATCTCCAGCGAATAGCGTTTTCCCAGCCGGGAGGCCCGCTGAGCAACCTCGTTACCTACCTTCACCGATCCGGTGAAGGAAATGAGAGTCACCCTGGGGTCCTCCACCAGGGGCACACCCAGCGCCGAGCCTTCGCCGTAGATCAAGTTTAGGACGCCTGGCGGCAACCCGGCCTCCTCCAGGATCTTGACCACGTGATAGGCGCTTTCGGGCGTGAAGGGGGAAGGCTTGAAGACCACGGTGTTTCCGGCTACGAGGGCGGGCATGACCTTCCAGGTAGGTATGGCCAGCGGGAAGTTCCACGGGGTGATGGCCGCCACCACGCCAATGGGGACTCTCATGGACATAGCGAATTTATTGGGAAGCTCCGAAGGGGTGGTATCGCCGAAGAGGCGTCGCCCTTCGCCCGCCATATAATAGACCATGTCGATGCCCTCCTGGACATCGCCCCTGGCCTCTTTGAGCACCTTGCCCATTTCCATCGTCATGCGCCGGGCAAGCTCCTCTTTCCGCTGCACCATGATCTCCGCGGCGCGGAACAATATCTCGGCCCTCTTCGGCGCCGGGAGCTTGCGCCACTTCGCCGAGGAACGGCTCGCCGCCTCTACTGCCCTGTCCACCTCTTCGGGACCGGAGAGAGGGAAAAGCCCCAGGACATCGCCGTTGGCCGGATCGATATTCTCGTAGGTCTTGCCACTGGAGGCCCGTGACCACTTGCCGTTGATATAGTTGAAATACTCCTCTGCCATCTCTGCCTCCTTAGTAGGAAACTCTAACGGGGCTGCCCTCGCCGCCCCATTAACCGCTAGACTCCAACCCCCTTGTCCCGGACGGCGTAAACGCAACAGTCTTTCCACTTGCTGCGTTCCGCCCTGCCCAGTTCCTGCACCATTAGCTTTCCGTCGGAAAGCCAGTCCACCAGCGCGCTGGAGCACAACCCGCAGCACACACAGAGGAAGTCCGACACCGAATCTTTGGCCTCCCCACGGTAGTCCCGCCAGCCTATACGCTTGACATGAAAGGGGGCGTGGTGTCTCATCGCTTCCAGCACATAGGGGCAACTTGAACGACCCAGTACCACACTGGCCTTCGTTCGTTCCAGGACCCTGGCGTCCTCGTGTAACCGGAACGTCTTGTGGTCCCACTCCTTTATGACCCCGGCTACCTCATCCAACCTGGTGACCACGCCGCGGGGGACACTGCCCCTCTTTAACCCCTGACGGATGCTCATCTCCAGCAAGTGGATGTACTTGGCCGGCTCGTCCTGTAGCTCCATGGCGGCGCTGATGTTGGCTATGAAGCCCAGGCTCCAGCGCAACGCGGACTTCAGTTGTTCCGCCTCGCGCGCCTTAGCCACCAGGGCCTCATAATCATCGTATCTAGCAAGAACCGCCGTAGGGCGGCTCCGTTGAGTTACATAATACGGCTCATTGTGACTATCCAGGCTACCCAGCACTTCCCGCAGGTTCTGGCGCATCTCAGTGGCCGCCAGGATTCTCTTGGCCAACTCTCACCTCCGGCCTATCTTCTTATCTAATTATACATCCAGACGTACGTTATAACAATAACTACGCTGTACGTTTTGATGTACGGTTTGTAGAAAACCAGCAGCCGTCGCCCCGGCCCGCACCTCTGTGCCGCCCAGGGCGCCAGGCTCGAACGACCCGCCAGTCGCCCTCACAACCGTCCGGCGGCAGTTTCTCAGGGCAATGACGGCTGAAAATCAGGGGGTTGCACAATTGAAAGTGCCGGCGGAACGCGTTTATCATACTGGAGAGCCTTGGCGTCGCCCGATCCAACTAAAGCTGTGAGGTAAAGGCATGGGCAAATATCGCTACTGTAGCCTGGCAGTGATAGCCTCTTCCCTGGCGCTGGTCGCCGCGGCGTGCGTTCCACCGCCACCCGCCGTTCCACCCGCTTCCCAGGCGACGCCGGACGCTGTGTCCACACCACCTCCTCCACAGCTAGCAGCCACCCCTCGGACACCAGCCCCAACGCCGTTGCCCGCGGCGTCCCGTGCCGTGACACCGCCTCCGATAGCAACACAAACAGTCGCGCCACCGCCACCGCCTACACCCACGACCACTCCCCAGGCCACACCAACCCCAGCGGTAACGCCGGCCCTTTCGCCAACGCCAGCCGCTTCACGCGCCCCGGCGGCCATCCTTCACACTATTGGACAGTATGCCGAAGAAGGCAAAGCCGCGTATGCCAGGTCCTGCGCCAAGTGCCACGGCGACAAGGGTGAGGGTGGGCGGAAGATAGAAGGGCTACTGCCCATTCCCACTCAGCTTATCGGGCCCGAGGCTCACCTGGAAGCCTATGCCAATACGAGGCTGTTGCTGGACTACATCAAGAGTGAAATGCCACGGGATGCACCGGGGAGCCTGGCCAAACAGGAGTATCTCGACATATTGTCGTTCCTGCTGGTGGAGAACGGCTTTGTGCCCCCCGACCGGGTGATGAGTCCCAGCCAGATAGAGAACTTGCCCCTGAAATAGCAGACGGCTAACGGGGCCAGGGCCGAGCCGTCGACCGGCGCTCGCGTGTGAGTCCACGTTCCCTGAATCCGCCATCAAAATCCCTCTCAATCTCCCTTTGCCAAAGGGAGGCCGACACTTCGGCCCCAAAGGCGCGTGTAGCACCAAGCAGGTGAGAGGACTTTACCTTTGACGAGATTCAATGGGTGGTGGATTTGGGTTCCTTCCCCGCCCATTGACCAACATTGCCTATGAATCTATAATCAAGGTGGGCGTTGAGCTTCTCTACCTTTCAGCGCACGATGGAGCGCCCCGCCTTTGATGTGTCTGCATTTGTGGAATGAGGGGAGAAGGGATAGACCGACATGAAACTGGCTGTAACCGGTAAGGGAGGGGTGGGCAAGACGACTCTCTCCAGCCTGCTGGCCGGCGTTTACGCCGCCGAGGGGAAGCACGTCATCGCCATCGATGCCAACCCGGACGCTAACTTCGCTATGGCCCTGGGCATACCGGCGGAGAAGGCGGCCGCTCTGGTGCCGGTAGCCGAAATGAAGGACCTCATCGAGGAGCGCACCGGGGCGCGGCCGGGACAGTCCGGCAGCTACTTCAAGATCAACCCGGTGGTCGACGACATACCTGACCGGTTCAGCCTGAGCCAGGGCAACATAAAGCTCCTGGTAATGGGGACAGTCAAAGAGGGCGGCGGTGGCTGCCTCTGCCCGGAAAGCGCTGTCATCCGGAGCCTCCTGGCCCATCTGCTGGTGCGCCGCTCCGAGGTAGTTATCATGGATATGGACGCCGGTGTAGAGCACCTGGGGCGGGGCACGGCCCAGTTCGTCGACGCCTTCCTTGTCGTTGTCGAGCCGGGGCAGCGCAGCGTCGGCACCGCCCGGGCGGTACAGGCCCTGGCCAAAGGGCTGGGCGTTCGCCACGTCCTGGTGGTGGGGTCCAAGGTGCGAGGGGAATCAGACCGGCAGTTCATCCGCGGGAGCCTGCCGGACATGGAGGTCCTCGGCTTTATCGACTACCATCCTGAGCTGGCCTACGCCGACCGAGAAGGCGTCGGCGCCTACGAGGCTGCTCCCCACGCGGCGGAGCAGGTCCAGCAGATCAAAGAGCGGTTGGAAGCCATCCTCGCCGCAGGCAAGAAGTAGACGACCAGGCTCCAAGTCCCAAGTACCAATTGCCCAAGTACCAATTGCCAAGGGTTCTGCCGCAGAGGCCGCTGAGCGCACCGAGATACGAGAACTCCTGATTGGGGCTTGAAGCTTGGAACTTGGGATTTCTCCAAGGAGGTCCGTTGCCCAAGAAGACGGTCAGGGACATAACCGTAAAGGACAAGACTGTTCTTGTAAGGGTTGACTTCAACGTTCCCCAGGACCCCTCGACAGGGGCCATCAGCGACGACTCCCGCATCCGGGCAGCGCTGCCCACCATAAACTATCTCCTGGACCAGTATGCCAGGATAGTCCTGTGCTCCCACTGGGGCCGCCCCGATGGCAAGGTGGTGGCATCCATGCGCCTGGCGCCCGTAGCCGAGAGGCTTTCAGAGATCATCCACAAGCCGGTCCCGGTCGCCCCATGCTGCGTCGGCCCGCAGGTGGAAGCAATGGCGGCCAAACTCAAGCCGGGCGAGATCCTAATGCTGGAGAACCTGCGTTTCCATAAGGAAGAAGAGAGGAACGACCCCGTCTACGCCCAGTCGCTGGCCAGGCTGGCTCAGGTTTTCGTCAGCGACGCCTTCGGCGCCACCCACCGCGCCCACGCCTCGACTGCGGGCGTGGCCAGCTTCCTGCCCTCCGTCGCCGGCTTCCTTCTGGAGAAGGAACTGGATATGTTGGGCCGGGCCTTGAGCAACCCCGCCCACCCCTTCGCCGCTATCATCGGCGGGGCCAAGGTCAGCGATAAGATGGCCGTCCTGCAGAACATACTGGCCAAGATCGACGTGCTGGTCATTGGCGGCGGGATGGCCAATACCTTCCTGGTCGCCCAGGGGTATTCCGTAGGTCAGTCTACGACTGAAACGGAGAGGGTCGCATTCGCCAAAGACGTTATCGAGAAATGCAAGGCCAGGGGAGTGCGCCTGCTCCTTCCCGAAGACGTCGTGGTTGCTGACAAGCTGGAAGCTACGGCCAAAGCACAGACGGCGCCGGTGGACAAGATACCCGCTTCAGCGAAAATCGGCGACATCGGGCCCAAGTCCATTGCCGCGTACTCCCGTGAACTGGGCAAGTGCAAGACGGTGGTATGGAATGGCCCCCTGGGGATATTTGAACTGAAACCCTTCGCCGCGGGTACTCAGGCGGTGGCCCGGGTCCTGGCGGGTCTGAAAGGGGCGACCACCGTCGTCGGCGGCGGCTCCACAGCCGAAGCGATCGACTCCCTCGGCCTGGCGGACAAGATGACCCATGTCTCCACCGGCGGCGGGGCGTCCCTGGAGTTCCTGGAGGGAAAGAAGCTGCCCGGAGTCGAGGCATTGTTGGAGAAGACGGCATGAGTATTCGCAACCCTCACCACGAAGGATGAAAATAGACCACACCCCCCTAGCCCCCTCTCCGAATCGGAGAGGGGGCAGCGAAGCGGGGGAGAGGTTATTTCGGGAGAAGTAGAATGACCTGTCACGAGCCAGTCGAATGATAACACTGGAACAGGTACAGGAGATCAGCCTGTCCACACCGTCCAGGATGGTGATGCTGGTCATCGACGGCCTGGGCGGCCTGCCCCATCCCCAAACTGGCAAGACGGAACTGGAGACAGCCCACACCCCCCATCTGGATCAGTTGGCCTGGAAAGGTACAATTGGACTCACCGATCCCGTTTTCTCCGGTATCACACCTGGCAGCGCCCCCGGACACCTGGGGCTGTTCGGCTATGACCCGCTGAGGTTCGTCATAGGGCGCGGCGTCCTGGAGGCGGTCGGCATCAACTTCCCAGTGGGGCCGGGAGACCTGTGCGCCCGGGGCAATTTCTGCACGGTCGACAAGAAGGGCCTCATCGTCGACCGGAGGGCGGGACGGCTCCCCACCAGTGATAACGCCCGCCTCTGCCAGTTGCTGTCCGAGATCAAGCTGGCCGGCGCCCAGGTCTTCGTGGAGCCGGTCAAAGACCACCGCTTTGCCCTGGTGCTGCGCGGCAAGGCCCTCAGCGATAAGCTCGCCGATTCCGACCCCCAACGCGAAGGCGTGGCCCCTCCAGCAGTCAACCCGCTGTCCCCCGAGGCGGCAAAAACCGCCGCTCTGGTAAACAGCTTTGTGGACCAGGCGCGCAGCATACTGGCCAACCACCAACCCGCCAACATGTTAACGCTGCGGGGCTTCTCCCATCTGCCGCAAATCCCGTCGATGCAGCAGGTCTACAAGCTGAAGCCAGCCGCCATCGCAGTCTACCCCATGTACCGCGGCCTGGCCAGTCTGGTGGGGATGACCATCCTGCCGACAGGGGGAACGATGGAGCGGGAGTTCTCCACGCTGAAACGCTACTTCAAGAAATACGATTTCTTCTTCATCCACATAAAAGGCGCCGATTCGGCCGGCGAGGACGGCGACTTCGACCGCAAGGTGAAGGTGTTGGAGGCGGTTGACGCCCAGGTACCGCAACTTATCGCCCTGCAGCCCGACGTCATCGTGGTCTGCGGAGACCATTCCACGCCGGCAACCCTGAAGTCCCATAGCTGGCACCCGGTGCCGCTGTTACTCTACTCTCGCTATTGCCGCCCCGACGGCATGAACAAGTTCTCCGAGACCAATTGCGCCAGAGGGGGGCTGGGCCACATCCCGGCGACAGCGGTCATGCCGCTGGCCATGGCGAATGCCTTGAAGCTGGTCAAGTTTGGGGCGTAAGGCAACTGCGCGGGCTATTGCATCCGGGCAACCGACCGGACCTCGTTGTGTCTCGCGGACGGCAGCACGTAGAGTGCTGTGCAAGGTTTGGGGAGGAGATAGTGGTCAAGCAAAGAATTAGAATGCCCAGGGAAGCCCTGTCTCAATTCTGCCAGCGCAATCACATCCGCTGGCTGGCCCTTTTTGGGTCCATCCTGCGGGACGATTTTGGAACCGAAAGCGATGTCGATGTCCTCGTAGAGTTTGAGCCAGGGTACACCCCGGGGCTGTTCCAGATATACGATATGGAGCAAGAGCTCAGCGCCTTCTTTGGTGGGCGCAAGGTCGACCTGCGCACCCCGCAAGACTTAAGCAAATATTTCCGGGACGATGTGCTGCGCCAGGCACAGACCCAGTATGCCAAAGAGTAACATGGTACGCGTCCGGCACATGCTGGACGCGGCGAGAGAGGCCGAGAGTCTTATGGCCGGCAAGACTCGAACCGAGATGGAAGCAAACCTCATGCTCGTGCTCGCTTGCACACGCCTCCTGGAGATCATTGGCGAAGCCGCAAGCCAGGTCTCTCCCGAGTTTCGCGCTAAGCACCAGAGGTACCCTGCGCCAAAATCATAGGGATGCGCAACCGGTTGATCCACGCCTATTTTGATATTAACCTGGACGTTCTGTGGGGAACGCTGACGTCTGACATTCCGTCGCTGGTTCCTGTACTGAAGGACATCCTTCAACGCGAGGAGACTTGATGTATACCGGAAACCACGTCCAGGGTGCGAGTCGCGGCGACGGAGAAGGCACATCTCTACGTACTATCCCGCCAATGCCCTGAAGCTGGTAAAGTTTGGGGCGTAGTCCCTGATAGGCAGCGGCCCATAGCCGCGAGAGAAAGGACAAGCAACGATAATTCGGGAAGCAACTGCAAATGACGCTCATTGCATTGCTACAATCCATGTGGAGGGCTGGCGCACGACCTACGCCGGGTTAGTACCGGACAGGTACCTAACAAGCCTTTCCTACAAAGAATCAGAGCGGATGTGGCGTGATTATCTTTCGCAAGGTGGCGACAACACGTTTGCATATGTTGCTGACGAACCAACAGCGACATGCGTAGGGTTTGTCGCGGGAGGGCCGGAGCGCACTGTGCAGAGTGGGTACCGTGGCGAGTTGTATGCCCTTTATGTGTTAGCTGACTACCAGCATAAAGGGATCGGGCGAAAGCTTGTCTCGCGCTCTGTTGAGATGTTCTTGGCCCAGGGAATGGCTTCCATGCTGGTATGGGTGCTCGTAGGGAATCCGCGCCGCTCGTTTTACCGGGCATTAGGTGGACACCCGGTAGGAAAGCGAGTGACAACCATCGGCGGCAGGGAACTTGCGGAAATCGCATACGGCTGGAGTTCCCTCCGAGTTCCAGCGCTTGGCGCCGTTAAGGATTAGATCTGGGAGCTTAGGTTGTGAAACGCAAGCAATTGCTCAGACGCTTGACCCAAGGGGCGCTGCAGAACGTTGCGTTTACGGACATGGTAAACTTGGTAGAGGGATTCGGATTCCGTCTGGAACGGACCTCGGGAAGCCACCACATCTTTCGCCACTCCGTGACGGGCGCAAAGCTCAACCTGCAACCCTACAATGGGGAGGCGAAGCCTTACCAAATTCGACAGTTTCTCAGGCTGGTGGAACGGTTGGACCTGAAGTTGGAGGATGAAAAGTGAAGGATTATCACATTAACATATTCTGGTCTGATGACGACGGCTGTTACGTTGCGGATTTTCCGGACTTGGAGTACTGCTCCGCCTTTGGCGCAACCCCTGTGGAAGCGCTAGAGGAAGCCCTTAAGGCCAAAGAGGCGTGGCTCGCCGTGGCCCGGGAGAAAGGCGATCCCATCCCTCGTCCACGCTACCGGCCTATCATATACCAGACATCGCGTTAGGTACAGGAGAGCCGACTCTCTGAGTGCGAACAGGAAGAGGCAAGATGCGGACTCCCATCATCGCCGGCAACTGGAAAATGAATACCACCCTGTCCCAGGCCGTAGCCCTGGTCAAGGAGATGCGGGAGAGACTCGATAAGGTACAGGGGGTGGAAAAGGTGGTCTGCCCCCCATCCATCTCGCTGGCGGCGGTCAATGACGTCCTGAAAGGCACGTCCATCGGCCTGGGGGCGCAGAACATGCACTTCGAGGAGAAGGGCGCCTTCACCGGCGAGATCGCCCCGACCATGCTGGTCGACCTCTGCCCGTACGTTATCCTGGGCCACTCCGAACGCCGCCAGTACTTCTGCGAGACCGATGCCATCGTGAACAAGAAGATCAAGGCGGCCCTCAAGGCGGGACTCAAACCCATCCTCTGCGTGGGCGAGAAGCTGGAAGAAAGAGAAGCCGGCAAAGCCGTGTCGGCGGTCACCGGCCAGGTGAAGGGTTCTCTGGCCGATGTTCCGGCTCCGGCAAACTTGGTCGTTGCCTATGAGCCAATATGGGCTATCGGCGCCGGCCGCGCCGCCACCGCCAAAGACGCTAACGACATGATCGGGACCATCCGGGAGGTCGTTAGCGGGCTTTACGGAAAAGACTTCGCTAATAATCTCCGCATCCAGTATGGAGGCAGCGTCACCGCCGCCAACGTCGCCGAACTCATATCCCAGCCGGAGATAGACGGCGGCCTGGTAGGAGGCGCCAGCCTCAAGGCCTCTGAGTTTGTTTCCATAGTGGAGCAGACGGCAGTGGTCAAGAAGCCAAAATGAATGCCCTTGTTGCCATCCTCGGGCCTACGGGCACAGGCAAGACCGAGCTATCCCTGTCCCTCGCCGGATCATTCCACCTCGAAGTCGTCAACGCCGATAGCCGCCAGGTCTATCGGTACATGGACATCGGCGCCGCCAAGCCCACGCCGGAGCAACAGTCCCGGGCGCGGCATCACCTGCTGGACATGGCCAACCCCGACCAGGACTTCAGCCTTGCCCTCTACCATGATATGGCCTGCACAGCAATTGCCGATGTCCAGCGGCGGGGTAAGCTCCCACTCTTGGTGGGAGGCACCGGCCAATACGCGTGGTCCGTCATAGAAGGCTGGCAGGCGCCGCGTGTGCCGCCTGACAAACAGCTTAGAGAACATTTAGAGACGCGCTCCAGAACGGAAGGCCCGCAAGCCATCTACCTGGAACTCCTCCGCCTGGACCCCACTGCCGCCAACCGCATAGACCCCCGCAATGTGAGAAGGGTCATAAGAGCCCTCGAGGTGTGCATCAAAACGGGACAGCCCTTTTCCCAGCTGCAGCGGAAAAGCCCACCGACCTATCCAGTCCTCATCATTGGTCTCACCATGGAGCGGGTGCAACTGTATCAGCGTGTTGACAGCCGGGTGGATAACATGATACAAAGGGGGCTACCAGCGGAAGTGAAACGCCTGGTTGAGATGGGCTACGGACTTGACCTGCCTGCCATGTCTGGGGTAGGCTATAGGCAAATTGGCCTGTACTTGCAGGGGAAATGGGACTTGGAGACGGCCATTCGGCAAACCAAATTCGCCACCCATCGGTTCATACGGCGCCAGTACGCCTGGTTCCGTCTATCCGATGGGCG
This sequence comes from Chloroflexota bacterium, assembly GCA_016210545.1. GTDB lineage: Bacteria > Chloroflexota > Dehalococcoidia > JACVQG01 > JACVQG01 > JACVQG01. Next base: position 13,277 of record JACQTY010000202.1, read on the forward strand.
CATCCACTGGCTCAATGCCCACGAAAGCGTAGAGGAACGGTCAAAGGAGCTGGTTGCGCAGTTCCTGGAGAAAAGGGAGGACAGACATGAGTGACAACCTGGCGGCGTTAAGACAGGGCCCGGCGGCGTTCATCGAAAGGGAGATCAAGAGCTTCGTGGCTAAGGCGACCGAAAACCGGCTGACAGCCTTCAACAACGAGCCTATCTTTGAGGAGCCACTGGTAGGATACGCCGCCGGCGCCGACCCCATCTTCAGCGATTACAAACGGATCATTGGTCCGCACCATCTCACGCCTCAGGAAGTGATGGAGGGCGCCACCGGCCAGCGGGTGCCTCCGGAGAGCCTGACGGTCATCTGCTGGGTGTTGCCCATAGAGCAGGAGACGAGGCGAGCCAACCGCCAGCAGACAAAGGAGCCATCGCTTCGCTGGGCGCACGCTCGTGTCCACAGCGATCCCTTGATGGACGCCCTGCGCAAGCACCTGACCGACCTGCTCAATAATGCTGGCTATTTGGCTGTGGTATCCGTTCGCAGTCCGAGCTTCAAGACCTTTGATTTGAACGGCGTTCGCACCTCCAACTGGTCGGAGCGGCATGCCCTGTATGCAGCCGGATTAGGGACCTTCAGCCTGGCTGACACGATGATCACCCCCAAAGGTATGGCTATGCGCTGCGGCACGCTGACCACCAATCTGGAGATACCGCCTACGCCGCGTACCGCCAAGCACCACATGGAGAACTGCCTTTTCTTCGCCGACGGCTCCTGCCGCCGCTGCATAGAGCGCTGCCCATCCGGGGCCATCACTGAAAAGGGGCATAACAAGGCCATATGCCGGGCCAACCTCTTGAGGATGAAAGAGATTTTCAAGGAAAGGTACGCCGGCTGGGAAGGCGAGACCGGCTGCGCCCTGTGCCAGACGGCGGTCCCCTGCGAATCGGCGATACCGGTGAAGGAGCGGCAGCCAGCGACAGGGGCTAACGCTTGAATACTATTGTAGACCTGCAAAGAAAAGAATAATTGGAGTCAGGTGAGGGGCCGCCCGGCGGGTCTCAATATGTAGGTCGGTGGGGGCACGACGCATCGTGCCCGTACAAAATAGTTTCGTGACCTCTCCTCGCAACCCCCTGTCCGTAGCCGAGAGGGGGCCTGGGGGTGAGGTCGTAAAACGGTATCCTTACAGGCATGGAGGGAGTAACATCTTCCAAACATGAGATTCGTTAAGATGCACGGCACCGGCAATGACTTTATCCTCATCGACGGGTACACTGAGCGCCGTGACTGGGCCAAACTGGCCCGGCGCCTCTGCGACCGCCACTTCGGCATTGGCTCCGACGGAATCCTGGTGGTGCTGCCTTCCCGCAAAGCGGACCTGCGGATGCGCATGTTCAACCCCGACGGCTCGGAGGCCGAGACCTGCGGCAACGGCGTGCGTTGTTTCGCCAAGTATGCCGTCGACCACGGCCTGACCGGGCAGAAGCAGTTCAGCGTGGAGACCCTGGCGGGAGTCAAGCGCCTCCAGACCTTCAGCCAGAAGGGCGAGGTGCAGCGGGTGCGGGTCAACATGGGCAAGCCCCGCTTTCGGCCAGAGGAGATACCGTTGAAGGGGGAGTTCACTTCGTCGCCTATAGTAGACTACCCGCTCGCGATAGCCGGTAGACGGTTGCTGTTGACTTTCGTCAATGTGGGCAATCCCCACGCGGTGGCCTTTGTGCAGGAACCCGTAGACGACTTCCCCCTGTCCGACATAGGTCCGCAGGTGGAACGTCACCCGCTGTTCCCGAAACGCACCAACTTTGAGGTGGTGAACGTCCGGGGGCAAGGCAAGTTGCAGGCCCGGGTGTGGGAGCGGGGAGCGGGGCTGACCCTGTCCTGCGGCAGCGGCGCCTGCGCCGTGGCCGTAGCTGCCCGGCTGAAGGGACATACAGAGGACAAACTGGACATAACGTTGCCAGGCGGGACGCTGAGCCTGGAATGGAATGGGGATGTGTTTCTCACTGGCCCGGCGGTGGAGGTGTTTGAAGGGGAGTGGGGCGGATAGCACTTACGAACTGTGGGCGGATGCAACGCGACGTTCGAGACCCATTACAAATACTGCCAGATGGAAGTTCAAACACAGAGCGGGAAACTTGATAGTAATCAACCCTACAAAGCTGTTAGGGCCTTGGCAGGAAGGCTACGTCTTGGATGTCCACACTACCAGTAGCACGTTGATAGGCTATGACGAATTTGGGCATGAACGTTTTGAAACCGTTAGAACGCCGTTAGGTGAAGCCCTGTACAAGCTAAAGTACAAGTCAGACTTGACCGTCTTGGAACCGCTGGCCAATACGGTGGCTGACTTCTTGGTGACTAAAGGAATTCATCAAACAATATCACTCTTGACCATAGTACCTCCCACAAACACTCGGAGACGCTTCCAACCGAACATTGAGTTGGCAAAGTTGGTTGGGATGACTCTTCATGTACCTGTGTACCTTGATTACATACTCAAAGCGAAAGACATAAGTCAACTGAAGGACGTTTCCAAAATCCACCACCCGTTGAATCTTGGCAAAGCAGCATCTTTTTCACCAAATTGGTGCAGCAACTGTCTTGGAGTGGCCGCTATGACCTCTCCCTTTGGAAAAGGGAGACTGAGAGGGATTTTGATGGCGGATTAAGGGTTTTTGACCCCGAAAAGCGACGTGGGATACTCACAAATGCATACAAGGC
>JACQTY010000200.1 GCA_016210545.1 Chloroflexota bacterium
CTCCCCAGATGCTTCGCGGAGTTCACCCTGAGCAACGCCGAAGGGGCTCAGCATGACAGCGCTATTTTAGTGTGATGCGTTCCATAATGCAAAGACCCTGAATTGAATACCCTTTCAAGAGGCGCGAAACGCTCCTGTGAGCAAGCTGGGGCGACCATGGCGCTCCATTCCTGCAAATGGAGGACCCGAGGACACAGGGTTCTGGTGGAGACCACCTGCGCCACAACAATGGTCACCAACGAGTGCCGTTAACTTGAGAGCAAGCTGTCTCTCATGATGCTGCTCGTAATGCCTGTGTGAACCCCCTAAATCCCCCAGTCTTGTCCGCCTTGCGAGACTCTCGAACCCCGACAGGTCGGGGTTCGGAGGGGGACTTTTGGACCTGTCCCAATATATCGGGAAGATCCTGGCAATCCCGATTCGTCGGGACTGCACTCCCTGCTCAACCCCTATATCCCCTCACCACTTTCTAATGACAATACGCGCCCGTCTTTGAACAAGCCCCCGGGTTTGGCTATAATGAGACCGTATGAACGAAGGCGCTTCACAAACGGACCTGCGGGTGGCCCTGCACACCCTCGGCTGCAAGCTGAACCAGGCGGAGACCGAGGAACTGTCCAACAGCGTCAGCGGAGCGGGGTATACTTTGACGCCGCCGGATGCAGAAGCCGATGTCTATGTCCTCAACACCTGCACTGTCACCCATATCGCCGATCGCAAGGCCCGGCGCCTGCTGAGGCTCGCCCGCCGCCGCTCTCCGAATGCCTTGATAGTGGCCACCGGCTGCTACGCACGGCGGTCGCCGTCCGACGTCGCTGGAATCTCCGATCTGGTCCTACCCCGGACGGACTCTCCGGAGCTTATCGATAGACTCACGGCTTTCGCCGAGGCGCGTGCGCCATCTCCCGCATCTCACTTCTCACGTCCCGCCTTTCATTTGCGCACCCGCAGCTATGTGAAGGTCCAGGACGGCTGCCACGACGGCTGCGCCTATTGCATCGTGCCCCAGGTGAGGGGATGCGAACAGAGTTTTCCTCCAGATGGCATCGTGGGCCAGGTCAAGGAAAAGGTGGCCGCGGGGTATAAAGAGGTGGTGCTGACCGGCACCAAGATCGGGAGTTACCAGTCGGACGGCGTCCGTCTCAGCGGGCTGGTCTCGCGGATATTGATGGAGGCCGGGATCGAGCGCCTGAGGCTTTCCTCGCTCCAGCCGCAGGAGATAACGCCGGACCTGCTTGCCCTATGGGCTGACCCACGGCTGTGCCGGCACGTGCACCTGCCTCTCCAATCGGGCAGCGACGGTGTCCTGGGCAGTATGCGGCGCCGCTACGATTCCGGGCAATTCCTGAGGGCCGTCAGGGGTCTCCGGGAGGCCGCGCCCGGCATGGCTATCACGGCCGACGTCATGGTGGGTTTCCCCGGAGAAAGCGACGCCGATTTTCGGGCTACCCTCTCCATCTGCCAGGAGGTGGGTTTCTCCGCCCTGCACGTGTTCCCTTACTCTGCTCGGCCAGGCACCCGGGCGGCTACTATGGAAGCCCAGATAGAAGCCAGTGTGAAAGACCGCCGGGGACGGCAACTCAGACAGTTGGCGCAGCAAAGCGCGGCAAGCTATCGGGAACAGTTCCTCGGGGCGACGCGTCCCGTCCTCTGGGAACAGGAGGCGTCCCCGGGAGTATGGTCGGGGCTGACGGATAACTATCTGCGCGTCCTAAGCGATGGCGTTCCCGGCGGGGCTGCCCTATCCAACAAGCTGTCCCTGGTGAGGTTTTCGGGATTGTCCGACGGGGCGCTGGTGGGGGAACCACTCCGCTAGAACCGCACCCTCCACATTGGCTGAATATCGCGGGGCACTATCCCCCACATCCCGCTCGCCCCCAGCGGCCTTGAGACTTCCATCCTTACCCCTTCGACCTCCCCCCAGGCATGTACCACCGGCATGGTGATCCGCCGGTGGAGCAACGGCGGGCAGGCTTGCGAGCGGCCGACGGTCAGCACCACGTGCGCCTTGATGCCGCACCTGCGGCAGGCGCGAACAAAGCGCACCGACTTGGTGATGCAGTCGTTGGTCAGGAGGGAGTAGGGCTCTCGCCGCAGAGCCTCGGCGATCCTGTCGGCCTGCTGAAGTATGGCGTCCGTCCGTTGAAAGGTAGTGTCCATCTGCTAGCCCCAGTCCGGAGCGCCGTCCGCAGAGAGCGCAGGCGCGTTGCCGGGAGATGTCTTTCCGGCCTATTTGACCGCCGGCTTCTTGCTCTCCAGCCACAACGTCACCGGGCCGTCGTTGTGGATCTCCACCATCATGTGCGCCCCGAACCTTCCCGTCTCCACTTCGAGGCCGCTGGCCCGCAGCGCCTCAACAAACCTCCGGCACAAAGGCTCGGCTAAGTCAGGTGGGGCGGCATCGGTGAAACTGGGGCGGCGTCCTTTTTCGGTATCCGCCAGCAGGGTGAACTGGCTGACTACCAGCAGGTCCGCCCGCGTATCCAGGGCAGACAGGTTGAACTTGCTGTCCTGGTCGGCGAAGATGCGAAGGTTGAGCACCCTTTCGGCGAGGTACAGTGCATCCTTCTCGGAGTCGCCCCGGGCGACCCCCAACAAAATAACCAGCCCCGGTCCGATGCTCCCCACCACTTCATCTCCAACCCGGACCGAGGCCTGGCTGACTCGCTGTATTAGGACCTTCACGCTACTTGTCTTGCTGCCGGCGACACTGTAGGCCGCCGGCGGAGCGTCTCATTCTTTCTTGGCGACGGGCTCCGCTTTTTTTTCGCTGGACGCCTTCACCGGCTCTGCCTTGGATGCGACCGGCTCCTTCGCAACGTCAGCCTTTTTCTCCCCGGTCTCTTTGGACGCTTCCACGGATGTCGTTGGGCTGGACTTGCGATAGTCGGTTACGTAGAAACCACTGCCCTTGAATATGATGGGCACAGCACGCAGTACCCGCCGGCCTTTCTGCTGGCATTGCGGGCACGTTGCCACAGGGTCGTCCTCGAAGCGTTGTTTCACCTCGAAGCAGTACTTACAGGAAGTGCACTCATACTCATAGATTGGCATTGATTGACCTCACCTCGGAATGTATATGTCCTACCAAGATACTCATTTTAGCATAGCCGGGAGCTTCGGGCAACTTGAGGGCGAAGGTCGCTACGCCTGATGGCGGCGCACCATGCGGGTAAGCTTGCAGGTAAGCACCGGCTCGCCGTTCTGGTTCTTGGTTGTGTATTTGATGACCATGACCCCCCGGTCGGGCTTGCTGGTCTCGTGCTTTTCTATCACTTCCACATCCACGTGTATGGTGTCGTTGACGAATACCGGCCGCATTGCCCGCACCTCGTCAAGCCCGAGGAAGGCCATCCCTGTGCCATGGGCAAACCCGGTCAGGGCCTCCAGGCCGAGGGACATGACGAAGGTCAACGGGCCGGGGATGATCGGCTTGCCGAAGATGGACTGCTTGGTGACGAACTCCCGGTCGAGAAACAACGGCTCCCACAGCCCGCTCAGCCCCACAAAGTTGACCAGGTCGGTCTCGGTCACTGTCCGGCCCTGGGTACTGAACATATGCCCGACTTTCACGTCGTCCCAGTACTTGCCGTCCACGGAATTCACCTCCGAAAACTAGAATGATGACAGTCGCCGTCGCTCAGCGACAAGGCACAGTTTAGCTGGCATGCGGGCCTGCGTCAAGTGGGGTGTGTTGATGCCAAGACCCGCCACCTGTTGAATCTTGGCAAAGTAGCAGCTTCTTCACCAAGTTGGTGCGGCGTTTGTCTTGGAAAGAACACTATGACCTCTCTCCTTCGACAAGCTCAGGACTAGCTCTTTGGAAAAGGGAGTTTGTGAGGGATTTGACATATCCCCCTTCCGTCCCCCTTTGCGAAAC
>JACQTY010000201.1 GCA_016210545.1 Chloroflexota bacterium
CCTTTGAGGGCGGTTAGCTCAGCCTGGTTAGAGCGCCGCGTTGACATCGCGGAGGTCACTGGTTCAAATCCAGTATCGCCCACCAACCGCTTGCAAGAAATTACAGAATTTTACTACTTCCAATCTCGACAATTGGGTGGTCAGGACCGCTGACGCTGACCGCGTACAACAACATGGCTGGCTTCCCAGCGAACCGCGGCTTTCAGCCGTCCGCCGGATTGGTTCGTTACGCAACTGCCCTTTCGGGCGATTGCTCTTCCTGTAGTTCGTATTCGATCGTTTCAGCGCTCAAGTCCTGCTCATGAGGCCACATAACGCCCCCGTAAGCAACCCGGACGCGCCGAAAATATTCTTCCTCCTTCAATTCCCGAAAGACGCCCTTGTCAAGATAGCGGGAAACGTCAAATGTACCTTTCCGGTTGTTTGACAGCAATACCCGTAACTTGTAATTGCCTACTGCCTCTACTGATACGACCTTGACCATTCTTGCCCTCATTTCAGCGGGTCTATTTTCCCTATTTGTTGGCCCTTAACCGCCAATCGCCAGTTCGTCATCAACTCATCCTTGTGGATTTCAATCCAGGCCTGAACCAGTCTCATTCTTGATTTCGGAAGGTCACCCTCCAATACGTCTCCTTCGTCAATGGAGATAACCGCCGCAAATTCACCATACTGAGCGTGAACGTGCGGACGATAGCGTTTCTTGTTATCAAGGTAGAACATTAGGATAACGATCCCATAAAAACTGGATATTACGGGCATTTCTTCCTCATTGCCGGGAAGTTATCCATATGTGTAGGATCCGTCCAATAGCTTCTGCCTATTAACATAATACTACGCGTCGGACATATGCTTTTCAAGACGCAGCACCTCTCTGTTCATGTACTACAACTTCGCTCGGACTCACGAGAGCCTGAGCAAGCCTTACCCCACCACTCCGGCGATGGCCGCGGGCCTAACTGACCATGTTTGGGACGTTCGGGAAATCGTTTCCCTCTTGGGCAAGGCAAACTGATACACTACCCTCGGACCGAGCGAGTTGACATGCCGGGTCAACCCTTTTACACTTCTTGTTGTCATCCCGGCAAGACGTGGGTCACGATTGGCTTCCGGGCGACTCTAAACTCCGGAGGAAGATGGTCAGATGGAAATTGCTATTTACACCACTCCGACCTGTCCGTATTGTCGCATGTTAAAGGACCTCCTTTCAGAGAAAGGAATTCCTTTCAGGGAGTACGACGTTAGTCGGGATCGGGCCGCCGCCGAGGATATTGCGAAAAGGACCGGCCAGACGGCGGTGCCGGTGACCGTCATTGACGGGCAGACCATTATAGGGTTTGACCGCGTGCGCCTGGAGCAAGCCCTCGCCGAAAGGCAGCAACATGTACCGCGCCCTGCCTTCGGAGCTACGATCGCCGATGCCAGCAAGATCACTGCCAGACTGGGCTCGCCGGTTACTTTTGGGGCCTACGTAGGTAGTGTGAGACCGGGTTCCGTGGCCGGGCGCGCGGGATTGATGAAAGGCGACATCGTTACTGAACTGAATATGCGGCCCATCGCCAATGCAAGCGATCTGGAAGCGGCTCTATCCAAGTTGGACAGCGGAAGCCATTTCTGGCTGGTCTTTCTCCGAGGTAATAAGACGGTGAAGACCGAGGGCACGTTCTAGGGGTTCACTTCGCGGTGACAGCCAAATGCTTTTCGCCGAGGCTGCACGACGACGGCCGTCGCGGACATGTGCGTTCCGGTCAACCCAAATCCCAAATTGCAGGCAGCAGATCCCAGACGCCGCCCGGCTGTTCGTAAACTGGCTGCCGGACGAGGAGGGACAGACCCTCTACAATAGCCTCCAGGCCACAGCCCCGGTGACCAGGATCGTGGTGTCCACGCCTGAAGACTACGGCGAGACGGCTCGCTTGATGCAGGAGCGGTTCCTGGCGGGGATTTGGAAGCAATAGAGGAAACGGCAGAAATGCTTTCAATGGGATCCACGGTCGCGCGGTCGGCGCCTACCGGTAGTCCTGTACCCGCCAGCTCATGAGCTTTTCCAATCCGGCTCTGGCCCGCGGGTTCTGAGGCTCCAGTTGCGCTGCCTGTTGGTAGTGAGCGAGCGCCTCGTTGAGGCGGGGCGGCCTGAGGCGGACAAGCGAATCGGCCAGGTCGCAGTGCTGCTCCGCCAGGTTCTTCACTGTACTGCTTCCCAGCTCCATCTCCTGCTTCAGCGTCAGCATCTCCTGTTTCATCTGGGACCAGCTTGACCAGGCGGAGGTGAAATTGGCGACTGCCGCAATTGCCACACCGGCGACGCCTGCCGCGAACGACGGCGCGGCCCCCAACCGCATCTCGTGGACCGATGAAAACACCGTAGCCCATATGAGAACGGTATACACGACTATCGCCGGGCCGCGGTAGCCCAGGATAAGCTTTTTCCAGAAGCCCCAAAGAGTGGCGGGAAGGTCTCCGCCAAAGCTCGCCGGTATCACCCCCAGCCGCACCGCGCCCATGGCTACGCCCGCCCGGTTGATGACAGCTATGTGCCGCAGCCGGTAGGCCATCCGGCGGGTTGTGCCGTGTATGCCCAGCCCGCCCAGCATCAACACCGCGATCACCGCCAGCCCCAGTGCGTCGTGAGGCTCAGAGGCAAGGGGCCTGTGCATGAGGACAAAAATGCCGAGGGACAACAACCCGAGGATGGCAAAGGACAGCATGTCGGCGGTTTCCAGGTGGCGGACGTGCCGAAACTGCTCTTCGTATATGCGGAGAAGATAATCAGGGTTCAGGAGCAGCTTTTCCGCCTGCTCGGTCTGCCTGGCGTTATCTGTATTAATAGCCATGCTCAAGAAAAGGGGCGGGCCATCCTTAACTTCGGTTTGATTCTCATGATAGCCACATTGATGGGTTTTGTAAATACTCCACGACCGCTCCCTTACCCACGGGCTATTTCCTTCCATTCCATTTCGTCGATGACCGGCGCCCCCTTCCAGCGGGCGGGCAACTCCTCCACCCACTGGATGGCTGCCTTGACCCGGAGCTTCCGGCCGATCTCAGCGGCCAGGGAGTCTTCCAGGGACCGCAGGTTGCCACTCAGGGGCCTCTGGATGGCCAGCCACAGGGGGGAGGTCGGACTGGCCCGGTCCGCGCGGACTCTCGGAACGGAGCGGATGACGCTGAAGGGGACCCCTGTCAGTTCCGGAATCTCATCCACGCACAGCCTGACGTCGTACGGAACGAACTCTCTGCCCTCTGCGGCAAACATATTGTCCAAACGGTCGTAGACCTCTATCAACGGCCAGGTCCGCCCGCAGGCGCACGGCGCCTTCACAACTCGTCCCAGGTCGCCGGTATCGAAGCGGATGTACACGGTGCCGTGGGGATTGAAGGCCGTCAGCACCAGCCTGCCTCTTTCGCCCGGCGGCAGTAGCGCTCCAGTCGGCGGGTCGACTACCTCCAGGTAGCACGTATCCACGAACAGGTGATAGCCGCGATGCTCGGAGCACTCCATGGCGATCAGGCCCTCGGTGGCGCCGGCGCCGGTGTAAACGTCCACGCCCAGGTCAGCCTCGAGCTTCTGCCGGGAAGCCGGCGTCAGGGGCGCGCCGACCACCAACACACAGCGTACGCCGGCAAAGACCTCGTGTAAAGCAAGACCTCTCCGTCGGCATTCGGCCTGGACCGCATACAGCATGGGCAGGAACATGGATAGGAACTCCGGGCGCAGGTCACGGATGGCATCCACGAAATTCCCGGCGAAACGGGGGAGAAAGGTGCCCCAGGGGACAACCCCCACCACACCGAAGCGTTCCGCCAGATAGCTCTCCTCCGCCGCCCAGCAGTGCCAGGCGGGCACGGTGAGCATCATGCGCATACCGGGGCGCAGCCCCGCCCACCAGTAGGCGCGGAGGAGCCGTCCGCCCTGAAACTGACGCCACTTGCGATTGCAATACAGGAAATCGGTGCCGGTGGTGCCCGATGTCATACCAATGGTGGCCAGGTCCCCGTTCGGAAACGACTCCATCCCGGTGAGGAAGCTACCCGAGTCCTCCCTCGCCCGGCGGATGTCGGCCTTCGTCACCATGGGGAGACGAGCGAAGTCCACCGGCCCTTTGACTGATTCCGGGGCGATGCCGGCCTCATCGTAGCGTCGGCGGTAGAAGGGCAGATTGGCATAGGCGTACCTGACCAGGGCGCGTAGCCTCCGCCGCCGGAGACGCCGGAGCTTCTCAATGGGCCAAGTCTCAGTTTGGTCCATGAATTCAGTAGCCACCTTCTCCTGGTCTCTTCTCACAAGCTACTTCGCGTCTCCGACAGAGACGCCGAGAATCCCCCCTACCCCCTTTACTAAAGGGGGTAGGGGGGATTCCTTCCCTTCACACCAGCCTGAACCTGTCGTCCTCTGGGGACAGGGGACAGCCGGGGCCGATACGCCCGGCCAACACCGGGCAAGCATACCGTATCGCGGGCGTCAACCGGGCAAAAAGGTTGGTGATGGCCAGCCTGCCCCCGCCGTCGCTATCTGCGTCTCTGCCCCGGCCCGGTACCACCGTCTCAACAAAGTAGGACCCGCTATCGACGTGCAGCAGGCCGCAGGAGGGACACTCTATCCCCAGGAACATGGCGGCGTCCACCCGCAGCAGCCGGTAGACGGGCAGGCCCAGGGCGTCCGCCCAGGCCCGGCAGGAGCGGGCCGATGGCAGGCCCTCGTTCTCGGCGACGACTATAGCGCCAATGTAATCCCGCAGGGAGATGCCCTGTCTCTCGGCCTCCTGGATGAACGGGAACATGCAATCGGAGCGGACGAAGAAGGCCCGCGGCCGCACGAAACGGGCTATCTCCACGGCGCGCTGGCCCATCTGCGAGACGCCGTCGTTGCACACGGGAATGCAGGCCAGTCCGTCGGCCGCGCCTCTGCTCACATAGGGCAAGAAAGCGCCGGAAGCGAGATAGGATAGTGGGCTGGAGCCGAAGTCGAAGATGGCCACCCTGTCGCCTTTGTCCAGGCCCAGGAGTCGCCAGCAACGGCCCAAAGCACGGGCATAACTTTGGGCCTCGCTCCGGCCCAGGGCCACGTAAAGGGGAACTTCGCCATCGCTTTCCAGTTGGAACACCAGTTGCCCCCGGCATTCCGGGGCGCACTTCCTGCCCGAGAACGGGTCTCCGGTCGCGGCGCGGGCCGCTTCCAGGCCCTCCAGGTCCGATAGCGGGACCCTGCTGGCAAAGTCGCGCTCGTCGAGGATTGAGTCAACCTGGAGACCGCCAAGGCTCGCCTGAAAATAGGGGGAGCGCCGCGAGGCATGGCGCAGCAGGCGTCGCAGCCGCGCTAGTCTCGTCGCGCCACTGGGCGCGCCGCCGCCTGCCGTGACCACGTCACGCGCCTTGTCGTGAGCTTCGCCGCGGGTCATTTGAAGTTGTTTCGGATCTAGGGTTTCGAATTTCGAGTTTCCCTCATGGCACGTTCGTCGCCAGCCGATGCCCCGCGCCGGTCGGGACCGCATCAGGAACGTCGGCGTAGCACTTCTTCTCCGGGGTGCGCCCGGCGATGACCGCAGCCACTACCAGTAGAATCGAGCCAGCTACCAGCGTCGGCGCATAGCTGCCGACGTGGTCGAAGACATAACCGGCGATGAACAGGCTCAGCGCCCCGCCAACCTGATGGACGGTGCTGGCTACCCCTATGATCGAGCCCAGGGAGCGCAGGCCAAAACAGTTTATCATGGCCACGCTAAACGGAGGCGCCGAAGAGCGCGTCAGGAAGCCGGTGATCGCCGCGCCCACAAACATCAGCACTGGCTCGTGTGTCCACAGGTATGAGGCCATTATTGCAAAGCTGACGCTGCGCACTATGAAGTTCACGCCGAGCAAAGTGGTGCGCCCGAACCTTTCGCACGCAGCCCCGAAAAGCAGCATGCCGGGCAGGGCTGAAATGCCGGCAATGCTTACGGTAAGCGCCACCTGGGCCGTGCTCATGCCGCCTTCCATAGCAATGGGGGCCAGGAGCAACCAGAAAAACCTCGCTGTGACCCCGCAAAAGAAATTGGATACCAGAAGCATCCAGAAAGAACGGGTGTGGCTGGCCTGACGCAATGTCGCCCCCGGAAGGTCGGTCCCCTTCTTCGTAACCTCAGTCCCGACGGATCGGGACTCGGCCGGCGAGGGTCTGATAAGTATCCAGGCCAGCGGAATAATTACTACCAGCGTGACCAGACCGATTGCCCACCAGGAGACCCGCCAGCTCATCGTCGTATTCAGGGCCAGGATTACCGGCGCCAAAGCTGCCAGTCCCAGCAGGTCCCCTTCCTGGACTATGCCCAGGGCCAGCCCCCGGCCCTTGCGAAACCATTTGGCTATCAGCGGGGTGGTTATGGAATGCAACGTGGCGCCAAAGCCGAGGAACAGCCCGAAGAACAGGTATAGCTGCCACAGTTCCGTCATGGCGGCGATGCCCAGGATGCCGACGACGGCCGCAGCCAGGTAGCCTGTGAACACCCGCTTGGGACCGAAGCGGTCGGTCAGTCCCCCGGCGAGTATCGCCGCCGGGCCGCTGACGACTAACTGGATAGACAGGGCCACCGTTATGGCGGCGACTGCCCAGCCGAACCCGGTGCTCCAGGGGGCGATGAACAGGGTAATGATCCCGCGGGCGGTCACCGCGGTGAACAGGGTCAGAAATACCACGCCGAGGACAACCCAGCCGTAGTAGGAACGGCCGGGCTTTCCTGGCGCCCGGTTGTCAGCAATGCTCAAATGAGGTTTCCTCCCGTACACAAAGTGAAATTCCAAGCCCCAAGTCACAAATCCCAGACCACTTGGACCTGTTTGGAATTTGGCAATTGTGACTTGGTGCTTGCCCCATCTACACCAGCCCGCCAATTATGAGCGGCGCCCCCGCCACGGCAACCAGCACTCCGAAGATCAGATTGATCGGTTGCAGCTTATCGAGTAGGTTGGATACAGCTATTCGGGCGGGCCGTCTTCTGTCCACGTCGGCAGGGGTGGGGTTGGGGCCGAAGGGGAGCTTGTGCGTCAGCTTGGGACGGAGCATGAAGGTCATTATGAGAGAACCGGCGAGGACTGCCGTCCAGCCGACAAGCATCACCGCCAGCCACCTTCCGTAGCGGTCCGGATAGAAGAAGGGGTCCATAAGGTAGGCCCAGAGGCCGACAAGGAAAAGGCGGGTCAGGTCCGTCGCCAGCAACAGGCCGAGGGTGGTCAGGCCGACCCACGTAAATACCGTGCCCACCTTCTGGATCACGACAACCGGATAGGCGGCAGGGATCTTGTTCAGCTCCGGCGTCACAAAGGTGTAGTTGAAGACGATGGCGCCGACGAGAATAATGGCCGAGAGGACATGCACCTCCCGGACTATCGACATTAGAGTCATCTAAGTACGGCTGAACACTTCTTTCTAGTGTATAGTTTCTAAGATGGATTAACAATATAACACATTCAAATTATTGTAAAGAATAGTCAGAGACACTACACTAGTTGGGGCGGTAGGGGGGACCCCAGGGTAGCGGCCCTCTCGTAGCAGACCCTCGCACCGAGGGCGGGGCAGGCTTGCGGCGTCCCTTCCGAACAGTAGCGACTATAACACGCTGCCTTCAGCGGTGTCAACTCGAACTGAGCCGAGCCTCGATTCGGTCGATGACCAGGACCGGGGGGAGTCAGCCTGTCTGCTTGGCAATCGGCTGTGCTATTGGACTATGCGAAGGCCCAGGTAGATGAGCGCCAGTGCGAGGATTATGGCTGCGGCTATCAGGCCTATCACCATGCGGGTGACTATTCGCTCCAGGTGTACCATGTGGCGCTCCAGCCCCGGTACGTCCGTGCGTATGTTGAGCTCGCCCCGGTCCAGCGCCCTGGCGACCCGGAATACCCGTCTTGGCAGTTCGAGCCCCATCAGCGCCATTTCCGCGGCCATGCCGGGAAACCGGCGGGCCATGGCAGAGAGCGAATACTTCTCTTTCAATATGTGTTCCACGTTAGGAGATAACAGTTTGAAGAAATCAAAGTCCGGGTCCAACCCCTTGCCCAGGCTCTGCGCCATGGACACCGTTTTGAGTAGCATGAATGCATTGTCGGGAAGCTGGACCTGGTTGCGGCGGACGACGTTGAACAGCTCCCCAAGGTTGGCGCCGAGGCACAACTGGGGTATCGCCACCGGGTAATGACCCATGAGATGCTTCAGGTCGGCCCGCAGCTTCTCCCTGGAACCGGGGCGGGCTACCGCCCCCAGTTCGATGAGCGAGTCCACAAGGAGGTCTACGTCGTGGTCCAGAATGGCTTTGACGGAGCTGGCCAGCCGGTCCCGGACATCGTCATCCACCAGGCCTATCATGCCGAAATCGATCAACCCCAGGCGGCCGTCAGTCTCCACAAACAAATTTCCGGGGTGGGGGTCTGCGTGGAATACGTCACCTTCGAAGACCATTTTCAGCCACAGATTCACGCAGCGTTTTGCCAGATCCTTGCGGTCCAGGCCTGCTTTGTCCAGCGCTGGCAAGTCCAGAATACTGACCCCGCGGATGCGCTCCATCGTGATTACCCGGGGTGTGGTATACTCCCAGAACACCTTTGGAATGTGTACCGACGGGTCTTGCCGGAAAAACTCGGCGAAATGCTCGATGGAGTGGGCCTCTCGAACATAGTCCATCTCGGCAGTGAGAGTCTCCGCTATCTCTTCGACAATCCTGGTGAGGTCGTATTGCCGGGAATATTGCCAGCGTTCCGTGGCGCTCTCGGACATGTGGCGCAGGATATCCACGTCTTCGGCTACCTGGTCTGCCACCCCGGGCTTCTGGGTCTTTACTACCACATGGGTCCCATCGTGGAGTGTAGCGGCATGGGCCTGGCCGATGGATGCGACACCCATCGGCTGCGGATCAAAGGAAGCAAACACTTCGTCAATTGGCCGGCCCAGCTCTTCATCGATTACCTGCTCGATCACAGGTGTGGGGACCGGTCGCAGGGCATTTTGTAGCTTCGCCAACTCGCGGGTGAACTCGCCTGGTAGTATGTCAGTGCGGGTGGACAGGATCTGCCCTACCTTGATGAAGGTTGTCCCCAGTTCCTCCAACGCCATGCGCGTGTGCTGCGACTGAGAATAGGCGTCTTTGCGCCAGGGATTACCGGAGGGCAGCCAGCGGAGACGCAGGAATCGACGCAGACCCAGCACTCTGATCAATTCGGCAAGCCGGTGCTTGAACAGTATCATGGCAATCTGCCGGTACCTGCCGAGGTGCCGCATGTGTTTGGGTCGACGGTTAGTAAGTTTGCTGTCTCTGTTCATGAGGGAATCCCCTCTCTTGCCCGGGCGATGGACGGCATGACCGGGACTCCCGGTCCCTCGACTCACACAACAATACTGTCCATCACCCGATGTCTTGAAGGTCAAACACCACTGGGCAACCGGAGATGGGCGCGATGGTCAAGCCTGTCTGGGGGCCTTAGTTGGTCACTTGACGCTGGGTATTCGTAAGAAGGTCCGCCGCGATACCGTTACATGGGGAGAAACAGATTGTCCGTGACGGTGCGGAATGAAATCAGGGTATTGGCAGCGGGCGTGACGTTCACGCCTTCTTGGGTGAACCCTCTTCAGAGGCGAAATTGTCTTCAAGGCTCTTGCCAAGCGTCTTGACTGCCTTGCCGACACTGCTGAACCTTTTTCTAACTTCGGCATCTTTGATCTTGCTTTCAACCACCTTCGCCGCAGCATCCACGGCGGTTTGGGCCAGTTCCTTGGCCTTCTTCTTCACTTCGGGGTCTTCCAGTATTTCACCCATCGTGTCGCCAAAAGTTCTCAGTATCTCGCCAAACCTCTCGGTTGCTACTTTCCTGTTGTCTTTTTTCTTTCTTAGCACGGCGCGCTCCTTTCGAATGCTATGAGCCTGTGAAAAAATTGGTTTACTCCTATCTGGAAAGTGACTATCGCTGAATTTGAGACGCCAATAAATTCACAGCCTCTATGAGCCTCTTGCAAAATTCTCTTAAACCGGTCCGGGATTGATGAGGAACTTCCCTTCCGCAGCCCTTTTATGCGACCATATCCATCAATATCGGCCAAGTTCTCCGCAAAACTGGCCTGCGACTCGCTTTTTGCCGTTTTTAGAGCATACCTTACCTTCCGGCGCTCCGTTTGGCGCCCCTGAAAATAACTTGGCGGCGTATCAGGTGAGAGGCGATGCCATCGTCAATCTCCTCCGCTTTCATTCGCCTCTATTCTATCCTATTCGGAGAAGACAATTGACCTCGGGGTCAAGAAATCTACTTCCACGGCTCTTTTTGCAAGCGGCTCAAACGTTCACAAGTCATATGATATGTCACGCCCGTGGAATCCTTCAATCGCGAAATTACTTAGTTTTGTAACAAAAAGCGCGCGAAAGGTGGTTAGTGACGAATCAAATGTACCTGTAGCGTCAAGCACAGCCACTAATCGGTCACTCAGAGGCGGCCCGGGGCAAGAGTGGCAACCCGATACTGGTGGATACCAGCGCCATAATTGACGGGCGCATTGCCGACATGACCCGGACGGGGTTCATCCCCGGCCAGCTTGTCATTCCCCGTTTTGTTCTTCAGGAACTCCAGAACGTGACTGACTCCAGTGACC
This sequence comes from Chloroflexota bacterium, assembly GCA_016210545.1. GTDB lineage: Bacteria > Chloroflexota > Dehalococcoidia > JACVQG01 > JACVQG01 > JACVQG01. Next base: position 10,604 of record JACQTY010000201.1, read on the forward strand.
CGGTGAGGAGGCGTCGGGGGCGGCGGGGCCTGGACATGTTGAATAAGATTCAGAAGGAATCGGAATTGCCTATCTATGTTAAACAACTGGCCCATTGCTGTCAACACGCACGCATGCTGGACTTGAGATGCTGGGGCCGGCCCGTTTGAGGGTAACCCGGAAGCCCCTTTGGAGGCGATGTGTTGTTCCCCATTGCCGAATGTCGTCCCCTGCCTTCACCTTCTCAGTGGGTCTGAGCCTGGCAAGCGCAACCTGCGCTGGCGTTCTTGCGCTCAAGACTGCCGGCCGTCCAGGTCGCAGCGTCACGTGAATTTGTCCAGAAACTTGACAGGAATGAGCGGCAAGTGGTAACCTCGGCCCACTAAACTCCGCGACAATTGTCGCCGGATAGGGAGGAGATTACCGTGAAGAGGTCGTTTCTGGGCATCCTGCTCCTTGTACTGTCGCTTGTCGCAGCCTGTACTCCTAAACAAACGCCCGCCCCCCCACCGGCTACGCCTGCGGCGCCTGCAACTCCGCCCTCTCCGTTCCGTGAGTCTTCGGCCGGTACTCAGGCTGCGACCGCTCCCCAGACATCAGATTGGGACAAAGTCATTGCGGCTGCCAAGAAAGAGGGCAGGCTCAACGTCTATAGCTTCAACATGACAGGCGATGCCGGTGTGGATGTGGCCCGCGGGTTCCAGGCCAGGTACGGGATCAAGTTAGACATTATCACCGGCGGCGGGGCCGCCCTGGCTGAAAGGATCAAGACCGAGAAGCGTATGGGGACCACAGTGGCCGATGTCATGGACGCCAACACCTTCCAGACCAGCCACATCAAGAATATTGGCGGCACCGTCAGCGCCGCGGACCTGCCCGCCCTGAAGGAACAGGGTGTGTGGCTGGTCGATCCCGCGGCCAACGACCCAGAGAGACATAAGCTGATCCACACGGTGCTTTACTACTCCGTCGTGGCCAACGCCGGCATGTTGAAAAGCGGCGATGAGCCGAAATCGGTTAAGGAACTGGCCCTGCCCAAATGGAAGGGGAAGATCTCTGCCTATGACGCCAGGCAAAGCAGCGGCCATTACAACTACTTCCTGCCGTTGCTGAAGCGCAAGCTCATCGACCTGGACACGTTGCAGGCCATCGGCAAGAACGACATAGGCTGGGCGGCCACCTCCCAGGACTCGGCGCAGAACCTCATACGAGGCCTCTATCCCCTGTATGTCGGCGGCGGCACCTCTCCCTTCGCTCCGCTGGTGGCAACGGAGCCGACTCTGCCCGTGAAATTGCTGGACATGCCGGAGGGGGTGGTAGTCTACAACCTGGCGATAGCCCTGATCAAGGATAGCCCCCATCCCAACGCCGCCAAATTGCTGGTCAACTGGATGTTCACCCCCGAGGGGCAGCAGACGTTCGTCAAGGCGAAAGGTCTGGTGCCGGTGCGGAAGGATGTCCCCGATTTCACGCCGGGAATGCTTCGCATGACGCCCACCAAGTTCATCGTGCCCTCAGCCGAGGAAGAGGACGAATACGTGAAGCTCTTCCAGGAAGGCTATCTGGCCAAGCTCTGGGGGAAGTAGGGGATTTCGAAGGCTGGAGGCTTGTCATACACTTTCTGGGTTCTGGCCCTCGCCGGAATCTGCCATGATATCTGCAATACTCACCATGGAAGGATCACAACAGCCTCAGCGTCGTTGCGAGGAGCACAGCCACTTGCCTCCGGCTTGTCAGTTCTCGCCCCCCATTACGGCCACACCCCCTTGAACTGGGTCTCCCGCTTCTCCACAAAGGACTCAATGGCCTCCCCGTGGTCTTCCTTCCAGAAGGTGACGGCGTACTCTATCCCCAGGGAGGCGTCCAGCACCAGGTTCACCTCGTCCCGGAGCCGCTTGTTGATGCACACCTTGGTCCAGCGGATGGCGCGGGTCGGGCCGAAGGCCAGCCGGCGGGCGAACTCTATGGCCTTGGGCAACACCTGCTCCCGCGGCAGCGCGTAGTTGATAATGCCCAACCTCTCGGCTTCCTTCGCAGTGATGAGGTCGCCGGTGAGAAGTAACTCCTTGGCCTTATTCAGGCCCGCCAGGAGCGGCCAGACGATGGCCCCGCTGTCGCCGGCGACCAGGCCAACCCTCGACACGTGGGGGTCTCCCAGACGGGCATCCTCGGCGGCTACGATGATATCGCTGAACAGGAGTATGTTGGCCGGCAGCCCGATGGCATCGCCGTTGACGGCGGCTATCACCGGCTTCTCCATGTCCAGTATGTTCATGATAAGCCTGCGGGCGCCGTGCAACGTCGTATAGGGTTTGCCTGTCTTGTAGGCCTCCACCATCTCCTTCAGGTTGCCCCCGGCGGAGAAACAGCGGCCGGCGCCGGTGAGCACGGCCACATGCACCTCATCATCGGCCATCAGGTCCAGCCAGATATCCTCCAGCTCGCGGTGCATCACCATGTCGATGGCGTTCAGGGACTGAGGACGGTTGAGGCTGACCGTAGCGATTCTATCCGCCTTTTCGATCTTCAGAGTGGTGTAGCGCCCGTAATCGACCATGCCGCGCCTCCTCTGTTTTTGGGATGCTACCATTATGCACTCGCAGAGGGGCCATTTCAAGGTGCTCCACAGGGGGCCTGGGAATACGCGCTGCAAAGAGTTCGGGCGGTCTGCGGAAGTTCGTGCGCCTTAATCTGCCATCAAACTGGCCGGCGACAATATCGCTTGAAGCGTTGCCCTGTGAGGGCGTCTCGCCCCCCCCTCGCCAAAATGGCGGCACGACATAGGGGCATCCCGACAGGTCCCGACCTGTCGGGATGCCCCTACGAACGACGTTCCATCGGAGCAGCAACGGGAGTCTTCCTTACAGGCCAACACTACAGGAGGCCTGGGCCCGAACCAGAATAGTGCACCAACCGGGTGCGGGAGATGTCCCTTTCGCAGATTCAACGGGTGGCGGATTCTGGGTGCAGTTTCCCTGTTGCATAGTTCCAGGGGGCTGCTACAATTAGGCGAGGCGGCGCAGAAC
>JACQTY010000208.1 GCA_016210545.1 Chloroflexota bacterium
CAAAGGGAGAGGTCATAGCGGCCTCTCCAGGACAGTTGCTGCACCAATTTGGTGAAAAAGATGCTGCTTTGCCAAGATTCAACGGGCGGTGGATTTGGGTCCCCCTTCCCCATTGACAAACCACTCGCCATGTTTATAATTGCAAGCTACCACAGTCAACGTGTTCCCATCTGAATCGCCGTCACCGTCAAGCTGGCCGCTGGTCAAATCTGCAACGCAGGGGCAGGGTCCTGCGGAGGGTCAATGTCTATGGAAAGACAACTCGAACGCACGCGCGAGTCGGAGCCCAAGCAGACCGTCTACGATGAGTTCATGCGATTCAAGATGGAGAGGACCAAACAACGCAGGGAAGGCAAGGTTGTGATCCGGGCCAGCGAGGTGCCCTGGGACGAAAACCGCCAGGCGCTGGGCAAGTGGTACCTCAACATCCACAACTGGAACGAGACCGGCGCCCCGGGTTGGACCGTCATCCGCAGCCGGGTGACCAAGAACTACCGCATCGGCAAACACACCCACCGGGGGGGCGGACGTCTGCTCTTCTGCATCGAGGGGCGTGGCTACACCGTGAACAACGGCATCCGCATGGACTGGGAGCCGGGCGACCTGGAGACGCTCCCGGTGGTAGTGGGCGAGAATGAACACGAGCATTTCGCCGACCCGACTCAGCCCCAGGGGTTCTATGTGCTGGGGTTCTGGCCCTTTATGGAGGCCGTCGCCTACGAGACCCGGCAGCTCCGGGAGTCCCCGGACTTCAAAGGGACTACCGAGAAGGAACTGTTCCGGCCCGACGATTTCGTGAACGACAACGCCCGCCTCAAAGGCTATGACATCAACGTCAGCGGCAAGCCCAGAGACCTCCTGGACGCCCTGTTCCTGAAGCGCAACCAGTGGCGCGACCGCCTGCACCAGCGCTGGGTCATCCGGGAGAAGGACCAGCCGATGGAACTCAACCGCATGGGCTACTACCGCTGGTACGTCCACCCGGACTTCACCGACATCGCTGTAAAGCACATCCTGTTCTGGGTCCATGAGATACCGCCGGGCAGCCGTTCGGGGAAGCAGAAGCACCAGGGAGGCCGGCTGCACTTCGTGCTGCAGGGCAAGGGGTACACCATTCTGGACGGGAAGCGCTGCGACTGGGGACCCGAGGACCTGATAGTAACCCCCATCAACGCCGGCGGCTGCGTATTCCAGCACTTCAATACCGACCCCGAGCACCCCGTCAAGCTAGCCGTGGCCGAACCCAACTGGTACGACATCATGGGCGTGGACCTGGCAGCCGGCTTCGAGCAACTGGAGAACGCGCCGGAGTACAAGCCCTGATTACGGAAAAGAGTGTGAGGCGATAGGCGCGCCTCGCTAACCGGGATGTGCTGCAGAAGACCCCCCCCTTTAATAAAGGGGGCAGTCCAGATTCCGCTTGGGGAATCTGGACGGGAGTTTTCCACCACGAGTCAAGGACGCACGTTGCAAGAGAATCGTTCATGGTCGCTTACGCTGGGCACCGCGAAGAGCTTGCCCTGAGCAAAGCGAAGGGATGAAAATAGCCCCGCGCTGTCATTCTGATGGAGTCCCGACGTGTACGGACGACTGAAGAATCTGGGGTGGAATCTTATCCCCGAACATCCCCAGACCCTTCGCTATGCTCAGGGGAAATAGGGCGCCCAACTTGTGGGGATGTAGTTTATTCTTGTACCCCAGGCTTAAGCCTGGGGCATCTGGTCCGCCCTGCCTGATGGCTATTCTCGGGAGAACCGTTCATGCCCGGTTGCGCTGGGCGCCGCGAAGTATGAAAATAGCCCACGCGCGGCCCGTAGTCGCCCAATTCATTGGGCAAACCCTGCCCGATAAATCGGGCAACTACATTTTCATGGGGCTATTTTCGAGGGAATTGCCGCCTAAGCAGTCGGAAGGTGGGTAACGATTGAAATGACATACGCCTTCTCTGTGCTCAGTGTGATTTTAGTTTGTTTAGACTTTAGAAGTGAGCATTTACGATCTCTTCCATTTTGAAAGCAGGCGTCAACTTCGTTGTACAAGAAAAGAGAGGAGCAACAGTGGCGTACAAGACAATCACCTATACCGTCGAGCAGGGGATAGCCAAACTCACCTTCAACAGGCCGCAGCGGTTGAACGCGGTCAATCCGGTAATGATGAAGGAGATAACCGAAGTCCTTCAACTGGCCAGCAATGACGATAGCCTGAGGGTGCTCATACTGACCGGTACCGGCCGCGGCTTCTGCGCCGGGGGCGACTTCAAGGGCGACGCCGACAGCCTGGTGTCCCGCGAGAAGGCAACCCAGCCGAGGAACGCCGCCGAATGGGGCCGGGGGGTGCGGAACTACATACGCCCCATAACCCTGGTCCTCAGGAACATGGAAATCCCCACCATCGCCATGGTCAACGGCGTGGCCGTCGGCCAGGGGTTCTCCATGGCCCAGGCCTGCGACATACGGATCGGCTCGGACAATGCCAAGTTCATGGTCGGCTGGACCAACAGGGGCATCGCTCCAGCCTTCGGCGATACCTGGCTCCTGCCCCGCATCATCGGCATGGGACGGGCCCTGGACCTTATCTATACCGCCCGCATGCTGGAGGCCCCGGAGGCGTTCCAGATCGGCCTGCTCAACCGGCTGGTGAAGCCCGAGCAACTGGAAGAGGAGACTATGGAGTACGCCCGGCGGCTGGCCAAAGGCCCGCCTCTGGCGCTCCGGGCCGACAAGCAACTGGTGTACGACGGGATGAACATGGACCTTTCGGCGGCCCTGAACTCCATAGCCAACGTCCAGGGGGCATTGATCGCCTCCGAGGACTGGGGCGAGTCGTCCATCGCCTTCCAGGAGAAGCGCCAGCCGCAGTTCAAGGGGAAATAGACGCAAAGGTGGTGGCCCCGATAAATCGGGGCCACCACCTTCTCACTACCAAAGATCCCCCTCTCTCTAACTCTCCCCCTCAAAGGGGGGAGAGTCCCGATATATCGGGATCTCCCTCGACGGGAGAGAGCGGGAGAGAGGGTGCGGCCCCTACCCCTCAGAATGCAAACGTAACGCGCTCTTAGAAGCGTCTACGCCAGCTCGCCGCCGTCCGCCACAATAGTCTGGCCGGTGACATAGCCGGCGGCATCGGAGGCCAGGAAGACCACCACCTTGGCAATATCCTCCGGTTGGGCCTGCCTGCCCAGCGGTATCCGGGACACCCGCGTCTTCACCCACTCGGGGTTCTCAAACACCGCCCGCATGAGGTGCGTTTGCACGATCCCCGGAGCGACAGCGTTGACTCTGATGTTGTAAGGGGCCAGCTCCACCGCCATAGCCCTGGTCAACATGACCACGCCCGCCTTGGACACGGCGTACACCGCCGAGTTGCCGACGAACTTGAGGCCGGCGATGGAGGCGGTGCTGATTATGCAGCCCTTCTTCTTGTCGGCCATCACCCGGCCCGCCGCCTGGCTGCACAGAAAGTAGGCCTTCAGGTTGGTGTCCATCACCTTGTCCCAGGTCTCCTCTTTCATGTCCAGGAGCGGCCCGACGCGCAGGATCCCCGCGTTATTGACCAGGATGTCTACTGTACCCAGTTCCTTCACCGTCCGGCTGACCAGGTTCTCCACCTGGTCCCGCTTGGTGATATCGGTGGTGACCCCGATGGCCTTCCGGCCCATTTGTTGCAACTCGCCGACCGTCTTGTCGATATCGGGGGTGAGGACATCGGCCACCGCGATGTTGGCCCCCGTGGAGGCCAGGGCCAGGGCGATAGCCCGCCCGATGCCTCGCCCGCTGCCGGTAACAATGGCCACTTTCCCCCCTAGAGATAGAGAGACCTCCGGTACGTCCATGGGCAGTCACCTCCTGTCGAAGACTCCGCTGCGCGGAGAAGAAGTTCTATGGTTGAAACCAAACGTGTGTCAACGTGCCTGGCCGGGAAGTCAGGCACATATTAGCACGGTGGGCGCCCCGCAACAAGGGCGAAGGGCAAATCCCCCTACCCCCTTTAGTAAACTGA
>JACQTY010000203.1 GCA_016210545.1 Chloroflexota bacterium
CATTCATAAACTGCACCCATTCCAGTATCCGGATACCTTCCAAGACCTTAGCCATGAAGAGCCTCCCATTTTGCAGTCGTTGCCTGAACTAAGAGATTATCTCAAAATGTGAGCTGAGCGCTACTAAGATCGTTGCGCTTGCCTCGACCTCTCCCCCTGTCCCCCTCTCCGTTAACGGAGAGGGGGTGGCCCGCTAGCGGGCCGAGGGTGAGGTTGGAACCCTGACGCACCCCATTTTGGACTACCAACATCATTTTGAGATAGTTTCTAAGAAACTCGTATGCGATGGTTATTATCGGATTGGGCGACTAGTCTGTCAAGCGTGCCGCAGCTCGACCTTTGATTTAGGTCTAACGTAGTATGCAATACAGTAACTCCCTATGGCCACAACATAGGCGGCGAAGAAGAGAAGGAAAGCTATCGAGTAGCTACCTGTCCGGTCGTAGACCCACCCAGCTACCAGGGGACCGGCGGCGCCGCCCAGCGCGTAAGCAAACTCCAATGCCCCGAAAACGGCGCCGAACTGCCGGTTTCCGAAGAACTGGCTGGTCAGGAGCGGGCGAAGTGGGACCGCCCCTCCGCCGCCTATCCCAAGTATGATCAGAGCCAGAAAAGCTGAGGCGCCCCCTTGCATTCTGGCTAATAGGTAGACGCCTCCCGCCTGAAATAGCAGGAATCCCACAAATAGAGCAACTCGAGACAGCCGGTCGGAGAGGAATCCGGAAAGCGGCTTCGTCCAAATCCCCATGGCGGAGGTTAGCCCAAGACCCAGCGCGGCTTGACTGGGTGACAGGCCGCCATCCCTGAGGAAATTCGGGGTATGGGATAAAACCCCCACCCAAACAGAGCTAACGAGAAAGAGGGCCGGCGCCTGAAGCCAGAAAGTATGTGTGCCGAGCGCCCGGCGCAAAGTGAAGGAACCACCAAAAGGAAGGGTTGCAGTCCTGGTATTAGCCGACGTTCGGCCCACACCAGCAGCCCCGGAGTTGGCTGACCGGACGGGGGTCTTCATGGTCCAGAGCACAAGGGGAACGAGGAGGCCCCACGCGGCAAGGCCCAGGACCCAGAACATTGACCTCCAGCCAAATCGAGTCAACAGGAAGCCCGAGACCAGCGGCCCGCCAAAGCCGCCGAGGCTCACCCCCGCCGATAACAGGCCCACCGCCCGTCCCCGTTTGTCGCCAAACCACGTGGACACCAGGACATTGATCGGGACGAGGGATACGCCGCTGAGGCCAATGGAATAGATCGCGAATGCCGCGTAGAGTTGCACCACATTATGGGTTAGGCCGACCAAAACTATGCCCAACCCCACCAGGGGCACAGAAACCCTCATGACGCGAGGGGCGCCGAATTTGTCACAGAAGCGCCCGGCGAGCAGAAAACCTATGGCAGTAATGATTCCAAATATGGCTATGGCGCCAGAGAGGATACCGCGGCTCACTTCGAACTCAGCCTGAATATCCTTGAAAGCCACAGTCAACGGGTAGAAGCCGAAGCCGTAGGCAGTGAAAAGGCATACGGCGCCGGCGACTACAACCCGCCATCCGTAGAAGATCGGCGGCCTCCTCAGTCTCAAAGGTTGGGGCTGATGTCCCGTCCGTCCATGTCGGTCTCTGTCGGGCAGGCATATGAGGGAAGGCCTCCAACGAGGCCCCTCGCCTACACAAAAACGGCAACGTTTGTTATAATGCGTGCCACAGATGCTCGTGTGCGATTGATTGTATTCTTTTGCTTTTGGGGAGTCAACCGGACGCTGAACGTGGCCGTGGGGACGGTACCAACTAAGCGCAGAAAGCAGGACGCTCTTGAAAGAGACACAGCGACCGAATCGGGATACCTCGAGAAAAGCTGGACCGCTGGCCGGACTGACGATAGTCGAATTCAGTGAGTTCATCGCCGGTCCCTACTGCTCCAAGCTCCTTGCCGACATGGGAGCGAAGGTAATCAAGGTAGAGTTGCCAGGTCAGGGAGATATCTCCCGGCGAAGGCCGCCGTTCAAAGGAGACGCGTCAGGCCCAGATAATAGCGGCCTCTTCTTCTTCCTGAATGCTAACAAGCTAGGCGTTACACTGGACCCTTTTCATCCTGAAGGCAGGAAGGTCTTGCTGACGTTAATAGCCAAGGCTGACCTTCTGATAGAGGACAAGACCCCCGGGGTGATGGAAGATGCGGAGCTGGATTTCAATCGCCTTATCCGGGTTAACCCCCGACTGGTGGTAACATCTATCACACCCTTCGGACAAACCGGGCCTTACCGAAATTATCGTGCCTATCCTCTAAATAGCTTTCAGAGCGGGGGAGAGGGATACCTCACACCCGGCGCCAGCCCTTATCCTCGACGACCGCCTCTAAAGTGGGCTAACTACAGCGGCGACTACGTCTGCGGCGTGAGCGCCGCTGGCGCCACTCTGCTGGCCATCTTCCACCAAAAGGCCACAGGCAAGGGCCAGCATGTGGATATCTCCAAACAAGAAGCCCTGCTCGATATGAATACTATCGACCTGTTGCGTTGGCCCAACCGGGGGGAGCTCGCCAACCGGGCAACCCGTGGCTACAAGTTTGCTGGTATTATGCCGTGCAAGAATGGGTATGTAGACTTCGGTTTCCACCGCTGGCCGGATGAATGGCAGGCGATTCTGAAAGTGATCGGCACTCCAGGCTGGTGGGGGGAGGACGAAAGACTAAAAGACAGGGCCTTCTGCGAAGAGCACGGCATCGAATTGAAAAAGCGCCTTGAAGACTCGTTCAAAGTGCACACCAAGGAGGAGATCTATCGCAAGGCCATCGACGGACATGCAGCCATAGCTCCCTGTCTGCAGATCGAAGAAGTGGTCAATTCACCTCAAATGCAGGCACGGGGGTTCTTCGCGGAAATCGACCATCCCGAGTGGGGCAATTTCCAGTTCCCCACGTCTCCCTACCGGTTCTCTGAATCTGCCTGGACATTGCGGCGCCTGCCCCCGCGCCTTGGAGAGCATAACGAGGAAATCTACTGTCAACGCCTTGGGCTGAGCCGGGAAGAGTTCGATGAGCTAAGGAAGAGGGGGGCGATTTGACTGCTGGCGCAATCCGAAACATCAGGGTACTTGATTTTTCCTGGGGCATGGCCGGCCCCCTTACCGCAGCTCTGCTGGCATCAGCCGGGGCCGAGGTAATCAAGATCGAGAGCGAGCAGCGGATAGATATGAGCCGGATAGGGGCCGACCCTTACACGGGTAAGCCATCCGGGATAAACAAAAATGCCATTTTCAACGACCTCAACCGTAATAAGCTCAGCGCCAATATCAATCTCAAACATCCCAAAGGTCTGGAATTGATCAAACGTCTTATCCGGATAAGCGATGTCATAGTAGAGAACTACTCGGCGGGTGTAATGGAAAGGCTGGGGCTGGGCTACGAGGTGGTCAGGGAGCTTAACCCGAGGATTGTGATGTCCTCCTCTTCAACCATGGGCGGCAGCGGACCGGAGGTGGGGGCGATCGGCTATGCTCCGCTGTTTGCCGCGTCCAGCGGCCTCAGCGATATGACAGGGTACCGCGACGGCCCACCCACCGAGATAAGGTACAGCATGGACATCATCAGCGGCTACACTACGTTTGTGGCCGTTATGGCCGCCCTGGTCTCGCGGCAAGATACCGACCAGGGGCAATATGTGGACTTTTCTTCCCGGGAATCTATTTCCATTCTCCTGGGCGACGCCATCATGGACTACAACCTGAACGGCCGGATACAGAGCCGCAACGGCAATGACGATGATGTGATGGCGCCCCACAACTGCTATCGCTGCGCGGGCAATGATAGCTGGATAAGCATAGCCATTGCCAATGACGACGAGTGGAGAGCCTTCTGCCGGGCCGCAGGGGACCCGGATTGGAGTCGCGATCCAGGATTCGCCTCGCAGGAGTCCCGGCACGAGCACCGCGAAGAGTTGGACCGTTTGGTTGAAAGCTGGACGATGAAATATTCCCATTACCAGGCCATGGAATTGTTGCAGGCGGCCGGAGTCGCCGCGGTAGCCTCACTTACGCCGCAGGACCTGTTTACCGACCCCCATTTGCAGGAACGGGGCGCCTTTATCTTGATGAAACACCCGGAGGGGGGTGACCGGTTCTCCGTCAACTCTCCTCCCTGGAGGCTATCGGAGACGCCCTGCACGATAGAAAGGGATGCCCCGTTGTTTGGCGAGCACACAGAGCACGTGTGTTGCAAGCTACTCGGGCTGTCACCCGAAGAAGTTCGGCAGCTCACCGAAGAAGGCACTTTGAAGTAGTTTCGACCTTCCTTTCGTCCAGCAGCGGCTGCATGCGGTGGGGAAGCAGGAAGAGATCCGCAAACCACTGAAGGAGCGCATCCCCCTGAGTCGCCTGGCCCTTCAGATGGTATGCTTAGAGGGCAAGGCCAGTTGGGACGAGGCCACGGACCCGTCCCGATTCATCGGGATACCCAGCGTCCCCAGCCGCGCTCATGGGCGAGCACTGGGCCTGTAATTGGGAATGGCGTGCCTGACGGTAAGCTCCCCGAGGAAGTACGTGGGAATCGTTCACGGCCAGTTGCGCCGGGCGCCGCGAAGTATGAAAATGGGCCTCCGCGCTGTCATTCTGATGGAGTTCCGACGTGTGGGGACGACTGAAGAATCTGGGGTGGAATCTTAATCCCCGAACATCCCCAGACCCTTCGCGGCGGCTCAGGGTGACAAGAAGCGTCTATTTCCGGGAGAGACCCTGGACGGCTATGAGATAGGGATGCACCGCGGGCTGAAGCGGTGGACCCAGAGTAAAGGGTGGAGGCCCGCAGAACGAAGGACAGGGCCTATCCAGCAACTCCCGGCTCTCAAGAGAAGCCAAAGACTCCTTCCGTCCCGGAGAAGCACGAGCCGAAAACCTTTTCGATGTGAGCGGTCGCTGATAGAATTAGCATCGTGATGTGTCGAAAGGCTGGGTGAACAGTTGGTATCTTCAAGGAGACGTTGTTATGGCCAAGGAAACCCGTAAGCGATTCCTCCGGTCCACGGTGGCGGATGACATTCAGGATGCCCTGAACGCTGTGTCCGATGCCAGCGCCGCCATGGGTGACGGCGTGAAGGCCATCGCCCATCTGGAAAAGGCACTGAAGAAACTCCAGGAGGCCCAGAAACTTGCTTCGCAGGAGATCCAGGGTTACCGCCCCATGCCGGCGAGAATCAAGAATCGGTTGGAGACACTGCAGGTCAAGATGCGTAAGACGGTCGACATGGTACGAGAGTGGGCCGTGAGCAAGGATGAGCGGGCACTGCAGTCACGCGAGCGGGACCTCCGAAAGGGCGGCGGCCTGGTCGGGCGGGCGTCACCGGCCGCCGGTCAGGTGCGGCATCCCATAAAAAGCGCTCGAGGAAACGGCATTAAGAGCCGCTCAGTCCCGGGAACACAAAAGCCACTTCTTTGAATCTGTCTTGAACAAAATGTCGCTCGGTGCAACCGAGTCGCATCGAGAACCCACACCAGTTTTGGAGCTTGGCGCGCTCCTATCCTCCAAAGATAATCTCAACACTCTTTTCGACGATACCACTTCCGCGCAGTTCCGGATTGGCCAGAACGTATTGAAGAGGTGACGGAAGGACTACCCATCGTGATGCCTTGTCACATAGTTGTCGGGACGGTTACTCTTTCCACAATGAGGTGAAGTATTTTCCCCTGAACCAATTTGTAGCTATTTCATCATCCTCATTCGTTAGGGGCAATGGCCGAGGGGGATTCAGCTTAACGCTCTCCGGGGTGTTATCCGTTACCCCTTTCCTTACCGGTGGTCCTAAAAACCGTCTTCTCAAGGTTTTTAGCTGAGATGCCCCCAACTCCACCAGGTGACAACCCATTGCCACCTCGATACGAACCTTGAACGGCAACTATCGCCGTGATATACTTGCGCTATTGGCGATGGAGCTCGCCGGGATAACTTGTTCCGAAGCGCCCCGACTTGTCGGGCCTGATAGCTCCTACCTCATTGGATACGGGTAGGGGCTTTTTCTTTGCCTGAAAGCCCCCACAGAGGAGACGGAATGGAAAACACCTGGCTGGTTACAAGCATATGGATGGGCCTGGCCTTGGCGGCAAGCCTTATTTCTATCCGCCTGGCAATTTCTGTCGCTCTGGCCGAGATTATAGTCGGCGCCCTGGGAGGAAACTACCTGGGGCTGCACACTACCCCCTGGATCGACTTCCTGGCAAGCTTCGGCGCTATCCTGCTTACCTTTCTGGCAGGCGCCGAGATCGACCCTGTTTCTTTCCGCCGGCATCTCAAGTCCAGCCTGGCCATAGGCGCAGCCTCCTTTGCGCTGCCCTTTCTCGCCGCCGGGGTATTCGCCTACTTCGTGGCCCACTGGGACCTTCGAGCCGCCGAGATCGCGGGGATCGCCCTTTCCACCACCTCGGTAGCGGTGGTCTACGCGGTGATGGTCGAGACTGGCCTTAATGAGACCGACCTGGGGAAACTCATCCTGGCGTCGTGCTTCGTTACGGACCTGGGGACTGTCCTGATGCTGGGAGTCCTCTTCGCCGGGTTCAACCGCTGGATGATCGTCTTCATTGCTGCTGCCCTCGCGGCCATGTGGTTGCTGCCGAAGGTAGCCCCATGGGTGATCTCCCGCTTCAGAAAAGGTGTCACCGAGCCCGGGGTAAAGTTCTTCCTGCTGGTGCTTTTCCTCCTGGCGTGGCTGGCGACATCCGCCCAGGTTGAGGCCGTGCTCCCGGCATATCTCATCGGCCTGGTCTCGGCGGGCGTGTTCGTGCGGGAGAAAGCCCTGTTGCACAAGATACGGTCGGTGGCCTTCGCCGTGCTCACGCCCTTTTACTTCCTCAAGGCTGGGCTGTTTATCTCGTTCCAGGCCGTAGTTGCCGGGATTGTGTGGATACTGGCCTTCCTCGGAGTTAAAGTGAGCGCCAAATTTGCCGGGGTGCTCCCCCTGTCCCGGGTGCTGCGCCTCGGTAAACGGGAGGGGCATTACACCACTCTCCTTATGTCAACCGGACTCACCTTCGGCACTATATCCGCCCTGTTTGGATTCACCCACGACGTGATAGACCGCACCCAGTATACGATACTGGTGACAGTCGTCCTCGGCTCCGCGGTGGCGCCAACCATCATCGCGCAGGCGTTCTTCAAGCCCCGGATAGAGGCCGGGCCGGCTTCCACGGCGACACAGACAGAGCCAGCCCCACAACCGGAGGATACGGACCATCGGGGGTAGGGTTCCCCATCCGTCGGCGGATACGGAAACGCGCGGAATTCCGTTTCAGAGTAGCGAGCAAACGTGAAAGACAAGTCCAACCCACAGCTCACGGAGAGGGCCTTCATCTCCCTGGAAAGGGCCTTACAGCACAGCCATTGCTGCATCTGCCGCCTCGTCCGGGAGACTGAAGAGCAACATATCTGGTTCCTTCTCTATGAGCACGCCGGAGACCCGCCCCTAAGGCGCCGTTTCGATGACGCATCGGGCTTCTGTCACTATCACGGCCATCTGGCAGCGCGAATTCTGCTCGAGCGGGAGATGATGAGCGAAAGCGCCATGGCCCGCTTCTACGAGACCGCGGTGATGACGTACCGGGAGGCGCTGCAACAGGCCATCGGGGCAAAGCGCAACCCAAGGGCGGCATTCCGCGGCGGCAAGACGCCGGGCGTCCCCAGCGCTTCCCTCTGCATGGCCTGCGAGTCCAGCCGCCACGCCGTCGCCGGGAACATCGCCGCCCTCCTGCGGATTCTCGGCGATGAAGGCCATCGTCTTGATTATGTCAAGTCCGACGGCCTGTGCAACCCCCACCTGGCCCTCGCCGTCCAGAAGGCCGACGCCGACGCCGGGCGCTTCCTGCTGGGAGACCACGAACGTCGCATGGAGAAACTGCAGAACAGACTCTCTGAACTGCTGCGGAAGCAGGCCTTCGACTCCCACGAGACGCCCACCGCCGCCGAGTTGGCCTCCTGGGCTGACGCGGTGTGGCGGTTTACCGGCGTCGAGTGGAAAGAGCTGCTGGTAAGGCGGGAGGACGCCAAGACGCTGGATAGGCCGGGACACAAGGGTCGCCAAGTCCTCTCGCCCTCGATGGGAGAGAGCTAGAGAGAGGGTGAACGTCCCTTCCCACCCTGGGAAGGGACAGAGGGTTAGGTGGTCGCAGAACCCCTCGCCTTCGGCTTCTCCTTGGGACAATACAGCTTCATCAGGGCCTGCCGCTGGAATGAGCCGTACAGCGTGGCCGCGGGGTTGTTCCCCGTCACCCGGTCCTTCACAATAAGAGTGGAAGTTGGAGCCTTCGAGAAGCGGTTGAACAGGATATCGTGGCCCAGGCACAGGCCCAGGACGAAGTTCAACTCTGTCTCCTGATCATTGAGGATCCCCGCCTGGGCAATGGGGTTGCAGAAGAGGCCATGGGAGTCCTTGAAGCCGGTGACTCCCCTGGCCTCGGGGGGAATCCTGCCCACCTGACACGAAGCCGAGATAGCCTCAAAGCCGGCCCCGGTGAAAAGCTCGGTGACCAGCCGCAATTCCTCGATGAGGCCGACGCACGAGGCAAACCCGACCTTCTTGACCTTCAGTTCCTTGCTGAACTCCAGGGCTTCCTGAATGCGGGACCACTTCCCATAGCCGTTCTCCACCACCTTCCCCGACGCCAGATATATGTCGATGACGCCGGGCGCCGAGTACTCGGTCTTAGTCTGCTCCAGGACCTCTTTGAAGCGATTGGCCTCGCAGTAGCCGGGTATTCCCTTTGGGTAGCCCTTCCGGCATTCCACCGTAGGACAGTCATTGCACATTATGGTGCGCTTAGGCTCTGTCGTCATTTGATGCCTCCTTCGGGCGCTGGGCGTTCTTTGCCGACGGAATGATAGCACGGACGGGGTGGTTAGGCAATTGGGAGGAGCAGTGATATTATGTTAGCGTGACCGCAAAGGGAGGAGACAAATCATGCGCATCAGCGACATTCCTGAAATCACTAAATTAAGTACACCGGAGAAGATTCTACTGGCTGAGGACCTGTGGGATAGCATTGCTTCGGATGAATCTATGGTACCTGTTCCCAAAAGCCACAGAGAGGAGCTGGATAAAAGGCTTAGAAAATATCAATCAGCCCCGGGTAACCTTTTATCTCTTGAGGAACTCCGCTCAAGGATTAAACGAAGGAGATGATATCCGTAAAAGTGAAACACTTTCGGAGGAGATTCGGGACTTCACCCCTCAACACTATCCCAAGACCAGGTATCAGGCAATTAGTGCAGGCCCAGATGTAGCTTGATGGCAGCTTCAATCTCTTGCTGCTTATCAGAATCATCCATAGCGCCGATCAGATTTTGTATTCGTTTCTTTGAGATCGTGCGTATCTGATATGCCAGTACCAACGAATCAACACCCAGATTGGCATCACCCTTTTTCAAGGGCACTTCCGAGGGGTGTACTCGCCGGCCAGGTTTCAGGGATGTGATTGGAAGCACTGTGACAACTGGCATTACCCGATTAAAATCATCATTGCTGACAATGATTACGGGCCTTCGTCCGCCTTGCTCAGAACCTTCAAAGGGGTCTAACTCGGCGGTATAAACACTCCACCGCGATTCCCCTATCACGGTATCATCCTGGCAGTTTCGGCATCGGCGTGCTCGAAAGCCTTTTCTACCTCATCCACATCCGCAAGAAATTGAGGGTCCCGACTGGCTTCAAGGTACTGTTTGCGGAGGTTTTCTTGCCTGACTCTGGCAATGTAGTCGCGTAAAGCTTCCTCAACCAGGGCATTTTGTGAACGCAGTCCTTTAA
>JACQTY010000204.1 GCA_016210545.1 Chloroflexota bacterium
CCCTAGAGCTTCGCATATGGTGG
The DNA here is from genome assembly GCA_016210545.1 of Chloroflexota bacterium. Lineage (GTDB taxonomy): Bacteria > Chloroflexota > Dehalococcoidia > JACVQG01 > JACVQG01 > JACVQG01. The sequence goes on from JACQTY010000204.1 coordinate 24, forward strand.
GAGAACCGAGTAATTCACTCTGTTATCTACCCACTCAAAGAGTTCCCTCAAGTCCACTTTTGAATCGTAAAGGAGTCCACTTTTCAACAATTCCTAACATGCAGTTTTTGAAGATGTAGGTTGCATCATACTCGTGTGGACCGCAGAGGGCCATGCTTGCCGACGATCGGTCTTTTCTTTGCGAGCGGCTCTCTCCGGCCTCTGGAGATATGGGAGCCTGATTGCCCGAAGGCTCTTCCAGCCAAGCACAGGTGGCCCGGCTACGAAGGCGCTGACAAGCTCAAGCGGGCGCGGCCGCCGGCGTCAGCCTGAAGAATCCGAAGAATGACACAGTTTGAAGGCGACGTTTCCCGCACGTAGTCTATGTGCTATCATGTCCTGGAAAGGTCGTCTCCGGGAGGTTGCAAATGGAAGCCAAACTGAAAATGGTCTATTGGAAGGGCGACAAGTTCTGGGTGGGCAAACTGCTCGAGCATCCCGAAATAATGACCCAGGGACGGACGCTAAGAGAACTCGAAGAGAACATGAAGGACGCATTCATGCTGATGGCAATGGAAGACAGTCCCTGAAGAGCACGAAGCAAGAGACCTTGCCCTGAGGTTGTGAACAGAAAAGACCTGGTAAAGCAACTCACCTCTGCCAGGTGCGTCCTCGGCTCTTTCCTGCCTCTGGAGATATGCGACATCCTGATTGCCCGGAGGCTCTTCCAGCCAGGCAAGGGTGAGATGTTCCATAGTCACTGACTATTTGCTACACTTCATCTGCGTTAATTACGACTGCAAAAGGCACCCCCAGCAGTTCGAAGTGCCGCTGACCACATCGGACCTTGTCGGTCTCGATGGTTCTCAGCTTCAGGAAATCTTTCGTCCCTTTGGTCTCCCGTACCAGGTAAAATGCCTGGCCGTCATGCTTTAAGATTGCCCAGTCCGGGTTGTATTTACCTACCGGGGTATCTATCTCAAACCAGCCCGGTAGCTTTACGAAAAGCTTGATGTCCTCCCGTTCGTCCAGACGGCGGGCGAATTCCCGCTCTACCTCTGATTCGTAAACCACATATTCGTAAACCGATTTATTCACTTGCAGGGCAGTGAGGTAATTTATCAATTCTTCATTCTTAAACAACACCTGCTCCCATTCAGCATCAGAACCAGAACCCGGAATCCGTTCATACTTGATCCCGTCCACAAGCAGGCGGTGTAACTCATATTTGAGAATTGCGGCCACCGAATCCATGAAACGCTGGGGATTGTTGAAGAACTCGCCAAGGCGGCCGGAACTCTTGAGAATGCGGACGAGTGTTGAACGCGTCAGTTCTGTCTCATTCTGCAAATAGGCCAGCAAATCAGGTAACTGGATAGTAGCCCATGAAACGCGTTCTTCGGCGACAGCTACGGCTGTGGCAACTACGCCAGCCTTCGTCACCCCAACCTGCCCGGTAGTGACGCTTATTTTGGGTGACTCGATCTTTTCCATGCGCTTTAACGCATCAATCGCCCGGTCGACCAGCTTGTCTGTCTCGAACTCTACTCTGTAGGTGGTCCTGGGCTTCACTTTGTCCCATAGCGCCTTAAACTCAGGGCTGAGCTGGATATTCTTTCGAAGCCGATTAGTTCCCTCATCCTTGTCCTTGCGGATGTGGCGTTCGATTTGATATGCTGCCAGCAAGTCGATTACTGCTGATGTCAGATCACGGTCTGCTTCCGGTAATTCCAGTTTGAAATCTTTTAGCTTAGGATCAAAAGCTGGTTGAATACGGCCTTCAGCATCCAGCATTTTCTGGCTAACGAGAGCGGCTTTGATGGCCTCGGCATTCTCGCGACCAATAGGTTTTTCCACTCCTTCCACGATGCGAACCAGCTTGGCTAACGCGGTAATCGGCACTTTACCGAAGGTGACGCCACAATCTTCCTCGTACTCAGTCTGCAAGGCGCGGGCAAAGTCCTCGTAGCTCTCGTTGGCCATAACGTAGAGCTTATTCACTGATTCATCAAAAACACGCAAGCCGCTCTGGTCTACCGGCAGACGCAAACCCCGTCCAATCTCCTGCCGCTTTTTCATGGCGCTCCTGGTCTCATTAAGCGTGCATATTTGGAAGACGTTGGGGTTGTCCCATCCTTCCCTCAGGGCAGAGTGACTGAAGACGAAGCGCAACGGCTCGTCAAGCGAGAGTAGTTGTTCCTTATTTTTCATGATGAGGTCGTACACCTTGTCGTCGGCCTCCGTATCGCCGCGAGTGTCTTTATAAACTCCCTTCCTGTCCTGTGCGAAGTAGCCATCGTGTAGTTTCTCTACGGGCTGTTTTAGCCAATCAAGCTCTTTGTAACGTTCCTCTTTGGCCAGAGCGGCAAGTTCCGCCTCGAAAACACGCGCAAATTTGCCTTTCACCGTTTGGCCGGCTTCATCGTAATCGCGGTAGTTGGCTACACGGTCAATGAAAAAGAGGCTCAGCACCTTAATGCCCCGCGCCCGCAGTTGAAGCTCTTTATCCAGGTGTTTCTTCACGGTGTGTTTAATCTGCGTCTGCCAGATGTCCTCACGCAATCCGCCGCTTTCCTCGCCAAGCCGGAGTACACGGCCGTTGTTAAACCGTATAAACTCATTGCCGGGTTCGGCGTTGATTTCCGCCACGGAAAAGCCCTGCTGATAGCAAGCCCGCTCGTTGGAAAGTGTAAACAGGTCAGCGCCGTTCTTGAGGGTAATAGGCTTTTCCCTTGGCCCCTCGCTGGTCTGCACCTGAATGCGCACTTTAGCCTTTATACCATTCTTGTAGTCTATATTTTCCACACGAACGAAAGCGTCGTTTGCACTGCCTTCGGCTACCGCGCTGGCTACAACTATCTGCTTGACCAGCTTTAATTCGAACGCCCGTACCGGGTCAAGCCGGTAGATCAGGTTGTAGGGATTCCGGTGGGTAGCGGAGTAACGCAAGGTGCAGAGCGGGTTGAGTTCCTTCAACGCCGCCAGGCCGGCGCCTTCCTCGCTCCCTTCCACGCTTTGAGGTTCGTCTATGATGACGATGGGCCGCGCCGCCTGCACGAACTCAATTGGCTGGCGGCCGGACAGTCTGTCGTTCTCCTTGTAGATAACAGCCTTCTCTTTCTTATTGAATGCCTGGATATTGATCACGCAGATCTGTAGCGTGTTGCTTACCGCGAACTGCCGCAGCCGGTTGACCTTTTTGGCGTCATAGACGAAATGCTCGAAGGGCAGGTTGTTATAGAGGGCGCGGAAATGCTCGGCAGTAATCTCGATATTCTTTAACACCCCTTCGCGGATGGCAACACTTGGCACGACGATGATGAACTTCTGGAAGTCGTACCGCCGGGAGAGTTCAAAGATGGTACGGAGATACACGTACGTCTTGCCGGTGCCGGTCTCCATCTCTACCGAGAAGTGTGGACAGCGACGGGCGAGATTAGCCTGCGTGTCGAATAGTTCCCAGGCCTCCAGCGGAGCGGCCGCATCCGTCACCTCGATGTCGTTGCGTATCTGGATAGCCCGGGCGTTAGCCAGCATCTTGTCATCAGCAAGCAGTAGACGGTTTCCTGTACCAAGCTCGGTCTGCTCCTGTCCGGCAAAGATGCCACCTGTACGGCCAAGGTTGATGACGGCGTACTCTGGAGCGCCCACGGGTTGTCCGTCGAACAGGTCGCTTGCCGCCGCCATGGCGTCGAGCTGAAAGGTCTGGTTGGGGTCGAATTGCAGTTTCATGCCTTTTTCTTCCCCCGGTTATGCGCATCGGTAAGCTTCTTGGCCTCTTTCTCAAAATCACTCTCGTAATCTCTGTCCTGAATGACCCGAAACTTGTTATATTCCTCCTGTGCCTGTTGAATTGCCACCTCATGGGAGACGGTCCCCGCGTTGTTCAACACCTGATATTCGTTGAATTCCAAGAAAGCGTCGAGCTTTTGGACCCAGTCCGTCATCTTCATAAGAATATGTCTGGCGGCCTGGTTTTCGGCATAATCCAGGTACATGGAGACGACCCTTTCCAGGTCCTTTATCTCTTTCTCCGCCAGATAGTTTTTCGCCACCCTCACGTCGGATTTCATGATCTTGCCGTGGGGAGCATTCTTCCAGGTTTGCAAGCCCATATTGGGCTTATCGGCATGTGCCCTTTCGGCAATTAGCTCTGCCGCTGTCTTTCCGGTAATTGCCCAATGCAATTTGTTCTGCACCGTTTTGAAGAAAGCCTGGGTTATGTCGGCGTTGGGGTCGTAATCCACACTGCACTGTTCGTAAATGTCGGTTATCTTGAGATAAAAACGGCGTTCGCTGGCACGGATTTCGCGGATCCGCTCCAGCAGTTCATCGAAGTAATCCTTGCCAAAACGTTTGCCTTGCTTAAGCCGTTCGTCATCAAGCACAAAGCCCTTAACAATAAACTCTCGCAGTGTGTTGGTTGCCCAGATACGGAACTGGGTAGCTTGACGGCTATTTACACGGTAGCCTACGGCGATAATAGTGTCCAAATGGTACAAATCTATCTCGCGGCTGACTCGCCGGTCACCCTCCTGTTGAACTATTCGAATTTTTCGAATAGTTCCCTCTTCCCTCAGTTCATTGGAGGCATATATCTCCTTGAGATGATAATTAATCGTATGTACCTCAACTCCAAACAATTCCGCCATTCTTTTCTGGCTTAACCAGAAAGATTCATCTTGGAAAACTACCTCCACGCGTACCCGGCCATCCGGTGTGGAGTACAGAATAAGATCACTTCCTTGCGGTATTAGTTCGTTGCTCATTGCTACTTCCTTACACCGTCTTGAAGCTGGTGACGCCTTTGGTCCTGAATATCTGTACGGCATTGGCTTTAAGCTGGTCGTTGCCGGAAAAGCCTTCATCCAGGCAGACTACACGTTCAGGTTTCTTCTCCGCCATAGCACGGATAATGTCCAGCGACAGTCCATGCTCCAGGCAGATGAAGAGCTTGCCGTTATCAACGCTGTGCACTGTCTTACCGGCCAAAGTAAGAGCCTCAACCGGGGTGGTAAGCGGGAAGCCGCTCTTCAAGAGTATTTCGTATAGTATGTCATCAGCGCTACGGCCATCGAGAATATGGTTGATGTGCAATTCAAGCTGCTTCTCCAGCGACTGCGCGTCCTGAGCGCCCTGCGCGTTCCAGGGCTTGAAGTTGGATTCTGCCAGCTTGAAGACACGGAAACCGCGATCCTGCTTCTGCGCCCCATCCAGGTCCAGCTTGCCACTATCTTTGCTGATGAGTTCCTTGATGACGTTTGTCATCCTCGACTTAGCCAGGTCCGCGATGGTTCTAACTACCTTCTCCGGTACAGGTAAAGGCTCTGGAAGTTGAACGAGGATAAACCTCCGTCTGCTCTCGTCTTCGAGATTCTGCAACGTGATAGCGTGCCCTGTTGGGCCGCTCCCTGCAAAAAAGTCCAAGACAATGTCATCAGACCCAGGTGTTGTGCCAATCTTGATAAGATGACGTAGAAGACGCGTGGGTTTGACGGAATTAAGTACGTTCTCCGTGTTCTCGAATTTGGCAAACTCAAGAAGTTCCTTCTTGGCTTCCTGCGTATTGCCAACCGTCGTGTGAAGCAGTAGCGTCTGGGGCACAATGCCCTCTTTCACCTCCGATAGGAATCGCTTCAATCGCGGCATGTTTGCCCCATTTTCTCCCCACCAAATTCGATTATCCGCATCAAGGGCTTTGAACTTCTCAAGATTCTGCCGCCAATAGCGGCCTTTTCCTGACCCAAACGTCTTGCCAGTTCGCCCGGTAACACTATACTGCCCACTACCGTAGTAGTTCCTAGCGGTCAGATCGCTGGAGGACCACGGGCCACGTGGATCATTATCGGGATTGGCATAGCGGTCATTTGCATCCTCAGTTCTCGGTAGCAACTCTGGTAACCACGTTTCCTTGTGCTTAGCAAAAACAAGAATATAATCGTGGTCCTCGGAAAAGTACTTTGCGGTGTTTTTAGGCGAAAACACTTTTTGCCAGATAAGCGTAGCTACGAAGTTCTCCTCACCGAAGATGTCATCTGCAATTCTGCGAAAGTTTGCCATCTCATTATCATCAATACTGACAAATATGACCCCGTCTTCCCTTAGCAAATTCTTCGCGAGATATAGCCTGGGGTACATCATGTTCAACCACTTGGAGTGGAAGCGGCCATCGGCCTCGGTGTTGGTGCCGAACCTCTTTCCCTCGGCGTCCACCTGGCCGGTGTATTCCAAATAGGTCTGGAGAGATTCCGTATAGTTGTCAGGGTAGATGAAGTCATTGCCCGTGTTATACGGCGGATCTATGTAAATCATCTTGACCTTGCCCAGGTAGGACTTCTGGAGGAGCTTGAGCACCTCCAGATTGTCTCCTTCGATGATGAGGTTTTCGGTGGTATCGAAGTTGACGCTTTCCTCCGGGCAGGGGCGCAGAGTAGCCGGGCTTGGCTGTTGCAGTGTTTTGAAGCAATCCGCCTTGCCCGGCCAGTTCATACCGTAGCGTTCCTTTCCCACGTCCACCGTGTTGCCCAATATAAGCTTGAGCCGTTCAAAATCAATTTTACCGCCCTCGGTACAGACCTCCGGAAATAGGCGCAAAAGTTCTTGTCGCTTGTCTTCAGCAATGTGGTGTGAGCTAAGGTCAAGCTTCTCAGGTTGGTCAGTCATCTTGGTACCCCCAACTATTATTGACCGGGATTCCCGATTTCGACTAGCAATAAGGCGTTCACCGTCGTTGGCCTTCGGCCCTGATAATAGCCCCGTACTGGGCGGCTGTCAACGCTCGGTCCATCCTCTCAGGTCTTTGCATTTTCTCCCGAGCCTTGGCCTTGTAGGGTGATGTCGGCCCGGATTCCCCCTGTCCCCCTTTACTAAAGGGGGACAGTCCAGACTCCCCGCCGTCGGTCGCGGCGCCCCCGTTTTTTGCTCGCCCCTCCGCGGTTCCCGCCCCCCTCCGCTAATGCTATAATGCCTGTGAGATGGACGCACTAGCTGACCTGAATCCCGCCCAAAAAGATGCCGTCGAGACCGTAGAAGGCCCGTTGCTGGTGCTGGCCGGGCCGGGCAGCGGCAAGACGCGGGTCATTACCCACCGCATCGCCTACCTGGTGCAGACCCTGGGGGTGTCGCCGCGGCGCATTATGGCCGTCACCTTCACCAACAAGGCCGCCGGCGAGATGCGGAGCCGCCTTCAGGCCATGCTGGGTCCGCGGGCCGCCGAGTTGACTGTGGGGACCTTTCATGCCATCTGCGCCCGCATCCTGCGCATCGAGGGTGCGGCCATCGGCCTCGATAGCCAGTTCGCCATCTACGACGACGACGACCAGATGAATGTGATCAAGCAGGCGATGGAGCAACTGGGCATCGACCCGAAGCGGTTCTCGCCCCGGGCGCTCCAGTCGGCCATCGACGCCGCCAAGAGCCAGCTTGTGCGCGTCCAGGACTACGCCGGGCGCCGCAACAACTATGCCGATGAGATAATCCACCGGGTGTACCAGCGCTATCAGGAGATCCTGCACCGCAGCCAGGCCCTGGACTTCGACGACCTTCTGGTGCGCACGCACTATCTGTTCGAGGAGCACCCGGACATCCTGTCCAAATACCAGAACCGCTACGTCCACGTGCTGATCGACGAGTTCCAGGACACCAACATCGCCCAGTACTCCCTGGCGCGCCAGATGGCCGGGAAATACAAGAATATATGTGTCGTCGGCGACCCCGACCAGTCCATCTACTCGTGGCGTCACGCCGATATCCGCAACATCCTGAGCTTCGAAAAAGACTACCCCAACGCCAAGGTGGTCTTTCTGGAGCAGAACTACCGCTCCACCCAGACCATAGTGGAGGCGGCGCACCACATCATCCTGCCCAACCTGCAACGCAAACAGTACAAGCTATGGACGGAGAACGATAAGGGCGCCCCCATTGTCGTCGCCGAGGCCTACAACGAGCAGGAAGAGGCCCAGTTGGTGGCGCAGGAGATCGAGAAGCTGATGGGCCAGAAGGAGGCCCGGCTGCGGGATGTGGCCATCATGTACCGCACCAACGCCCAGTCCCGGGCGCTGGAGGACACCTTCATCCGCTACGGCACCCCGTACAAGATCGTGGGGGCCACCCGCTTCTACGAACGCCGTGAGATCAAGGACGCCATCGCCTATCTGAGGCTTATCTACAACCCGCTGGACAGCGTCAGCCTCTCCCGCATCATCAACGTCCCGCCGCGCGGCATCGGCCAGCGCACCATCGACGAGCTATCGAGCATGGCCCAGGCCCGGGGGCTTCCCCTGTACCATGCCCTGCAGGCCGTCGCCGACAAGTCCTCGGCCATTCCCGTGGCGTCGCGTACCGCCGCCGGCCTGGCGGGCTTCTATTCGATGATGGAGGAGTTAAGAGGCGAAAGCCAGAAGGTCAGCGCGGTGGAGTTGCTGGACCTGGTGCTGGAGAAGACCGGGTACAAAAAGTACGTCCAGCAGGGGGAGGACGGCGAGGACCGGTGGGACAATATCCAGGAACTGCGGAACGTGGCCCGGGAGAAGGAGAACCTCAGCGACTTCCTGGAAGGCGTGGCCCTGGTCTCCGACCTGGACAACCTCGACGAGCGTTCCGACACGGCGACCCTGATAACCCTCCACCAGGCCAAGGGCCTGGAGTTCGACGTGGTGTTCATCGTAGGCATGGAGGAGGGCGTCCTGCCCCATGTGCGCTCCTTCGATAGTCCGGAGCAGATGGAGGAGGAGCGGCGCCTATGCTACGTGGGGGTCACCCGGGCCAGGAGGCGTCTCTACCTGGTGCGGGCCTTCCGACGCAGCCTGGGCGGCATGAGCGGCGCCAACCCGCCTTCCCGGTTCCTCAAGGACATCCCCTCCAAATTGATTGCCGGCTACTCTTCGGCTAAAGAGACGGCAGTAACGGCGATGGGAGTAACGCCCAGGCCCGCAGCCCCGCTCCTCGTGTTGCCCGAGCTTAAGCCCGGCGACTCGGTGAAGCACGGCGTATTCGGCGAGGGGGTGGTGGTCAGCGCCAAGCCGGTCAAAGACGACAAAGAGGTGGTAGTGGCCTTCCCCAGGATCGGGGTGAAGAAGCTGCTCCTCAGTTATGCCAAGCTGGAGAAGGTGAGGTAGTCTCAAGAAGCAGGAAACGAGCGTATAGGGGCGCAGCATGCTGCGCCCAAAAGGGCTCGTGCAAGATACAGCGCACATCTACAATCGCCCGGAATGGAGGCCAGCCATGAAGATCACCGCATTCAACGGCAGCCCGCGGGGCGAACGGGGCAACACCCACACCATGGTGGAGGCGTTCTTTGACGGGGCCAGAGAGTCCGGCGCCGAGGCCGAAAACATCCCGCTGGTCAAGAAGAAGATAAGGCACTGCCTGGGCTGTTTCGAGTGCTGGACGCTGACGCCCGGCAAGTGCATCATCCGCGATGACATGGACGAACTCCTGCCCAAGTATCTCGCCTCGGACATAGTTGTCATGGCCACGCCCGTCTACGTGGACAACGTCACCGGCATCATGAAGGACTTCATGGATAGGCTCATACCCATCGTGGACCCCCATTTCGAGAAGGACGAGGCGGGCGAGTACCGCCACGTACGCCGGTACGACAAGTACCCCAATATTGTGGTCATCTCCAATTCGGGGTTCCCGGAGCAGAGCCATTTCCAGGTGCTGCACCTCCTGTTCCAGCGCATTGCCCGCAACATGCGGTCCAAGGTGGTGGCCGAGGTCTACCGGGGCGGCGGCGAGATACTGAGGGAGAAAAGCCTGTTCCTCCGGCCCTTCACCGCGGGGTACCTGAAGACCGTGGGGAAGGCGGGCAAAGAGGGGGGACCCGATGTAGGGGCGAACCCATGTGTTCGCCCGCCCCCGGGCCGACCCGCGGGTCGGCCCCTGCGAAGTTGGGCTCTGCCTGGCCAGAACCGCCGTGCATTGGGCCCATCACGAGAGGGATACGTCTTGCACCGACTGCAAGGCGAGAACGGTTCTTAGGAGGCAGTCCTATGAAAACCCGCACCAGTTGGAAAGAGAAACTCAACAAGGAGGCGGAGATCGTCGAGGTGCCGCCGTCGTGGGTAGCCAGGCACGGCGCCGGCAAGATGCTCATACCCCGGCCCCTGGACATCGATGCCCTGATGCGGACGGCGCCAAAGGGCAAGCTGGTCACCCAGGACCAGATCAGGGGCAAGCTGGCCCACGACTACTACGTCCGCGCCACCTGTCCCCTGACCAGCGGCCTCTTCATCCGCATCGTCGCCGAGGCTGCTGAGGAGGGCTCCCGTGATCCTTAGTGGGAAACCACACCAGACTCGCGCCGCCGTAATCCATTAGCCCCTTGTTTGAGCCTTTTCAGCACATTATGTGATTCTCATAACTCCTCGAGCCCCTCCAACGCGGCGCGTGCGGCTTCAGTCTCGGCGACGCGTTTGCTATTTCCCTCGCCCTTGCCCAGCACCTTGTCCCCCTGGCGCGCCTCCACCGTAAACCAGCGGGCATGGGCCGCGCCTGTTGCGTCCACCAGATGGTAGCTGGGAGCAGGCTGCCCCTTGCTTTGCAGGACTTCTTGAAGGCGCGACTTGTAGTCGAACGGCTGCTTCCCCGCTTTCAACTGGGCGAGTTCGGACTCCAGGAGACGCAGGACCAGCGTCCGGGCGGCGTCCGTCCCCTGGTCCACGGCCACAGCGCCGATCACAGCTTCCAGGGCGCGGGCGAGGTTACTGGGTCGGTCCCGGCCGCCACCCTTCGCTTCCCCCACGCCCAGAAGCAGGTATCTTCCCATGTCAAGAGACCGGGCGACCCGGTGAAGGGTATCTTGTTGGACCAAGTAGGCCCGGAACGCGGTGAGCTTACCTTCCAGGAGGTCGGGGAACAAGTGAAAAAGCCGCTCGGCGATGATGTAGCCGAGGACGGCGTCGCCAAGGAACTCCAGGCGCTCGTTCGACGGCAGGGCAAAACCGGGGTTCTCGTTGAGGTAGGAGTCGTGGACCAGCGCCTGCTGCAGCAAAGATGGGTCCCTGAATTCGACCCCCAGGACCTGCTCCAGACGTTTGCTATCGAACATGTCATAGGAAGAATAGACCGCTGGCTTCCTGGTGTCAAGGAATTATGGTGGATCCTGTAGCGACGCGTTGCGTCCGTCTCCTGTGGGAGAACAAGAATGCCCCGGGGTTTCGGGCCCCAGTATCCGCCATCAAGAACTTGGTTCATGTCGAACCAAAGCAGACTACTGAAGAAAAAGAGGTTCAGGCAACCCCCTGACGGGGGTCTTCCCGACTTGTCGGGACAGATTCAAAAGTCCCCCAAGCCTGCCGTGAGCCTTCGGCCTCGAGGGCCTCAGCCCGAAGGCTTGCCGAATGGGATCGGGGGATATAGGGGGTTGACCAGGGGTTCTTCTCCACTCTTCGAAGGCGGGACACCGCGAATTGTTGCACCTAACAGGTGAAAAGATCTGCCTTTTGGCGAGATTCAGTAGGTGGTGGATTCTCGGCCCCCTGAATCCGCCATCAAAATCCCTCTCAATCTCCCTTTGCCAAAGGGAGGCCGACACTTCGGCCCCAAAGGCGAGTGTAGCACCAGGCAGGTCAGAGGATTTTCCCTTTGAGGAGACTCAATGGGTGGTGGATTTTGGGCCCTTTGTCCTCTTGACAGCCCCTGTCTGCTCATATATATTAGGTGCACGGCGTAAGGTACGCCGATTGGCTTGCCAGACTGGAGCAAGTATGCGTATGGCTATGCCTCGGGCAGACTGTCACGCGCAACTTCCCCAGAGAATCGCCGCAAACGGCTTTTGCAATGTGGCATGAACGTGGAGTGCACCAAACGCGGGTTTTTCGGGAACGGAGCTATCCGGGCCCTTATTCTAGGCACGGAGGTCAACATGCATACGGCGAAAATGCGTTGGAGGTACACAGTCTGGATCGGTTTCACGTTCGTCATCGTCTTGCTCATCGAAGCCGTGTTGGCGTGCGCCGGCCCGTTAGGCCCTGCCGGCGCCCAGGGACCTGCGGGCGCTCCCGGCCCTGCTGGACCTCCCGGCGCGGCTGGTGCTGAAGGCGCTCCCGGTCGCTCGGCCGGCGAGGGTGGCCCGGCGCTGTCGGCGACGATTGCTGGCGGCAAGCTGACAATTGCCGGTTCCGGCTTCCCGGCGGGCAAGGGTGTATGGCTGAATATCCCCGGCGCCGCTGCTCAGGGCCGCGACGTGTTCCTGACCACGGATCTGGCCATTGTCAACGACTCGGGTGCCTTCGCGGTTACCCTGGACATGGCCAAGCCTCCCCTTGGCGGCAAGGGCGGACTGAAGCCGGGCGTATACAGCATCAAGTCGGTAGGCGGCGATGTAGTGGCCACAGCGCCCCTGGTAATACCGGCGCCGGCCAAGGCACCCGAGCCAGCCAAGGCCCCGGCGGCCACACCCGGAGCTGCCGCCCCGGCCCCGGCGCAAACGGTTGCTCAGGGAATGGACATCAGCGTCGGGACTCCCCCGCCAGAGGGCTGGAGGTGGGTAGCCGCGGTAGTCAACATAGGCGCCGATGAAGTCAAAGAAAACCCCACAGGCCACGGTTTCTTCTGGGAGTTCTTCGTGGTAAAGGGCTCGACCGAAGTTACTACCTCCGATAGTACCAAGCTTGCGGCCGCCGGCGAGGGAATCATGGTCCCGGCAAAGGCTCAGCATTCGCACCGCTATCCGCCACAAAGCAAGGTGCTTGCCTTTGATGTGCGCTCCGCCAACGACAATCCCGATGCGTTTCACCGGGGGACGAAGCTTTTCCTGTCCGACAAGCTTCAGTTGAGAGCAGCGACAGACTACAAGTTAAGGGTACGGGAATTCACTGTTGCAGCGGGAGGCCAGCGAGCTGAGGAGAGTATTCCGGATCCCAATTTTGTCTATGTGATAGAAGGCACGCTAACCGCCACGGTGGGAAGAGACGTGAGCCGCACCGAAGCGGACAAAGCTTTCGCAATCCCTGTCAATACAAGCTTCCTCATCAAGAACGAAGGGACGACCCCGCTGCGCTATATCCTCGCGGATGTGCACCCGTAGGTGGCAGCCGCGGCGGAGAACCAATGCTGAATTGATGCACGGTGAAAAAGGCCCCCGTAGTCGGGGGCCTTTTCACTTCGCGCGAGCCCAGGTCAAGTCTTGTAGACGGTGAGACTTTTCTCGCTTTGGTTCAGCGTATTTGCTCGGCGCCTGAGGAGGCAAGAGCATCAGTGTTGAAGGTGACGGAGAAACGTCCAGTTCGCCCTCCGGCGAGGTGTCGTTTCTTTGCGGACGATGGCTGCAAAAACCGATTTCACGCTCCCACGTGCAAAGCACTTTCCAATGTAATATAATACGCCCAACCAAGCAAGCAACAGCTACAAGCAACTGCCAGGAGGGGGAAAATGGCTGAGCCAGCAGAAAAGACCAAACTGTTACCACCTTTCACTGCCATAAGATTGGCGTGGGCGCTGACTGGAAGTTTCGTTAAGGACCCTGGATCATCCAAGAACGTCGCGGTTCTGGCGGAGAAGGTTCTAAAAGACATCCAAGACCGAGCTACGAAGGTGGGCGGCTCAGAATTAGAGTATGTTGAGACCGTAGTCGCCACGGTTCAAGCGAGCATGCGTAGTCTGGATACCATCTATAAAGGCAGGGAACTGAACTTTGAAGAAAACGAAAAGTTGCGCTCCGTATACCTTGAGGACATCAGAGACAAGCTCGAGTTCGGGAACAAAGCCCGGGATTTCGTCAAGTCACTGCCCACAATGACCATTACGTCAGGCGCCGGTGTTATCACACTAAGTCAATTGCTCACACTGCCAAGTTGGGCGCTTTGGTTGCTTGGTCTGGTACTGGCCGGACTTGGATTTCTGATAAACCTTTTGATAGTTCGTGCCACGCGGGAGAGAAGACAGAAACTATACATACAACAAGACTATGAGCGAAATCTTTATTACGACCAGTATGTTACTCGGGTAGGCACTACGCTCACTTCACTCTACCTGGACATTGATCGTGCTCATAAGAACGCCTTCAAACAACCTTATCCGATCGATCCTCCGGATGATGCCTTCCATCTGGTTGAGGAAATCTTGAAAGGTGTCCGACATACGATGTGCCAGTACGTACATAAGCACATAAAGGAAAGCGTAGTTACTGCTAAGCTTTGGCCTCGATGTGAGGTCGGAGACAAAGTAGCTCAGGAGTGTCCCCTGTGGGAGGGCCGGTAACTGTCAGGCAAACATTCGTCCAGAGATTGTGTAACCACCCTCGCCCCGTGCGCTAGAGGAACACGGTGGTGCAATTCTGCGCACTTGCCGGGGACTGACATCACGGGACTGAAGCTTACTTTGCCCTTGTTTCCAGAGGCAGGTCCACCTTGGTGTTCTTGAGAACAGCATCCATGACCGCGGCGCACCTGTCGCTCAGCTCAGTGAGGGGAAGTCGAGGCTTGCCGACGGCGAAGCCCACGCGGTTCAGGGCGTATTTCAGGGGTATGGGGTTGGCCTCGACGAAGAGGGCGTTCACCAGGGGAAGCAGACGCCTGTGGATGGCCGCCGCTTCCTGTACTCTTCCCCGCAGATAGGTCTCTATCATCTCCCGGATCTGCACCCCCACCAGGTGCGACGCCACACTGATGACCCCGTAGCCGCCGATCGAGAGGATGGGAAGCGTGTCGCTATCGTTCCCGCTGTAGACCAGGAAACCGTTCCTGGCGCCGTCGATGACCCGGACAATGGGTTCCAGCTTCCCGCTGGCCTCTTTGACGGCTATGATATTGTCAATCTGGCTCAGCCTGACGACAGTGTCCGCGGAAAGCTCTGTGACAGTGCGTGTAGGCACGTTGTACAGGATGCACGGCAGGTGCGTGCCAGAAGCGATGGCCTTGAAATGCTGGTACAACCCCTCCTGGGTGGGCTTGTTATAGTATGGCACCACCAGCAGGCAGGCGTCGACGCCGACCCTCTCCGCCTCTTGAGTCAGCTCCAGGCTCTCGGCGGTGCTATAGTTGCCGGTGCCGGCGATCACCGTTCCCTGGTTCCCCACTGCGTCCTTGACCTCGGCCCACAGCCTGACCTTCTCCTGCAGAGTCAGGGTCGGCGATTCTCCGGTAGTGCCGGAGACCACCAGCCCGTGACTGCCGGAATGGATAAGGGCAAGGGCCAGCTTCTTTGCCTGTGTGTAGTCCACCTTGCCCCCGGCGTCGAAAGGGGTTACCATCGCGGTTATCAGGCGGCCGGGCTTGTTCACAGCGTCACCTCAACCTCACGGTAATGAGCAATTCAGTCCACAGGGGGCCAGCGTTACGAAACATTACACCGAAATCTTGTGGGTACAGCTATCCCTTGAAACGACAACCCTGAACGGGCTAGGAGCGTTTGAGCCAGTCCTTCTGCAGCAAGACTTCGGCGATCTGGACAGCGTTGAGGGCCGCGCCCTTCCGCACATTGTCAGCTACAATCCACATGACCAGGGCATTGGGGTGGGACACGTCGCGGCGAATGCGCCCGACGCACACATCGTCGGTCCCGGCGACTGACCAGGGCATGGGATAAAGGCTGATATCAGGGTCGTCCAGTAGCCGGATCCCGGGCGCCTTGGACAGGACCTCCTTGGCGTCCTCGGGCGTGATCGGGTTGGTGAACTCGACAGTCACAGCCTCGCTATGGCTGATGTAGACGGGTACCCGGACGCACGTAGCCGAGACACCGAGCTCCGCTGCATGCAGGATCTTGCGGGTCTCCTCCATCATCTTCCACTCTTCTTTGGTATACCCGTTGTACAGAAATACGTCTATCTCCGGCAGAACGTTGAAGGCGATTTGATGCGGGTACACGTGGGGCGAGGCGTTGCGGCCGTCGAGGATCTGTTTGGTCTGTATCGTCAACTCCTCCATTGCCGCCGACCCCGTTCCAGAGACTGACTGGTACGTGGCGACCACAATGCGGCGAATGGGGTTGGTCCGGTGCAAGGGATGAAGCGCCACTACCATCTGAATAGTCGAGCAGTTCGGGTTGGCTATTATCCCTTTGTGGTCCTTCAAGTCCTGAGGGTTCACCTCAGGGACGACGAGGGGCACCCACGGCTCCATCCGGAAGGCGGCGCTATTGTCTATCACCACTGCGCCGGCCTTGGCTGCCGCCGGTGCAAAATGACGGCTCGTCTCAGCTCCAGCCGAGAACAGGGCTATGTCTACGTGATCGAAAGATCGAGAAGTTGTCTCCTGGACCTCGACCTCGGTATGATTCACAAAGAGCTTCTTCCCGGAAGAACGGTCGGAGGCGAACAGTTGCACCTTCCCCATAGGGAAGTGGCGCTGCTCCAGCACCCGTATGAACTCCTGGCCCACCATTCCCGTGGCGCCAACAATGGCCACACTCAGCGGCCTCATGATTCCTTAACCTCCTAAAGTCCTAGTAATTGGTCCAACCCGTACACGAAACCCGGCCGCTTTGCTACCTCTCTAATGGCCATCATTACACCCGGAATGAAGCATTCCCTGCTGATCGTGTCGTGACGGATGCTCAAACTCTGCCCCAGGGCCCCGAATACGACCTCCTGGTGAGCCAGGAGACCGGGCAAACGCAGGCTGTGAATAGAGATACCCCCCATTTCCCCTCCCCGGGTACTGTCCAGGCTGACCTTCTGTGGCTTGTTGCGCTGGAACGGTCGGCCCCGGGCGGCCGACATGGCCTGAGCAGTAGCCAGCGCCGTCCCCGAAGGGGCATCCAGCTTCTCGTCGTGATGCATCTCCAGGATTTCGGCCGCCTTGAAGTCCTCAAACTTGGAGACTATCTTCGCCAGGTGGATCATCATCACCGCTCCCAGGGCAAAGTTGGGGGCCACAAGCCCGCCTACTCCCTGGGCCAACACCCATCCCTTTATGTCTTCAACGTTCTTCGGGGTAAGACCGGTGGTGCCAATGACGACATTCACCCGGTGCTGGGTGGCAGCCTTTACCGCGGGCAGACACGCCTCGGCCACAGAGAAATCCACCATGACCTGGGGCTGGCAACGTTCCAGAATGGAGTCCACACTGGCAGAATAGGGAATTGAGCCGGAACCGTCGGGAAGGGCCATCGTCTCACGTTTGGCCTGGATGTCAACGGCGCCCACCGCTTTGGTCTCAGGATCACGGCACAGCGCCTTCAACACCTCCTGGCCCATCTTCCCACCCGCGCCGTGGACGACTACCTTAATCGGCATCGTCTCCCTCTGACGGCGGCGACTGCCGGCTCTGGAATCCCGGCGCGCCCCCGGGGCGGCGGAATGGCGGGCGATACGGCCCGGCAGGCGGACGCGGCGGTCCACCCGGGCCTCTACCCTGGGGGCCGCCGGGCGCTACGGGACCCCTGCGAGACCCTTCAAAGACTGCTTTGCGAGACAGGTTGATCCTGCCCTGGCGATCGATTTCCACTACCTTGACCATAACCTCATCGCCGACTTTGACCACATCTTCGACTTTGGCTACGCGGTAGTCAGCCATCTCGCTGATGTGGACCATCCCTTCCTTACCGGGCAGGATCTCTACCATAGCGCCGAAAGGAAACAGGCGGGTCACTTTGCCCGTGTAAATCTGCCCCACCTCCACGTCCTTGGTCAGGCCTTCTATTTGCTGGATGGCCTTCTGCGCCGCCTCTTCATTGGGCGAGCCGACTATGATAGTGCCGTCGTTCTGCACGTCTATCGTAGTCTTGGTCTCCTCTGTGATGGCGCGGATCGTCTTACCGCCCGGGCCTATCACCGCCCCGATCTTGTCGACTGGAATGGTCACCTTATACATTCGCGGCGCGTACTTGCTGAGCGCCGCCCGGCTGCCGGCCAGGGTCTCCTTCATCTTGCCCAGAATCTGGAGCCGGGCCGCTCTAGCTCTACTCAATGCCTCGCCTACCAGATCGAGACCGACACCGTGCAGCTTTATGTCCATCTGCATGGCAGTGACCCCTTGCTCTGTGCCGGCGGCCTTGAAGTCCATATCGCCGTAGGCGTCTTCCCATCCTTCGATGTCTGTCAGCAAGGCCCGGTTCCCCGCGTCGTCGGTGATCAAGCCTATGGCCACTCCGGCGACGGCAGTCTTCATAGGTACACCCGCATCCATCAGAGAGAGGGTGCTGGCGCACACGCTGGCCTGCGAGGTGCTACCGCTGGAACTCAGCACCTCGGACACAAGGCGGATCGTGTAAGGGAAACTGGCCTCATCCGGTATTACAGGCAGCAACGCCCTTTCCACGAGGGCCCCGTGCCCGATCTCCCGCCTTCCCGGGCCCGACATTCTCTTTACTTCGCCGTTGGAGAACGGTGGGAAGTTGTAATGGTGTAAGAACCGTTTTGTCTCCTCCTGGCTCAGTCCGTCTAGCATCTGCTCTTCTCGGGTGGACCCCAGCGTCGTTATGGTCAGCACCTGAGTCTGGCCACGGGTGAACAGTCCAGAACCGTGTGTCCGGGGAAGCAGGCCCACTTCCATGCTGATGGGCCTGATATCATCAAAGCCCCGTCCGCCGAAACGCACACCCTCTTTCAACACGCGGTTCCTTATCTCCGCCTTGAGCCGAGACTCGAAAACGGAGTTTATCTCCAGAGGCGTGTAGGTGGCGCCGAACTTTTCCATGGCCTCTTTCTTCAGGCTATCCACCGTCTGTTCCCGCTGCTGCCTGTCAACCAACCTTACAGCGTCAGCGAGACGCCCACCCAGGAGCGAGTCAATCGCCGAAGGCAAGTCGGGCGCGATCGGAATTGGCTTGAACTCCATTTTCGGCTTGCCATGTTCCGCTGCCAGGCTGTCAAAGAGCTTGATCACCTGCTGGTTGACCTCGTGGCCAAACTTGATAGCCTCCATCACCAGGTCGTCGGGCGCCTCTTTGGCTCCCGCCTCCAGCATGACAACAGCATGACGCGTGCTGGCAACTGTCAGCTCCAGGAGGCTTTCGTTCAGCTCGGTATACGTGGGATTGGCTACAAAGCGGCCGTCGATATGGCCGACTTTGGTAGCGGCGATGGGGCCATCGAACGGGATCTCGGATATGGTCAGCGCCGCCGAAGCCCCGTTGATCGCCAGTACATCAGGCTCATTCTCCTGGTCGGTGGACAGCGTGGTGATTACTACCTGGACTTCATTGCGGAAACCTTTCGGGAAAAGCGGTCGTATGGGCCGGTCTACAAGACGGCTGGCCAGGGTCGCTTCCTGGCCGGGTCGCCCCTCCCGCCGGATAAAACTCCCCGGGATCTTGCCCGCGGCGTAGAGTCTCTCTTCGTAGTCAACAGTCAGGGGCAGGAAATCTACGCCTTCCCTTGCCCCCCCGACGCAGGCCGTGACCAGGACAACGGTGTCTCCGTAAGTAACGGTGACAGAGCCGCTAGCCTGCTGCGCCAGTTTGCTTACCTCTATTTTGAGGAGTTTCCCCCCCACTTCTATCTGATGGATGTTCATTACTTAGTTGACCAACCTCGCTTTTTCCGGCTCATCGAGCGTCTATTTCCTGAGGCCAAGCTTGGCAATGAGCTGCTGGTACCTGGGGAGACTATTCTTGGCCAGGTAAGCGAGCAAGCGTCGTCGCTGCCCTACAAGAAGTAACAGGCCTCGCCGGGAGTGATGATCGAGGCGATGTACCTTGAGGTGTCCCGTGAGCTGTTGGATCCTCTTGGTCAAAACAGCTACCTGGACCTCGACCGAGCCGGTGTCCTTTTCATGTATAGCGAATTGCTTCACCAGGGTTTCCTTTTCTGTCTTTTCCAACCTTTTTCCCTTTCATTTCATCCGTAACACGGGGGGCGCAGGAGGGACTCTTCTCTTCCTTCCACTCTTTCAGGCAAAAAATTATAGCACATGCGGGGTAGACTGTAAACAACGCAACGCGACCAAAATCCGCCACCTCTCCAATCTACTCAAATCGAAAGTTCTTTCACCAGCTTGGTGCTACACTCGTCTTTGGGGCCGAGGTGTCGGCCTCCCTTTGGCAAAGGGAGATTGAGAGGGATTTTGATGGCGGATTAAGGGCGATGTTGTTGGTCTATGATATTGTCAGTGGTTAATCCCGACTCGTCAGGCGATGTGGCGCCAAACAATCTTGCCTCTGGCGTATCGACAGCGGACTATGAGTGGATTTACGATTGCGGTGTCTAGCCCAGGAGACACCGCTTGTTCTTTCGAGTCAAGCCCAACGGCCCTTACCGTTACCCCCGGTTGGTGGAGCACCACAGGGAAGGCTATCGCACCGTCCAGTCCCGATGCATCGGGATTGCCCTTGGTCCGGTTGTAAAGCTCAAAGCGCCTGGCCAGACTGGTTAGATCGATGGAGTCCTTTTCCATGTCCTCCCACCGGCGGTTCTTTCCCTGCGTCAACACCATTGTGGCCACTCCTTTTAGCCCGGTCAAGAACGCATGACCGGACTGTGATGCGGGAGTGACCTCGGTGTGACCCGGGCCTTCGCGAGGCAGGGGGTCGAAGGCAAACAAAAAGCCCCGACGAAAATCGGGGCTTCAAAGCTGAGGCTGAATCTGTATGGCGTCCCTGGGGAGATTCGAACTCCCGACCCACTGCTTAGAAGGCAGTTGCTCTATCCCCTGAGCTACAGGGACCGGACAGGACAACTCTACTCCATGATAATTGAACAAGTGCAACTAGTCCAGCCGCGGTCAGGGTACAGTCACGCTCTTGGCAAGGTTCCGGGGGAGGTCTATCTCGCACCCCCTTTTCCAGGCGGCAAAATAGGCGAGCAACTGCAGGGCCACCGTGTTGATTACCGGCGTTAGCAGCGGCTCCACCCCGGGGACCCGTACCACGCAGTCGACATACTTGTTTATCTCCGTGTCTCGTTCGTCGGCGATCGCTAGCAGGGGAGATTCCCTCGCCTTTATCTCCCTGATATTGGCCAGGAACGACTCCCGCGTATTGTCCAGGGCGGCCACGGCGACTACCGGGGTCCGCGGAGTCAGCAAAGCGAAAGGCCCGTGCTTCAGCTCCCCCGCCGCGTAGCCCTCGGCGTGGATGTAGGATATCTCCTTCAGCTTCAGCGCGCCTTCCAGGGCCACGGGGTAGTTGATGCCACGGCCAACGAACAACACATTATCGAACGCGGCGAGAGTCTCCCCTTGCTGGGCTATCTCCGACTCGTCGTTCAGCAGCCGCTGCACCTTGCTGGCGAGGCGGCCCAGGTCCTGCACAATGGTGCTCTTGAACTTAGCGCCAACGTCCGGCCAGGCCAGGGCCAGCAAGTAGAGAGCTATGAGTTGGGTGGTAAAGGTCTTGGTGGCGGCGACGCTGATCTCCGGACCCGCCCTCGTATAAAAACACTGGTCGGCGATTCGGGTAATGCTGCTGCCGACCACGTTGGTGACGGCCAGCGTCTTGCCGCCCAGCATTTTGGCCTTCTTGATGGCCATCAGCGTGTCGGCGGTCTCTCCGGATTGGGTGACGGCGATAACCCAGGTCCGGCGCAATACCGGGCTGGCATGGATGAATTCGGAGGCCATTTCGACCCTTGTCGGCATTCCAGTGAGCGCCTCGAATACCTGTTTGCCTATGAGAGTAGCGTGGTACGAGCTACCGCAAGCCAGCAAGAGAACGTCGTCTATCCCGGCGGGGACCTCAATCCCCAGGTTAACCTGCGGCTCGACGTGGCTCAGATAGCCGCGGAGGGTCTCTGTGATGGCTTTGGGCTGTTCGTGAATTTCCTTGAGCATAAAGTGCTCATAGCCGCCTTTTTGAGCTTCCTCGATGCTCCAGGGTATGTGATCGCAATTCCGTTTCTGTTCCTTGCCTCCGCTGGAGACCTTCACCGTGTTTCGGCTCTCTGTGGCCAGGTCGCCGTCCTCCAGGTAGATGACCTTGTTGGTATAGTCCAGAACGGCCGGAACGTCGGAGGCGACCAGGTTCTCCCGATAACCCACGCCGATGATGAGGGGGTTCTCGTGTCTGGCCACGACCATGTACTGGCAGTCGGCGGCAACAACGATTATGGCGTAGGACCCTTTCACCTCCGCCAGGGCCGCGGCCACAGCGGACTCCAGGCTCCCCTCATGGTGTTTCTCCACCAGATGGGCGATTACTTCACTGTCCGTTTCTGAGCGGAAGGTGTGGCCTTCCCTGATTAGCTGAGTCCTCAACTCCAGGTAGTTGTCTATTACCCCATTGTGCACCACGGCGATGCGCCCCGAGCAGTCGGTGTGCGGGTGGGCGTTGGCCTGGGACGGCTTTCCGTGAGTTGCCCACCGGGTGTGGCCGATGCCCATAGAGTAGCCGTTTGATGTAAGCTGGCTGGACAGGTCCCCGATCCTGCCGGTGTCCTTGAACACCTCCAGGTGGCCGCCGCATAGCGCAATGCCGCACGAATCGTAGCCCCGGTATTCCAGCCTCTGTAAGGAGTTCACCAGGATAGGAAGGGCGGGCCTGAGACCAACGTAGCCTACGATGCCGCACATAGTCAGACGACCCAACTTTTCTCAGGAATGTTCCTGCTAATGACCTTCATGCCGCTAACTTGAGCGCTATTCCCTATCATGCTAGCCGGTTGGACAATCACGATGTCTCCGATACTGGCGTCTTCACCCACGAAAGCACCGCACTTTACCTGGTGGAGCTCGCGGTCAACGGCCACCTGCGTATCGCCGGTCCGGGCTATGAAATGACTTCCCACCAGGCAGCCGCGATCAATGACGGACTCCTCAACAAGGGAGTTGGGCCCGATGAACGTGTTTTCGCCAATAACGCTGTTGGTTATCTGGGAGAACGGACCTATCGTGACTCCATTGCCCACGCTGCTGGCGGGGAACAGGCAGACGTGCGGGCCGATCTGACAGTTGTCTCCGATGACAACCGGCCCAACTATGTAGCATCCCGACCGTATGACGGTATCTCTGCCCACATAAACGTCGCCTCGCAAATTGACTCCGCTTTCGATGACGCCGCCAACCCTGGGAGTAACGCGTTTCATGGCTTCCTGATTCAGCTTTATGATGTCCCAAGGGTACACCGCGTCGAACCATACGCCCTGGGTCTCCTGGACGCCCGGCGCCTCGTGCTGGGCAATCATCTCGTTGAGGGCCTGCGGGAGGTCCACCTCCTGCTGCAGGAACGAGAAGACCCGGCGGTCCAGCATGTAGATCCCGGTGTTCACCAGATTGCTTACAGGTTCGGCCGGGTTCTCCACCAGTCCGGCCGCGACCTGTCCTCGCAGGACAACGACGCCGTATTTCGAGGCGTTGTCCTGTTGTTTGACCAGGATCGTATTTGGCTGGGCCCGCACGAAAGAGCTTATGGTCTGGGAGTCGATGATGTTGTCGCCCGCCAGTACCAGAAACCTCTCTCCGACCGCCCTTTCGGCCTGTTTCAGGGCGTGTCCGGTTCCAAGCTGCTGTTTTTCCGAAACATAGCTGATGCGCACGCCGAACTGTTCCCCTGAGCCAAAGTAGTCCTGTACATTTTCTTGCTTGTAACCTACTATCAGGAGGACCTCAGCAACGCCGTTGGCGGCCAGAGCTTCTATCACATACTGCAATATCGGCTTATTGGCGATTGGTATCATCACCTTGGGCTTTAGAGCGGTGAAAGGCCTCAGCCGTTGCCCTTCGCCGGCGGCTAACACGACCGCCTGTCTTACCTGGTTGGTCCTATCCTCCAATTGCACCTCTCCCACTAAGTCAAAAGCCCGCGCCCGCCGGTCCGGCTAGAAGAGCCTGGACCTCCTGTCTATCACTCCGCTGGCCACTGCCCCGGGGCCGATAAAGGTCTCGCTGCCCACCAGGCTGCCCACGTTGATCGAGGCGTTGATCCCGGTCTGGACGCTGTCCCCTAATATGGCCCCGAATTTTACCCGCTGGGTGTCCCTGCCGAGCACCTGGACAGGGCCTTTGTCGAGCCGCAGGTTAGCGATTACGGTGCCGGCCCCCAGGTTGCAGCCACGCCCCACCACACTGTCTCCCACGTAGTTCAGGTGAGGGACTTTGGCGCCTCTCATTATGATAGAGTTCTTGATTTCCACAGAGTGGCCGATATGACAGTCGTCGGCGATAGCCGTACTCGGTCGAATAAAGCAGTTCGGACCTATGTCGCAGTTGGCCCCGATGATCACCGGGCCTACAATGTACGCCCCTGCTCTCACGGTGGTGTTTTCCCCAATGGACACCGGGCCCTTCACGGTCGCCCCGGGTTCAATCGTGCCCAGGTTCCGGCCCTCCAGGTCTTTCAACAGGGACTCGTTCGCCTCTAACAGGTCCCAGGGATAGCTGAGGTCTCTCCAGTAGCTTAGACGCACACACCGGACGGTCTTGCCCTCGTTGATGAGCATTTGCAGCGAGTCGGTAATCTCGTACTCCCCCCGGGCAGACCTGGGCGTCCGGGCCACAGCGTCGAAGATGTCGGGGGTGAAAAGGTACAGGCCCGCATTTGCCAGGTTGGAAGGCGGCTTGTCCACCTTCTCCAGGATTCGGATAACGTTTTCCCCCTGCGTCTCCACGACACCCAGGTGGCGGGGATTGGGGTGCTCGATTACCCCCATGCAAATGCTCTCGCTGGCGGCTATTCTGCCAATATCCGACGCCTTCAGTAACGAGTCTCCGTTGATGACAAGAAAACGGTCTCGTTCCCGTTCGGGCAAACTGTTGAGGGCATGAGCGGTGCCCAATTGCTTGCGCTGACTGGCGTATTCAATGTGCACGCCCCATCGGGCGCCGTCCTGGAAGTAGTCCTCGATGATCTGGGCCTGGTAGCCCACCACGAACGTGAACTCTTCGAGGCCGATCAGGGCGCACTGCGTTACAATGTGCTCCAGAATGGGCTGGTTGGCCACCGGCAGCATTCCTTTTGGCTGAGTCTCCGTCAGGGGACGCAGGCGTACCCCCTCGCCGGCGGTGAGAACTATTACCCTCAAGGCCGCACGGCTCCAGCGGCGGTCTTTTGCCGGCAGCTCTCGATAATCCTGATTGCACCATCGAGTAGCTCCCGGGCTCTGGGCAGGCTGATTGCCTCGGCGGTGAGGCGGAGCTTGGGCTCGGTGCCTGAAGGCCGTACCAGCAGCCAGCCGTCGCCCATATCCAGCCGAAGGCCGTCCAGTCGAGTCACCGAGGCTGGCTCCAGCTTCATGAGTTCGCTGTCGATGGCGGCCAGTAAGGACGAAGAAGCGGGGAAGCTGACACGCAACAATGGATAGGATGGAATGGCGTCGACCTGTTGCGACAGCTTTCCCTGAGAAGCGATGCTGACAGCAACTGCGGCGGCATACACGCCGTCCGGGCATAAAGAGACCCTCGGGAATATCCATGCCCCCGCTGCTTCGCCGCCAAAGTCGCCGCCCTCTTTCAGTTCCTGCGAAACAAAGGCATCTCCCACCCGCGTCCTGGAAGTCTGGAAGCCGGCTTGCTCAATAGCCATCGAGGCGTCGACGGTAGTTACAACTTTCTTGGCATGTAGGAATCTGGCTATGAGGACCAGCAGCTTGTCTCCCGGCACAACCCGTCCGTGCTCGTCGACGGCTACCAGCCGGTCGCCATCGCCGTCGTGGGCCAGGCCCAGGTCGGCGCCCACCGCGGTTACCACTTGCGTCAACGTGGCAAGGTTCTCCGGCGACGGTTCGCTAGGACGGGGGAAAAGGCCGGTTGGCTGACAGTTGATGGAGACTACCTGGCAGCCCATGCGTCCCAGGAGGTAGGGCGTAACATGGCTGGTAGCTCCGCCCCCGGCGTCAACTACAACCTTCAGGTTGAATTTGCCGGGGAAGTCGGATAGGACCCGCTCCAGGTGCTCTTCGACTGCCAGGGGGTAGGAGTGAGACTCAGTCATTCCCTCCCAGACGATGTTGGGGTACACGTAGGGGGAGGCGAGGGACCGCTCCAACATGGACCTCTGTGTGTCACTGAATGCGGAGCCATCGGGGTTCCACAGTTTCACGCCGTTGTACTCAGGGGGGTTGTGAGAGGCTGTAACCATGATCGCGGCGTCGAAATGCCTGGCGACGAAAGCCAGGGAAGGGGTAGGCAAAGTCCCGGCGTCCCTGGCGCGAGCGCCGGCGGCCAGAAGGCCCGCCAGGAGGGCGTGCTTCAGGGCCGGGGTGGAGGTGCGGGTATCGCCGCCGACTACTACGTTCCTGTAGCCCTTGCCGAGCGATAGACCCAGGCGGTAGGCAGTCTCTAGGAATTCGCCCGTTACCGTCTCCCTTATCCCCGAAGAACCGAAGTGCATCTTGTTTTCCCTGCCGTCGCATGCGGGTCGAGTTTGTCCTCAGGAACGCGGCGAGTCTCCTGTTCAGGACGCCTTCTGTACGTACATCCGCCATTATACTGATTAGCGCGGCCTTTTGCAAAGCAGTTGTGCGGCCAAAATCCACCGCCCGTTGAATCTCACCGCAGCAGCGGCGCCGTCATTGAGTTGGAACACGTTCCTCTTTGAGAGACAGCTACTTGCCTCTCCCTTTGCAAAATCCCGATGAATCGGGATGAACCGAGCGAAGCGAGTCCTGAGCCCGTCGAAGGACCTCCGAAGGGGAGATTGAGAGGGATTTGACAAATCCCCCTTGCGCCCCCCTTTTTCAAACTGACCCTTACCCATATTTTGGTGGCTGGACACAGAGGTTATGGGACACAGATACGGAAAACTAATGTGTGGAGGGTCTTTCCGCCGCAAAATGCAGGCCACAGACGGTTCCGTTGTGCCTCTTGC
>JACQTY010000210.1 GCA_016210545.1 Chloroflexota bacterium
ATAATAGTCTATACAGGCTGTCCGAAAACGCCCCCAGCCCTGAGATTCTTCGCTTCGCTCCAGAATGACAATTTCGGACAGCCTCGGGTAATGTTTTCTGAGTCCATGTTATTTTAAGACGATTAGTAACAACCGTGAATTCAGAGCGGTATTCAAAAGCGCGGTCCCACTGCTCGGGCAGCGCGTCCGGACTGGGGGTCCCTTCACCGCGGTCCCACGCCACCCGTAGTAGTCATCACAGGTAATGAACCCATTCGTCGGGGCTGGCCGCAACCCGTGGATAATTTGAAGAAAGGGTGTGTCTCGCCCTTTTCTCCCCTTTTCGCGAAAAGGGGCGGCACATTGTAGCATCCCGACAGGTCGGGATGTCGGGACTGGGTAAAGGTCGCACGATGTCCCGATTTATCGGGATGCCCCTACGAACGGCGTTTCATCCGGAGCAAGGGGGGTTCCTCCGGGCCAGCACTTTACAGGAGACCTGGGTCCGGACCAAAATATTGCACCAATCAAGTGAAAGAACTGTCCCTTCAACGGGATTCAACGGGCGGTGGATTTTGGCCCATTCTGTATCTTGACAGGAGGCCAATTAAATGTATTATTAAGTCTAAGGGCGCCCGGCAAATTCTCTCCCAATACCTCCTATTTGCTGGAGGCAGGCGCTCACCCTAAGAAACAGCCGCTATGACACGCCAAGAACCGCCCCTTGGGACCGACGCTTCGGGGTAGATTCCATATCGCCACATAGTCCCAGACTGATAGGTTTGCTCACGACGCGTAGAGTTGTTTGCGCTTCAGCAATGCCCGGGGAGTGACTATGGAAGCCGGGTCCAGGATATGAAGAAGCATATTATCATCGTGGCCTGCCTTGCCGCCGCCCTTTCGGCCGGACTGGTGGCCTTTCTTCTCAGGGTTAACTTCATGCCCCCGGAGGCTGCCGCCCAGGCCGGGCCCGTTGACCGTCTTTTTGATCTCTTGCTGGTAGTGGCGGCGGTCGTCTTCGCCCTTTGCCTGGTAGGCCTGGTCTACAGCGCCGTTGTGTTCCGCCGCCGGCGCGGCGACGCCGCGGACGGGCCACCGTGGCACGGACACGTCCCCATCGAGGTTGCCTGGACAATTGTCCCCCTGGTCATTGTCCTGTTTTTCTCGGTCTACGGCGCTGTCGTTCTCAAGGACATCACCCGGCCCTCCGGGCCGATACCTGAGCTGGAGGTGAGGGTCACAGCCTCCCAGTGGTCCTGGCGTTTTGAATATCCGGAATACCAGGTCGCCAGCTCCGAGCTGCGACTCCCCGTCAACCGCCCGGTCCTGTTGCGCCTGCACGCCACCGATGTGATCCATTCCTTCTGGGTGCCGGAGTTCAGATCGAAGCAGGACGCGGTGCCGGGGATGGACACCATTCTGCGAATCACTCCCAACCGGACAGGGGAATACAAGGTGGAATGCGCTGAAATGTGTGGTATCGCCCATGCCTACATGCTGGCGCCCGTAAGGGTGGTGGAACCGTCGGCCTTCGAGCAGTGGGCTAGAGAGCAGAAGCGATAGTGAGGCAGGAGACTGAATGTCAATCGTTTCTCTGGGCATAGTCCGTGGCCTGATGTCCGGGGCGCTCGGCGCAGGGCTGGCGACAGGGCTGACCATGCTGGCCCGTTCTGCACTGGGGGCGCCGGCCTGGGACGCCGGCCAGGTCACAACGATCGCTGTCTTCGTTGGGGTTTTCTTTTATCTAGGTGGGCTGGGCGCTTTCAACTACTGGCTGAGGTGGATTGCGGGCCGGCCGGACCCTGAGCACGCTTCGCCGCCCCGACCTCACTGGGCGCGCTACTTCAGTTTTGACACCAATCACAAGACCATCGGCGTCCAGTACATGGTGACTTCCCTGCTGGTCATCATCATCGCCGGCATCTTACAGTTAATAGACCGCCTGGAGACCGCTCAGCCGGGCATGCAGTTCCTCAGCACGAATACCTACAACACCCTGATGAGCGTCCACGGCATCTCCATGCTGGCCGCGGTGCTCATCGGCATAGCCGGGATGATGAACTACGTACTCCCGCTGATGGTAGGCGCAAAGGACATGGCTTTCCCCCGCCTCAATGCCCTCTCCTACTGGATTGTTCCCCCGGCTGTTATCCTTCTGCTGGTCAGCCTGCCCACCGGGGGCTTCGATACCGGATGGACGGGCTACCCCCCTCTGAGCGTCAAGGCGCCGCTGGGCATGCAGTTCATGATCCTGGCCTTTTACATTGTGGGCTGGTCTTCCATCCTGGGGGGCGTCAACTTCTTGACCACTATCTTCAAGATGCGCGCGCCGGGGATGAGCCTCTTCCGGATGCCGATATTCGTTTGGGCCGTTGTGGCCACCTCTGTCCTTCAGATCATCTTCACCCAGTTCGTGGGCATCGCTTTCTTGATGGTCCTCCTGCAACGCCTGCTGGGGCTGACCTATTTCGACCCCAACACCGGCAAGGTGCTCCTTTTTCAGCACCTGTTCTGGTTCTACTCCCACCCCGCAGTCTACATCTTTGTCCTTCCCGGCCTGGGGGTCATAAGTGAAGTGTTACCGGTCTTTTCCCGAAAGCCCTTGTTCGGGTACAAGGCAGTGGCTATTTCCTCTCTGGGCATAGCCGGCGGAGGCGCCTTGGTCTGGGGACACCACATGTTTGCCGCCGGCGTGGAAAGCTGGTTGGTGGTCCCGTTCATGTTCACTACTTCACTGGTGGCTGTGCCCACGGGGGTGAAGATTTTCTCCTGGCTGGCCACCATGTGGATGGGCAAGATCTGGTTGCAGACCCCCATGCTCTTCGCCATTTCCGCTATTGCCGTCTTCCTTATCGGCGGGATAACCGGCGTGCCCCAGGGCATAGTCCCGGTCGACCTCTATCTGACCGATACGTACTGGATAGTGGGACACTTCCACGCTACCCTGTTCGGCGGTTTTGTGTTCCCCGCCATGGCTGCCATCTATTTCTGGTTCCCCAAGGTAACGGGCAGGCTGATGGGGGAACGGTTGGGAAAACTACACTGGGGCTTGATGACAGCAGGCTTTCTAACGACGTACATGCCCATGTTCTGGCTGGGCCTCAACGGGATGCGCAGGCGTGTCGCCGACTATGACCCGGCGATGGGGCTGGGACCCGGCAACGTGGTAGTCACCGTCGGAGGTTTTCTCATCGCATTGTCCATGCTCCTGTTCTTTATCAATCTGACCGTCAGCCTGCGGCGAGGAGCGCCAGCCCCGGCCAATCCCTGGGGAGCGCACACCCTGGAGTGGCAGGTATCCTCCCCACCGCCCGAGGAGAACTTCGCCGCGCCGCCGAAAGTAGTGGGGCCACCGTATGGGTACGGCGCCCCGACGGCCGTCCACGCGGTCCTATCGCCTGAGGACGATGCTGGGAGGAAGCAGGGATGACGCCAGGAAATTACGTCTGCAACAGGCTGACGCCATTAGAACGGAGGTGGTGACGTGGCGCGCAAAGGCGACCTGCAACGCAAATTGCGTCTCGGGTATGTTGTATTCGGGGTGCTGATGGTGATAGAGATAGTCGAGTACGTGGTCGGTACCGGGCTGAGAAGCGGCAATTGGCCGTACCTGGGCATCCTGGCGATAGTCGGCGCCTGGCCCATTTTGCGTTACTTCATGCATATCCAGCAACTCCGCAAGCCAAAGGAGTAGCAGTTCATGGCCATACCACAAGACCGCCACGTCGAAGACCGGCCGGCCATCAACCGGCTCGGCCTGTGGTTGTTCATTCTCTCCGATGGGTTCCTGTTCGTCGTGCTTCTCACCACCCGCTTTTACATGCAAGGGGTCCAGCGCCCCGCAGAGGTGAACCAGCCTCTGGGCCTGGCCATCTCCATCGTCTTGCTCCTGAGCAGCCTATTTGCCTACCGCGGCGAGACCGCCGCCGCCTACGGGGATGTGAAACGCTTCCGACGCAACATCCTGGTCACAATCGGGCTTGGCGCCCTCTTCCTCGCGGGGGTAGTGATAGAGTGGGCGGAAGGATTTCACTTCTTCCCGCCTCAATCTACCGCCTACGGTACTGTATTCTTCACGCTCACCGGATTTCACGCCTTTCACGTGGTTACCGGTCTCCTGGCGCTGGTTATCATCCTGCTTCCGGGGCAGCAGAAACGGCTGCAGTCGGGCAACCACTGGGGGGTAGAAGCCATGGTCAAGTACTGGCACTTTGTGGACGTGGCCTGGGTGTTCATCTTCCCCACGCTCTACCTCGTAAGCTAGACTCGCTGGAGACGGAAGCAACGGCTTCGCGGGAAGTTTATCCTGACGGCCTTTCCCCTTTCGCCGCTTTGGCGTGAGCTAATCACGTAACCTGTTTCCGGCGCCGGCCATTCGGCCCGCCGCGAAACGTGAGTCAGAACAAGGAAAGGAGTCCAAACATGCACGCGATCACGGCAGCTAATCTGCACAATGCCTATGGTGGAGAGTCGATGGCCCACATGCGCTACAAGACGTGGGGAGATGTGGCTAAGCAGGAGGGGCTTCCCAACGTAGCCCGGCTTTTTCGCGCCATAGCCGCGGCGGAAGTGATCCACGCTAACAGCCATTTCAAGGCGATGAAGGAGCAGGCCGGAGACTGGCTCTGCACCTCGATGGCTGTGTTCGGCATAGGCGCTAGCTCGCAGAACCTCCAGGGGGCCATCAACGGCGAGACGTACGAGATTACCGAGATGTACCCTACCTTCCTGGAGACGGCCAAGCTACAGGGCGAGAAGGGGGCGCAACTGAGCTTCCACTATGCGCTCGCCTCGGAGAAGACGCACGCTGCCCTGTTCCAGAAGGCCAAGGCGGCCCTGGATTCCACCAAACACGACGCGCCGCTTGGCGCTGTACACATCTGCGATGTCTGCGGATGGACCGTGGAGGGGGACATCCCCGATGTCTGCCCCGTCTGCGGGGCAAAGAGGGACAAGTTCACGAGTTTCGCCTAGCTGGGAGGGTCGGCAGGCCGCGGCGCGATTATCCATTTGAAAGGCGCCAGTGCGCCCCGATGCATCGGGGCGCACTGGCGCCTTTTGTCTGTTCAGTCCCACTTGCATGCCAGCCGAAGCCCTCCAGCCGCAGACGCGGCGGAGGGACGTGCCCGGCCCACATATTCTTATTTCAAGCTGGCGATAAAAGCGATCAGGTTCTGCAGGTCTTGCGCCGGCAGCGACGCAAAGCTGGGGGGCATAATAGGCTGGAACCCCGCCTTGACCTTGGCGTTGGGATTGACGATAGACTCCCGTATGTAGCTCTCGTCAGCCGTCGCTTCCTGACCGTTGGTCAGTGTCACTTTGGACCCGAAGAGGCCATCCAGCTTCGGTCCTACTTGCCCGCCTGCACCCTTGGCGACATGGCAACCGCTGCACCCCTGGGAGTTGAACGTCCTTTCCCCGGCAGCGGGGTCGCCCGCAGGCCGCGTTCCGGGAGCGGCAGTGGGAGCCGGAGTTGTGGGGGCGGTAGTGGCGCGTTGTGTAGGCGTCGGGGCAGTAGTGGCGGGTTGCGTAGGCTTCGGGGCAGGGCCCGGGCCGCAACTGAGCGCCAGCATCGGGACCGCCACCACCGGTACGATGATGAGTTTCCATAGACCCTTACGATTTAAGGACACGCTGCCTCCTCCTGACTATTACTCTCTCAACGCTGAATCGTAGCTGGCAGTTGCCCCGTGGAACAGGACCCCACCTTCAACGATGGCCAAATTATAGCACACCAGCTACGAGGTTACAATGGGTCGTTGGCCTTGATCCGCCATCAAAAAGAACGGCGAGGATCGATCCGGAGCAGCGGGATCATTCATGTCATTCCGGCCACCGAGCCGTCCCGACTTGTCGGGATGGCTGGAGTTTACCCCGTACACCGATACGGGGCTAGAATGACAGTTGGGGAACGTCCACTGGAGCGTTGCCCAGCCATAGCCGGGCGTTGGAACGTTGCACCGAGCGGGTGAAAAAGCGTTCCCTTTGGCCAGGTTCAATGGGCGGTGGATTCGGGTTGGTCACCGTAATCCGTGGATTCCCCGCAGATGGAAAAGGCAGCAAATCCCGATGAATCGGGATCTCCCTTGAGGAGGGAGAGAGCTAGATTGAGCGTGGACCTCCAACTTGATGGGCCTAACGCAAATGCAATCGTCCAACGGATATCCAATTGGGTCCCCTCACCCGTTCGGCATGCTTAATCCTCTCCCGCAAGGGGCGAGACTTGTCCCGGTGTGCAATGTCACTCTATTTTGTTAGTACCCGTCTATCGGGGTGCGGCCTCCCCGGTGCATCGGGTCGGTGAAATCGTCCTGGTTCCGGCTTGTCCGGGTTACGGTTCAGGGATCAGAGTTCAGAGTTTCAGACCTCCCCACGACGGGGCTGACTGTTCCGCTCTTCACCCGGTACCTGATGGCTTGAGACAGGAAGTCTTGGGGGATGAGTTCCGGGCCGGTAGTGGTGATCAGTACCTGGGGATAGGGATCAATGGCCTGCAATAGCTGCTGCTGCCGCAAGCTGTCCAGCTCGGAAAGGACATCGTCCAGGATAAGCACCGGGGCCTCTCCCGTCCTTTCCGCCATCAACTGCGCCTCGGCCAGCTTCAACGACTCTACGATGGCCCGCTGCTGGCCGCGGGAGCCGTACATCGCCATGTCGACCCCCTTGACCAGGAACTGGAGGTCGTCCCGGTGCGGGCCTACCAGGCTCATCCCCTGGGCGATCTCGCGGCCCAGCGACTTCGAGAGGTCCTTGCGAAAGGCATCGGAAAGGGCCTCAGCGCGCGCAGGCGCGTCTCTCCAGCCCTGATGGAGGTTGGGATGGTAGCGGACATTCAGGTCCTCCTGGCCGGCGGTCACACCCCGGTGTATCTCCCGCGCCAGCGGCCCCAGAGATGAAAGCAGGTCACAGCGTTGCAGCGTAATGTAGCTGCCATGCTGGACTATCTCCTGGTCCCAGAAAGCCAGTTCCTCGGGCCGGGCCTCGCCCCCCTGGATGCGCCGCAGCAAGTGATTGCGCTGCTGAAGCACCCTCTGATAGCGTTGCAAGCTCCGCAGGTAGCGGTTATCGATCTGCGAGAGGGAAACATCCAGATAACGCCGCCGCAGGGCGGGCGGCCCGGCCACCAGCTCGATGTCCGGAGCGCTGAACATGACCACCTTCATCTGCCCCACCACATCGGCAGCGCGCCTCGGCACTCCATTGACACGTACCTGCTTCCTGGCGCCAGTCACCAGGGAAGCGAGATAGTCGTCCGAAGCGGCGTCCCCATTGTTGCCCGCGGCGCCGGCCAACCGGGGCAGCCGCTCGGCGCGGAGCACAATCTCCAGTTGAAGGGGTCCTCCGGCCCTCTCGACGCGGGCCGCAACCCGGGCCCCGGGGAAGAACTCGTCGCCCCCGCCCCAGCCGATCAGTTCGCGCTCGTTGGATGCTCGCGGTGAACGCGTGGTAGCCAGGAAAAACAGGGCCTCCAGGAGGTTAGTCTTGCCCTGGGCGTTGTCGCCTTCGAGGACTATCTTCCGGGCGGGGAGGTCCAGGTCCAGATGGCGGTAATTGCGGAAGTTGGTTAGCTTGAGATGGGCAATATGCAAAGCGGCCGCGTTCCTATCTCACTTCTATCTTCGCCAGCCCGCTGGAGATCCTGAGTCTGATCTTATTCCCAGCCTCGGCGTAACCCGGCGAGGCATAGCCGTCCTCCGTCTTGAGGAAGCGCTTGTCGTCCACCTTCAGGGCGCTTAGCCCGTCATCGGGCCTGATCTGGGCGGCGACTCCCGGCGGGATTACTATGTTCAGGTCGGCGGCCCCGGCCTTGATCTGGGCGTCCAGCGTTCCCTGCACCGCCCGCGGCAAGTTCAACGTGGCCTTGCTGGCCCCGATATCCAGGCGGAGCCGGCTGATGCGCAGGTCGGTCAAATTCAACTTCCCGTTGCTGGCCCCCGCCTTTATCGCCAGGTCCAATGGTATCCGCGGCGTGAGCTTGATCTGCCAGTTCTGCCTGAAGTCCCCCAGGAAACGAGCCCTCGACGGCGGGCCCGCTATGTCCAGTTGTCCGGCCCTCCCGTCCACGGTCAGCTTGTGGTCTATTGCATCGGTAATGCCCTGGTGCTCGAACTCACCCCGCACGAGGTCAGGCGAGGTCGGCGGCAAGCTGTCCAGACTCATCTCCCCGGCGCCAAACTCGATGCTCACGTCGGCCTTTTCCAGGTTGCCCAGAGGCTGCGTGAAGCTGCCGCTCAGGCTCCGCTGCCCCCACGCCCAGGATATGACGAAGGCGGCGGCCACGGCCACGATAGTGAGCGCCACAGCGAGTCCGGGACGGGAGCGCCCCAGGACCAGGTAGATGCCGAGGACGACCAGCAGCACCGGCCACAGACGCCACAGGGTACCCCACAACCCCCAGGGCAGCAAGTGGAAGTTCCTGAAGAGGAACGTCAGCCCTACGAGCATCAGGATTACCGCCAGGATAGCCAGAGTCGTGTTGCCACCAGCGCCTTTATTGGCCATGACGGACCTCCTCGACATGACGGAAATCCTAGGTTCTAAACTCCAGGTCCCAAACAAACCTAAATGAACGAAATTCCAAGGCCAAAATTGGCGGCCACGACCGTTTGGCGATCTGGATTTCGATATTATTTACAATAACGGGTAGGTCATCCCGACTTGTCGGGACTGACCTGCCGAGCACTTGGGGTCGGGTTGGGAAACCCGACCTACAATCTTTGTTTCGAGTATCATTCGGCATTTTTGAGGTAGTTTCTTGGTGCTGCGGATTTGATGCATTGCCTCACATTCCAAAGACCTTTCTGGCATTGTTCGTGGTTGCCTGCGCGATGACGTCAGCCGCCGCTCCTTTGAGCGCAGACACCGCCGATAGGGTCTTCAGGACATGGGCAGGCTCGGCGGGCACTCCCTTGTAGGCCACGGGCGAGTCCGTCTCCAGCATCAGCCTCTCTATGCCCACGTGCAGCAGGGCCCGACGGTGTCCCTCGCTGTACTCGGTTGCCGGCGTCGCCGATACGAAATAGCCCGCGGACAGCGCCTGCTGCAAGACATCGACCGGGCCGCTATACCAGTGGAAGATGGCCTTCTCTACCTTCAATTCCTGCGCCAGGTCCACACAGTCCTGCCACGAGCCGCGGCTGTGGATAAGGGCCGGTTTTCCGCTGTCGCGGGCCAGGGCAAGGGCGCGGGAGTATGCTCGCTTCTGGGTCTCGCGTACCTCTTCGCTTTTGCGGGCATCGCGGTAGTGATAGTCCAACCCGATCTCACCGACGCCTACCAGACGGTCGAGATTGGTCTCAATGAGCCGGAACGTGGCCTCCTGGTGGGCGATGTCGCCCAGGTTGCCGGGGTGCAGCCCCAGGGCAGGATACACGAAACCTCTATACCTATCGGCGATCTCCAGGATGCGCTGGTTGGACGCCAGGTCGGAGCCAACGGCGATAACGGCGACGACGCCGGCCTGTTTTGCCCGGGCCAGCGCCCCGTCCAGGTCGGCCACCTCCTCCAGGTGGGCATGGGTATCTATCAGGTGCATGCGTCTCCCGCCGGGACTCCATTCGAGGGTTGGCTGTATAGATTATACCCCAGGCCAAAGCCCGGGGTATACAGAAATAACGTCCTGACCGGCCCTCGCTATGCCTGCTTGCGCGCCGCCGCCGAATTCAGCGGGTGGCCGAACAGCTCAACTACCGCCTGCCGCGGGTCCAGGCCCTCGAACAGCACCCGGTGGATAGCCCGGGTTATCGGCATGTCCACCCCCAGCCGCTGGGCCATCTGCTGGACGGCCTGCGTCGTGGCTACCCCTTCCGCCACCTCGTTCATGGAGGACATGATCTCGGAAAGAGAGTGGCCTTTGGCCAATTCCAGGCCCACTGTGTGGTTGCGGCTCAGCGGGCTTATGCAGGTCACCACCAGGTCTCCCAGGCCGGCCAGCCCGTTGAAGGTCTCCGGCCTGGCGCCCTCGGCGATGCCCAGCGCCACCATCTCCGACCAGCCCCACGTCATATATGTCGCCTTGGCGTTGTCGCCGTAGCCCAGGCCCTCGGTTATGCCCGCACCCAGGGCAATAACATTCTTCAGGGCCCCACCCATCTCCACCCCCGCCACGTCGGTGCTGGTGAAAACGCCGAACTGGCTGGTCGACAGGAGGAACTGGGCGCGGCGGGCCACAGATTCATCCCCGGCGGCGACGACCGCGGCCGCCGGCAGTCCCTTGACGATCTCTTTGGCCAGGTTCGGCCCGGAAAGGGCGCAGATGTGGCGGTGCAGGGAAGAGGGGATTTCCTCAGCAATGACCTGCGACAAGCGCAACCCCCTGCCGACCTCCAGGCCCTTGGCCAGGTTGACCAGCAGGGTAGACGGGGCGATGCAGTCCTTGATCTTGCGGATATTCTGCCGGACAGTCTGGGCCGGGGCGGCCAGGACAACGACGTCGGCGCCGTCCAGGGCCTCGCCGGGACTGGCCGTGGCCGTCAGCCGGGACGGAAGAGGTATCCCCGGCAGACAGCGGGCGTTTTGCCGGGAGAGGTTAAGTTCCGCGGCCTCGCTCTCCGTCCTGGCCCATAGCTTCACCCTGAGACCTTTGCGGGCCAGGATAATGCCCAGGGTGGTACCCCAGGTGGTGGTGCCGATGATGGCTGCTTTAGGCACGGCTTTGGCCGGAGCCCTTCTGGGGGAATGTGGGGACCTCCACCCGCTGGCCGAGTTTGCGCTCTTTGCCGCGGATGAGTCGGACGATGTTGTCCCTGTGCAGTACCCAGAGCAGTGTAGTGCCTACAGCCGAATATATGAAAGGTCCTAAAGGTGGGTCAGCGCGGTCGATAAAATAGGCTACGGCCCCGAAACTGACCAGAGAGCCAATAAGGGACCCCAGCGATACGTAACGGGTCAGGGCAACAGTTGCCACAAAGGCGACGCCCCCGATAACGGCGCCCGGCCACGTCAGGGCGAGAAGTCCTCCAAAATAGGTGGTGACCCCCCGGCCTCCGTGGAATCTGGCGAACACCGGCCAGTTGTGCCCGGCCACACAGGCCAGGGCCGCCCCGGCCGCCACAAGCGTGTTATCCGCAGAGACAAGCCGGGCCAGGTAAACAGCGCCGACTGCTTTCCCAAGGTCGCCGAGCAGCGCCAGCACCCCCGGAAGCACACCGGCTGTCCGCATCACGTTGGTGGCCCCGGTCTTGCCGCTCCCGTACTTCCGGACGTCTACACCCTTGAACAGCCGGCCGACAAGGAGGCCAACAGGGATTGAACCCAGCAGATAGCTCAGAATGATCGCCGCTATGGCGGAGGTCACTTACGGGCCTCCCTCACCCGAGGTTTGAAAATGAATCGCACCGCCGTGCCCGCGAAACCGAATACCTCGCGCAGGCGGTTTTCCATATAGCGCTGATAAGAGAAATGGAGTAGCTTAGGGTCGTTTACAAAGAAGACAAAGGTAGGGGGATTGACCTCCGCCTGGGTCACATAGTAGATGCGAAGGCGTTTGCCGCCAATGGACGGCGGGTTGCGGGACTTGAGGGCCGTCTCCATCGCCTCGTTAAGCCCGGCAGTGGGGATGCGTTTCAGCCGCTCTTCGTAGACCCTGCGCGCTTCAGACAGGACACGGTCCACGCCGGTCCCTTCTTTGGCCGAAATGAACAGGATGGAGGCGTAGCTGAGAAAGCGCATCCTGCCACGTATGGCGGCAATATAGGCAGACTGGTCTTTGCTCTCGACCAGGTCCCACTTGTTGACGACGATTACCAGTCCCTTGAAAGCCTGGTGAACATACCCGGCTATGTGGCTGTCCTGGGCCGTTATCCCTTCGGCGGCATCGACCAGCACCAGCGCAATGTCGGCCCGCTCTATGGCCTGCTTTGCCCGCAACACGCTGTACTTTTCCACCCCCAGCTCCACCCTGCCCGGTCTGCGGATGCCGGCGGTATCGATAAGCAGGCAGTGCTGGCCGTCGTATTCCAGCACGGTGTCCGTGGCGTCCCGCGTTGTACCCGGGATCTCACTGACAATCGCTCGCTCCTGGCCCAGGAGGGAATTGAGAAGCAAGGACTTGCCGACATTGGGTCGACCGACAATGGCCACCTTCATCATCTCCGGCAGCGCTGGCGCCGGGGAGGCGGGGGGCAACAGGGAGATAACCCTGTCCAGGAGTCTATCGATACCCCTGCCGTGATAGGCGCTGATGAGGATGGGGTCGCTGAAGGCGAGCTGATACACGTCGCTTGCGGGGCCCTGGTTGAGGTAGTCCACCTTGTTCACTGCCAGCACCGCGGGTTTCCCGCAGCGGCGGAGCATGTCAGCTATATCGAGGTCGGTGGAGACCAGGCCCTCGCGCCCGTCAACGACGAAGATAATGACAGTTGCCTCTTGGACGGCCTCTTCCACCTGGGCCTTGACCTGTTGCACCAGGTCTGAACTGGGGTGGGATTCCAGTCCCCCGGTGTCAACCACTGTGAAGCTATTGTCCGACCAGGACACGTCGCCGTAAAGGCGGTCGCGCGTGGTACCGGGAAGGTCCTCCACGATGGCCACACGACGGCCTACCAGGCGGTTGAACAGGGCCGACTTGCCCACGTTGGGCCTGCCCACGATGGCGACTACAGGCCCGGTCACAGGCTTCTTGCAGCTTTATTAACATCTTCATCGTATGAGATCATGGGAAGTTTCAACTCCTGTGCAATCTGCATGACGACTGCATCCGCGCCTTTTAGATTATGTTTAAGCGCAATATCGGCAGCTTGATACATTCTGGATTCGTTCAAATCGCAAACTCTTATGTTTTCTTTCCTGATTAGGCTATTAATGATTACTTGAGCTCTGCCTGCGTCAGCACTGCCTACCCTCCTGTTTATGGCGCCGCACACTTCTACAGGGACAAGCCTTGATGCGTGGAAAACTGCATTGCCTCTGATGACTTGTTGAAACTTAGCATAAGCTGTCACATTAAATCTATCTTGTTTAAGAAGAGCCGCAATGAGCACATTGCTGTCTACCGTCTCCTCTTTCAATCTCTGTCCTCCCGTATAGCTTCTACTGCCGATATGCCTTCGGGCCACTTGCGACTAATGGAGTCGCGTAGTGCCTTTAGACGGTAGAGCGGGTTCTCCATTCTTCGCAATTTCCTTTCAACCTTGAGGAAAGCCCGTTTATTTCGTTCAGGCAGATTCGCGTCTACCCTTAATTTAGCTATTATGTCTTCCATGACCGAATCGAGTCTATCTTCTTTGGCTCGTTCCTTAACGTCGCCCCAATAGTCAGCCCAATATTCTACAGATTCTGGGTCTCTTGACAGCTCGGCCTGTAATGCATTGAGTATTAGAGCGTATGACCAAGCTGCGTAAAGGGCAGTCTTATCGTTTCCAATGGTCTTTGGGAAACCATATGCTTGCTCAAAGGCTGTCGCTGCCTCCTCAAATCTCTGCAGCCTTAGCAAGGTCAAGCCCCTGTTGAGCCAAGCTATGCCAGAGTCGGGTACTAAGTCTAACGCCTTAATGAAACTGCCTAGCGCATCTTCATATTGACGCAAATTATACAGAATTGTTCCTTTGACATGCCATGCATTGGCGTCTTTCACCCCAAGGGCAAGGATCCTATCCAGGCAGAGTAGTGCTTCTTCACTCTTTCCCAGATTCTGCAGAGCTATTGCCTGGTTCCACCAAGCGGCCGGAAATTCCGGGCATAACTCTACCACCCGACCAAAGTACGCTAATGCTTCTCGGTGCCTTCCCTGATTGCCCAAACACCCACCTATGAGATTGCAGCAAGAAGCGATTAGCTCAGCTTCGCCCAGTAATTCAGCTTGAGAAAGAGCGGCCCTGTAAGACTTTTCGGCTTCTAGATAATCTGCGTTGTCAAAGCTCCTGTCACCTTGAACTATTAACCGCTTCAGTTTTCGTAAAACATCCATTCGTTTTGGGAATTTGCCTTTTGGCTCAATACAAGAAAGCTTACCCAACCCACTAACTTTGGAATAGCCCAAGTTCAGCGGTATGCTTTCAGTGGAACTGGAGTCCACTACCAGGTTTTCGCTGGTGTGTGTAACAAGATTAACCATTGGTTATCCTCGCTCAGGGCTGGGCCCCAACAGTTCTTCCAGAAGGGCCATCTGGACGTGCAGCCGGTTCTCCGCCTGGTCGAAGACCGCGGACTGCGGCGTATCCAGCAGGCCCGCCTCTATCTCTTCTCCGGCGTGGGCTGGCAACGGGTGCATGAATATGGCGTCCTTCTTTGCCAGGGCCATCAGCTTGCGGTTCACCTGGTACGGGGCGAAGACCTTGCGCCTCAGGTCGGATTCAGCCTCCTGGCCCATGCTGGTCCACACGTCGGTATAGACCACGTCGGCGCCGGCCACTGCGCCCTGGGGGTCCTGGGTGAGCTTGATATCGGACCCGCTCTTAGCGGCGAAGGCCCGGGCCCGGTCAACGATCTCGGTTTGGGGCTCGTAGCCACGGGGGAAGGCCAGCCGGAAATTCACGCCTGTCAGCGCCGAGGCTAACATCAGGCTGTGGGCCACGTTATTGCCATCGCCTACGTATGCCAGGTTGACGCCCTTGAGACCCCCCCGCTTCTCCCCGATAGTCATCATATCGGCCAGGGCCTGGCAGGGGTGCTCCTGGTCAGTGAGGGCGTTGATGACAGGCACCGACCCATAGCGGGCCAGGTCCTCGACCAGAGCCTGGGAGAATGTCCGCACGGCCATCCCATTCACATAGCGGCTGAGCACCCTGGCCACGTCGGCCACCGGCTCTCTCTTGCCCAGGCCGACCTCGTTCTGGGCCAGGTAAACTGAATGCCCGCCAAGGCGGCGCATGGCCACATCGAAGCTCACCTTGGTGCGCAGAGACGGCTTTTCAAAAAGTAAGGCCAGCACCATTCCGTTGAGATGCTGGCCAGGCTTCCCTTGCTTGAGCTCCCGGGCCCTGCCCAGGAGCCGACTAATGTCCTCAGACGCAAGATCAGCTATAGAAAGAAGGTTTTTCCTGGCCATCGCCCTCGCTTCCAAACCCTCTGGCCCCCTTTACAAAGAGTCTACCCTGAGCCTGCCGAAGGGGGGCAGGGGGATTCCTCATCGCCCTAAGGCTCTATTTTCTCGATCCGGTAGTGTATGAGGCCGGCGGGCGCCGTAACCCCCACCACCGCGCCTACCGACTTCCCCATTAGGGCCTTTCCCACCGGCGAAACGAACGATATCTTGCCCTTGCCCGGGTTGACCTCTCGGGGGTCCACCAGCGAGTAGCACAGGGTCTCCCCGGACTCCAGGTCCCGGATGGTCACCTTGTTGCCCTGCGTCACAGCAATTGCAGGCTTGCCGTCGCCCTCGATTACCCTGGAACCCTTGATTATGCTTTCCAGCTCCCGGATCCGGCCCTCCAGATGGCCATGAAACTCTCGCGCCGCCTCGAGCGGGGCATTCTCCCGGACATCCTTATCGGCGGCGGCCCGCTGGATCTCCAACTGCGCCTTAGGCCTCTCCTTCTTCAGGGACTCCAGTTCCCGTTTCAACTCTTCCAGGCCCTGGGCGGTCAGAGACATCTCGTCACCGGCGTTGCCCTTGCTCGTCTTCGAAGTTGCTTTTCTTCTGGATGCCTGGCCGCTGACTCTCAGGTGGACCGAAAGGTTTGATTGCACCAGGCCGGACTTCTTGGCGAAAATCAGGAAACCGCGCACAGGCTCGAGTTTTCCGTTTATGTCGGAGCCGGAACGCGCCAACTGGTCTGCGTAGGCCCCCAGCCGGGGCGCTGTAACCTCGGACAGGGGACGTTCCGCGCCGAACCAGCGTACAAACCTATTCACTTCCTGTTGGCTGGCCTCTTGCTCCGACCCGGTCAGGCTGGACAGATACCGGTGAGCTACTTCTCCCAAGCTAAGTTCGATATTCACAGGATTCAGAGGTGAGACCTCCCAAAGAGATTTGTGTTCCCCATGAAGAGCACGGCATTTTTTCTGCCGTCTGCTTAATTATACAGCGGTTTTCCTGACATTAACAAAGTTCCGTTGGAGCAGCCTATTTCACCGTTATCTTGCCTTCCATGCCCGCCGCCCGGTGCCCGGGCACGGCGCAATAGAAGGCGTATGTACCCGACTTGGTGGCCGTAATATTCTGGGTTACGCTCTTCCCGGCGGGAATAGTGATGTTTATGCCCAGTTCGTCCACTGTAAACGTGTGGCCCACGTCGCTGCTGGTCAGGCTCAACTGAGTAGCCTTGTCTTTGGTAAGCTCGATTTGCGCCGGCTGGAATTTGGCATAGCTGGAAGTCACCGATATTCCCCCGGCCGCAGGCGATGGCGTTGCCTGGCTACCCCCTCC
Organism: Chloroflexota bacterium; assembly: GCA_016210545.1. GTDB lineage: Bacteria > Chloroflexota > Dehalococcoidia > JACVQG01 > JACVQG01 > JACVQG01. Next base: position 16,286 of record JACQTY010000210.1, read on the forward strand.
TCCATACACTCCGCACCCTGCCGGGATGAACACCGCAATTAATACTAACATAAGAGTCCATTTCATGTCACTTACCTCCTTCCAAGAGAGTCCGAATTGGCCATACTTTCGACTGGCTTGTCTGAGAGGTATTCGGGGCAGACACGTCCGAGTCCCCGCGGGTCGCGGGCGGTTGGTGCGTGGGCAGGCGGCCAAGCGCCGGCCTGGAGAGCGGCCTCCTTTCAACAGGGACCCCAGCCTTACGGTAGCCGCGGCCCACAAATCGACTCGGCAAGGACATTATAGGTTGTGGCCATAGGTACTGTCAATCGCCGGCGCAATCCAAAATCCATCATCAATTAGGTCTCACTGAAGGGGCGGTCACGTCGCCAAATCCCGATGCATCGTCCCGACTCGTCGGGATTCGACAAGCTCAGGACAAGCTCTTTGGAAAATCCCGATGAATCGGGATGATCCGAGCGAAGCGAGTCCTGAGCCTGTCGAAGGATCTCCGACGGGGAAATGGTGAGGGATTTGCGCAAATCCCCCTTACGTCCCCCATTACTCAACTGACCCTGTCCCACAT
>JACQTY010000211.1 GCA_016210545.1 Chloroflexota bacterium
CCCCCTTTAGTAAACTGACCGTTACCCATATCTTGATTGCTGGACACAGAGGTTATGGGACATAGATATGGAAAACTAATCTGTGGAGGGTCTTTCCGTCGCCAAAACGCAGGCCACAGGCAGTTCCGTTGTGCCTCTTGCAGCTTCCTTTCGAAGTGTGACCCTCTGTGTCCAGCCCGAGATGTGGGACATGCTCAGTTTAGTAAAGGGGGTGTCCAGATTCGCCCTATGGGGTGAATCTGGACGGAGGATTCCTGTCTGGAGGTGGGAGAGGTCTTGGTTAGGAATACGCATTTGGTCTACCCCAGGTTGATGGCCTCTTGGGCATAGCTATACCTGGTCAGAGGAGCACGATGGGCCAGGGCAAAGGCCAGGGTCAGCGGCCCGACGCGGCCGGCAAACATGGTGCCAACAATGAGCAGCTTTCCGGGGACGGATAGCTCAGGGGTGATGCCGGTGGAAAACCCCGTGGTGCTGAACGCGGAGACCACCTCAAAAACCAAGTTCAAAAGGGGAAAAGCGTCGGTGATGGTGAGGACGAAGGTGATGGCCGAGACCAGGAGCACGGACAGAAAGGTTATAGCGATGGCCCTGTTGACCTGCTCCCGGTGGGCCCGGCTGCCCAGCAGCTCCACTTCCCTGTCGCCCCGGATGGCCGACCGGGTAGCCGCCGCCAGCAGGCCGAAGGTGTTGATCTTGACGCCCCCGGCGGTGGAGCCAGATGACCCGCCGATGAACATAAGAAAGACTGTAAACAGCAAGGTGGGGGCGGCCAACCTCCCTATATCCAGGGTGCTCAGACCGGCTGTCCGGGCGTTAGCCGAGTAAAAGAAAGCCCCCTGAAGCTTCTGAAGAAATGGCATAGGCCCGAGGCTTTGGGGATTGGTGAACTCTCCCCACAACATGGCCAGGGTCCCCAGCCCCAGCAGCCAGGCTGACGCCGTCAGCACTAGCTTTGTGTCCAGGCTGAGCCGTGAGAAGCTCCTCACCCGGGCCACCTCTACAATCGCAATGAAGCTTATACCCCCCAGCACGATCAACCCCGCCAGGACCAGGTTCACTGTCGGGTCAGCGGCGTAATTGGCCATTCCCATAGTCTCGAAGCCGGCATTGTTGAAGGCCGATATGGAATGGAAGGCAGCCAGCCACAGGGCCGCCGCCTGTGGTTGGTCAGCAGACAAGTGTTGAAAAAGGAACCAGGCGCCAGCCGCCTCTATTACCAACGCATACAACACGATTCCGGCAACCAGTCCGGCCATGCCTCTCCCGCTGGACACATGCATGGAGTCCCGCAGAAGGAACTTCTCCTCCCCAGTGGTCCGCCGGGCAATGTGCAAGAGGAAAAGGCTCGAACCAACAAGGGCTGCCAGTCCACCCAGTTGGATTAGCCCCAGGATCACCTGCTGGCCAAAAGGACTCCAATAGCCCGCCGTGTCCACGACTGTCAGCCCTGTGCCTGACGCGGCGCTGACCGCCGTGAACAGGGCGATAATGAAGGGGGGCTCCTTGCCGGACGCTGTGGCTTGCGGCATCCAGAGGGCGAAGGTGCCAACGGTCATCAGCCCGACGAAGACGTAGACAAGGATCAGCGAGGGGTGAACAGAGTGCCTGTCACTTTCGAGGCCGCTGCCTTCGAGGTTCAGCGAGAGCTGCCGGTGGACCTGGGCGGGTCTCTTGCCGTGAGGACGGGGCATGTAGCCAAACCTCCGCCCCCTATGATACCATACTGACCAAGGACGTGGACGTGATTTTGCCACATTCTTTGATAATCGCCGCGTTCATTGATCGGGCCAACCGCTTTGTTTGCCGGGTGGAGGTTAACGGCAGGGAAGAGAAGGCCCATCTGCCGAACTCGGGCCGGCTGCGGGAGTTGCTGTCACCGGGGAGGCGGGTCTACCTGGTGGAAACGGCATCGCCGGCCCGGCGCACCCGCTACGACATGCTGCTGGCTGATATTGACGGGCTGCTGGTCTCGCTGGACGCCCGGCTCCCCAACGACCTGGTGGACGAGGCGTTGCTCAAGAGAACGCTGGCGCCGTTTCGCGAGTATGACACGGTGCGCCGCGAGATAACATACGGGGACAGCCGATTCGACTTCATGTTACAGCGGGGCGGCCAGCTTTGCTACGTCGAGGTCAAATCCATAACTTTGGTCGAAGGTGGGCGTGGCCTTTTCCCCGACGCCCCGACCCTGCGGGGACGCCGCCACGTAGAGGGCCTTGTCCAGGCCCGCCAGGAAGGACACGGGGCCGCAGCCGTCTTTGTCATACAGCGCCCGGACGCCGCCAGTTTCTCACCCAACGACGCCACCGACCCCGATTTTGGCCGGGCGCTGCGGGAGGCCCGGCAGGCCGGGGTGGGCGTCTATGCTTACCGGTGCCGGGTGAGCCTGAAAGAGATCGCGATAGAGGATGAGGTACCGGTCGACATGTAGGGTGGCCTGGAGTAGGGGATTCTCTCTCTCGATAGACCCAATGTTAGACAGGAAGCGCATAATGTCCAAAGAAGTCACCATTATGACGTTACAACCTATTGGGGTGGTGAAGAACAGGGCCACCCGCGGCCGGGTCGACCGCGAGCTGACGTCGGAAATCGTTGTCAACCCGGAACTGATGGAAGGATTGGAACACCTTACCGAGTACTCCCATCTTATCGTGCTGGTGTGGATGCACCGCATCCCGCCGGAGGAGCGGAGCGCCCTGTGGGTACACCCCCGAGGCCGCCACGACATCCCTATGGTGGGCGTCTTCGCCGGCCGCGGCCCTGCCCGGCCCAACCCCATCGGCGTGACCACCGTCAGGCTGCTGGGGCGAAAGGGAAATGTCCTGACGGTGGCCGGGTTGGATGTCTACTCGGGGACTCCCGTCCTGGACATAAAACCCCACATACCCCATCTGGACTGTCCGCCCAACCCTCACGTCCCGGAGTGGATGCAATGACCACACGTGAATCCCTCCTGGATATCTACCGACGACTCTACGAGCGTTACGGCCCGCAGCACTGGTGGCCAGGGGAGACGCCCTTCGAGGTAATGGCCGGCGCTATCCTGACCCAATCGGCGGCCTGGACCAACGTGGAGCAGGCCATCTCCAATCTGAAGACGGCCGGCGCCCTGTCCCCGGAGAGCATTCGACGGATGCCGGTGGACGAACTGGCTGCTTTGATACGCTCATCGGGCTACTTCAACGCCAAGGCCCGCAAGCTCAAGGCCATGGTGCAGTGGCTTGGCGACAACTTCGACGACGACCCGGAGAAGATGTCGGCGATGGATACGGGAGAACTCAGAAAGAGCCTGCTAGCGGTCCACGGCATCGGCGAGGAGACCGCCGATTCCATCGTGCTGTACGCGGCCAATAAACCTATCTTCGTGATTGATGCCTACACCCGCCGCATCCTGGAGCGCGTGGGGGTATGTCCCGTACGAGCTACGTCAGGCCGAAGCCACCGCCACGGCTACGCCGCCTTCCAGTCGCTATTCATGGAGAACCTGTCGCCGGACACCCAGATGTTCAACGAGTACCACGCCCTGTTCGTCCGACATGGCAAGGAGACCTGCCGCAAGGTCCCTCTGTGCCCGCAGAGCTGCCTCAGGGAGATATGCGATCATGGCAAGAAGCAGCATGTAGAGAGCGGACCCCGGTTGGCGTCCCGCTGGCAGCATGGCAACATCGTCCCCAAATATTAGCCCCTCCCTTTCCCCAGTGCAAAGCGCGCCCGCTAATTAGTCCAAAATCTCTATTGACAAGAGCCGGGCGGGCGGCTAAACTAACCATACTCTTTTCGAGGACCTTCTGAAGACCAGTCGAGACGCGTTCGCCCCGACACACCGGGGGCTAGGCGGCACCCAATCACGCTCAATCCTCCGAATTCGTAGTTACCCAAGGGGATAAAGTCTCTGTAAAGAGGCGAAGGAGGGCAACCATGTTGAGAGCACCGGCAGCTAAGAAGGTAGTGGTCAGGCCGATGACCGAGGAGGATATTGCGGGTGTCCTTGCGCTGGACCGGAGGATCTTCGGCCCGAACCGGGCGCTAACCTACTCGGACCCCATCCAGGACTATGTGGGTGGAGAGGTCGGCCCGAGCTGCGTCGCCCAGGTGAAGGGGAAGATCGCCGGCTTCATCCTGTGCCAGTTGGCCGAGCCGCGCCTGGGCCTCCCCAAGGTGGCCTGGATTGGCTCGGTTGCCGTCGACCCCGATATGCGGCATCAGGGCATCGCTGGAGAGCTGGTGAAGGCCCTCATGAAGCAGTGCCAGGCAATGAAGCTCAAGGAAGTCCATATCATGGCCGACCGCCACGACGACGTGCTGGAAGGCTTCCTGAGCTTCATGCAGTTCCGCCCCGCCGAGCTCGTCCACTATGTGCGGCACATAGACGAATAGCCTGTCCCCTGCGAGGAACGGAATCCTTCGGGGAATCGACGCGGGCGATTTCTTGCAAGCGCAGGACAGCGCGATTATCCTCAGCCAATCGCAACCATACCTCGCTGCCTCCCTTTTGAGACTGAGCGCAGAGGCTATCGGCCCATCAACGGAAGTAAAGGGGCCAGCCCGGGTGTATCCGGGCTGGCCCCTGGCTTTCCTGTGATCGGCGATAACGTCGCCGCCGGGCTTACACCTCCCGGAACTCCCCCTCCACCGTCCCCGGCTCCGGCGGCTTGCCGCCGCCGGGCCCCTGGCCAGGGCCGGGACCGCCCGCCTGACCACCCTCGCTACTGCTACCCCCCGGCGTGCCCGCCTGCTGATAGACCCTGCTGCCCAACTGCTGCATGGCAGCCGTCAGTTCCTCGGTGGCCCGCTTTATGGCCTCGACATCTTGCCCTTGAAGGGCCGTGCGGACCTCGCTCACCTTGCCCTCTATCAAGGTTTTCAAGTCGGCAGGCGCCTTGTCGCCGAGCTCGCGCAGCGTCTTCTCCGCGCTGTATGCCAGGGTATCGGCGTTATTGCGGGTCTCGATTTCCTCCTTGCGGCGGGTGTCTTCGGCGGCATACATCTCGGCTTCCCGTTTCATTCGCTCCACCTCGTCTTTGTTGAGACCGCTGGACGCCTGAATGGTGATCTTCTGCTCACGGCCCGTTCCTTTGTCCTTGGCCCGCACATTGAGGATACCATTGGCATCTATGTCGAACGTAACCTCGACCTGGGGGAGACCCCGAGGCGCCGGCAGTATGCCGTCGAGTATGAAGCGCCCCAGCGACTTGTTGTCCTTGGCCAGCGGTCGCTCGCCCTGGACTACGTGTATCTCCACCTGCGTCTGGTTGTCCGTGGCCGTGCTGAACACCTGGCTCTTGCTGGTGGGGATAGTGGTGTTGCGCGGGATAAGAGGCGTGGCCACCCCGCCCAGGGTTTCGATGCCCAGGGTGAGGGGCGTCACGTCCAGCAACAGCACGTCCTTTACCTCTCCCTTGAGCACGGCTGCCTGAATGGCGGCGCCCAGGGATACCGCCTCGTCGGGGTTGACGCCCTTATAAGGGTCGCGGCCAAAGAACTGCCTTACCTTCTGCTGCACCAGCGGCATACGGCTCATGCCGCCAACGAGGATTACCTCGTTTATCTGAGTTGCGGCAAGTCCGGAGTCAGCCAGCGCCTGGCGGCAAGGCTCGATGGTCTGCTCCACCAGGTCAGCGGTGAGCTGTTCCAGTTTGGCCCGGGTCAGGGTGTAGTTCAGGTGCTTGGGGCCGCTGGCATCGGCGGTGATAAAGGGCAGGTTTATGTCCGACTGCATAACCGTCGATAACTCCACCTTTGCTTTCTCGGCAGCCTCCCGCAGTCGCTGCAGCGCCATGCGGTCCTTGCCCAGGTCGATCCCGTTGTCCTTCTTGAACTCGGCTATCAGCCATTCGACTACCCTCTGGTCGAAGTCATCCCCGCCCAGGTGCGTGTTACCGGCGGTGGACTTCACCTGGAACGTGCCCTCACCCAGCTCCAGGATGGAGATATCAAATGTGCCCCCGCCCAGGTCGTACACGGCGACGACCTGTTCCTTCTTCTTGTCCATTCCATAGGCCAGGGCCGCAGCGGTAGGCTCGTTGATGATGCGGAGCACCTTGAGCCCGGCGATCTCTCCGGCGTCTTTGGTTGCCTGGCGCTGGCTATCGTTGAAGTAGGCGGGGACGGTGATCACAGCCTCGGTGACCTTGTCCCCCAGATATGCCTCGGCATCGGCCTTCAGTTTCTGCAAGATCATAGCTGAAATTTCGGGCGGGCTGTACTCCTTGCCGCTCATGACCACGCGGACGTCTCCGTTCGGGGCGCGCCCTACCTTATAGGTAACCCGCTTGGCGTCCTCTTCTATTGGAAGCTCCCGTCCCGGCGGCTCTCCCCATTTGCGTCCCATGAAACGCTTTATGCTGTAAATAGTATTCTCAGGGTTGGTTATCATCTGGCGTTTGGCCAGTTGCCCTACGAGCCGTTCCCCGGTCTTGCTCATCGCTACCACTGACGGCGTGAGCCGGTTTCCCTCCGCATTGGCGATAACCACCGGCTCGCCGCCTTCCATGATTGCTATTTCGCTCAGAGTAGTACCCAGATCAATCCCTACTGCCTTTGGCATCTACTTACCTCCTCAAAATACATGCTGTTGTATGATTGCGAGCCGTCCAAACGGACGGACCTAGCTCAGTATGCTTCCTCGCTGGTCGCAGGCGGCTTCTCGCCACCCTCCTCCGCGACGGGCCTCTCATAGCCCTTCCCCACCACCACCAGCGCCGGCCGGATGACCTTGTCGTGAAGCCTGTACCCCCGCTGGAGCTCTTCTATCACCACCCCCTCATCCCCCTCCTTGTGGAGGACGGCCTCATGATACCGAGGGTCGAATTTCTCTCCCATGGCCTTGATCTGGGAAAGCCCGTTGGCTTCCAGGACGCTCTCCATCTTCCGGTAAACAAGCTGCATTCCCTCGACCCAGGTCAAGCCGGCCAGACTGGCCGAGACCGAGGCAAAAGCCCGCTGGAAGTCGTCCAGGACCGGCAGCAGGTTAAGGATGAGCATGGCACTGGCAAACTTGGAAGCATCCGCCTTTTCCTGCTCGGTGCGCCGCTTGTAATTGATGAAATCAGCCTGGGCCCGCTGCCAGCCTGCCAGATATTCCTCGGCCCTGGCCTTTTCCCGGGCCAGGGCGGCCTTCACGGCCTCTACATCCTCTGCTTGCGCTGCTTCGGGCTGCCTGGCATCCTCAGCGACCTTTTCCCTGTTCTCCGCAAGAGGTGACGTTTCATCTATCATTGTTCCTACGCCTCTCAAAACTCAGTCCACATTCACCCTGCTACCCAGGAATCCCCCGACCCGTGCAGTTCCCCCATCAGGTCACTTAGCACCCGGGACAGGTTCCTCACTATGGCAATATTGTGCCCGTAGTGCATGCGAGTCGGCCCCACCACGGCTATGGTCCCGATGGCGTGCCCGGGGACGCCGTACCTGGTAACGACCACGCTCAGGTCTTTCAACGACTCCTCCCGGTTCTCTTCTCCGATGATAACCTGGACACCCTGCTCCTGGGGCAGATTGGTGGCGATGGCCTTCAGCAACTGCTTGCTTTCCATTATGTCCAGAAGAGCAGCCACCTTTTCTATGCGAGAGAACTCCGGCTGGTTCAGCATCCCACGTAAGCCCTCCACGTGCGGCTCGGCGATCTCCAAGGCGTCCTCGGCCTGCATCATGTTCACCAGCGTCTTCATGACCTGTCTCTCAGCAGGCGCCAGGCCAGCGCCCCGGGCCGATATCTGCCGGTAAGTCAGCCCTCCAAACATATGATTGAACTTGCGACTGATCCGGTTCAAGTCCTCCTGGCTCGCGGCATCATCGAACGAAAGCAGTTGCTCCTTCAGTTTCGCTTCCTTTAAGACGAGGACCAGAAGGGCCAGGAAGTCCTGAAGGGCTATAAGCTCCAGGCGGTGAAGACGGTTCTGGGACACATTGGGCATGGATACCAGGGTGGCGTTCTGAGTTAGCCGGGACGATAGCGCCGCGGCCAGACGGATCCATTCCGTTAGCTGCTTTTCCACCTCTACAAAGAGGTGGCGGATCAGCCTCTGCTCGTTGGGGGGGAGTTCCCAGTTGTTCTCCAGGCTCTCCACGTAGTACCGGTATCCCTTCGCCGAAGGGACACTGCCGGCGGAGGTGTGCGGCTTGAATATGTAGCCCTCTTCTTCCAGGTGGGCCATCTCACTGCGAATGGTTGCCGGGCTTACCCCGAGGTTGTATTTCTTGGCCAGCACCTCGGAGGGCACCGGCTGAGCGGTAGATATGTATTCGTTGATGACGATCTTAAGGATGTTTTCCTGGCGTGGTAACATGCTATCTCTCCGATTAGCACTCGACCGAGGAGAGTGCTAACCACCTGCTTGTCTAAATTTACCATCCACGAGGACTTCTTGTCAAGGGCGGTAGATTGCCCAAGATGAGCCATTCAACATGTAGGTCGTCCCGATTAATCGGGACTAACCCGACTTCTCGGGACTGAACGAGGTGAGGGGTCTGGTGGTGCGAGGGTTGGCTACCCCGCCCTTCCCGACTTGTTCCCGACTGGTCGGGACTTCGCTCCTCCGAGTAAAACATCGGAGTCCGATGCGTCGGACAGAATGACAGGTGCTTAGGCCCTTCAACAAGTGTCGTGTACTGATCCCCTCAAGGGAGGATGCACTTGTCTCCTTCCCTATCTGTAAGAGAATTCACGCTTGACCCTGCTAGGGGAGACTTTCCTATGGCCCCATCTTGATGCTATACTCTGGGCATTAAACGGTGTCAACCGCCGCTGAGCAGCGGCTGAGTCACCAGGGCCACAAGTGAATTAAATTGCAGTTTCCACAACTGGAGGCGCCTCATGGACAATTCGGACGGTCTTGCTGAGAAGAAACGGGAATGGGCAAAACGCAGAAAGGTGGATTCACTCCCGGCGTCCCGCACCGACTGGGGCACGCCGGTTGACGTCGTTTATACCTCTGCCGACATTGGCGATAACGGCTACATGGAGGCCCTGGGCCTGCCCGGCGAGTACCCTTATACCAGGGGCATCTATCCCGGCATGTACCGGGCCAATCCCTGGCAGATCCGCATGTACACCGGGCTGGGCTCGGCGGAGGATACCAACCGCCGGTGCAGATACCTCGTGGCGCAGGGCAACATGGGCGTCCACCTGGCCTTCGATCTGCCTACCCAGGTGGGCTTTGACTCGGACTCGCCTCAGGCCAAGGGCGAGGTGGGCCAGGTCGGGGTAGCCGTCGACACCCTGAAAGAGTTCGAGATCATCTTCAAGGGCCTGCCGCTAGACAAGATCGCCTCCACCCTTAACGCCAATGGCATGGGGCCGGTGATGCTGGCCATGTACGTGGCCCTAGCAGAGAAACAGGGCGTGCCCGTCTCTCAACTGCGGGGCGTGGTGGTCAACGATGTCCTCTCCGAGTATGTGGGCCGGGGCACCTGGATATTCCCCCCCAAGCCCACCCTGCGACTGGCCGGCGATGCCATCGAGTACTGCATCAAGTATATGCCGAGCTTTAACCCCATCACCGTGCGGGGCGCCCCCCTCAGGGAGTCGGGGGCCGATTCGGCGCAGGAGCTGGGATACGCCTTTGCCAACGCCTTCGCCTACATGCAGAACGTGATGGACCGCGGCATCGACGTGGATAAGGTGGCCCCGATGATCAACTTCTTCTTTGCCCCCAGCATCCAGTTCTTCGAGGAGGCGGCCCGCTTCCGGGCGGCGCGCCGGCTGTGGGCCAGGACCATGAAGGAGAAGTACGGCGCCAGGGACCCGGCCTCGATGCTATTCCGTTTCAGCGGCGGCGTGGATGGGGTCTTCTACCGCACACAGGAGCCCAAGAACAATCTGATACGGGGGGCCTACGGGCTTCTGGGCATGATCCTGGGAGGCGTTCAGGGGGCCATACACCCGGCCTTCGACGAGCCTTTCTCCACGCCCACCAAGGAATCGGCCCTCCTCGCCCTGCGCACCCAGCAGATCCTGGCCTATGAGACGGGGGTGATGAAGACCGTCGACCCGCTGGGCGGCTCCTACTACATCGAGGCCCTGACCAACCGGATGGAGCAGGACATCCTGCGGATCCTGAAGGAGGTGGAGGCCATCGGCGGCATAGTCCCGGCCATCGAGCGCGGCTACATTCAGAAGATGTGCGCCCAGAACGCCTTCCGCATCTCCCAGGAGGAGGCGTCCGGCGAGCGGATAGTAGTAGGGGTCAACCGCTTCCAGGGCAAGCCGCAGAGGCGGCGGTTCCGTATTCACCGTCTCAATCCGAAGTCGGTGGAGCGGCAACTGGCCCGGCTGAAGAAGACCAGGGCGGAAAGGGACGGTGCCGCTGTCAACAAGGCCCTGGAGCAACTTCGGGAAGTGGCCAACTCCAACGAGAATGTCATCCCCGCCCTGGTGCAGGCTGTGAAGGCCTACGCCACCGTCGGCGAGATAGCGAGCACGCTCCGCAAGGTCTACGGGGAGTTCAGGCAGCCTTCGGATACGTTCTAACACCAACTCAAAGCGAAGCAGCGGGTGCCGACAGCAAGTGGAGAATCGACCATCCGCCAAGGCAACGCTGAAGACTGGCGTTCGTAGCGTACTCAGGCTCAGGGCACGCTCTCTGCTTGGACGGCCGTTATCATCATCACCACGCGGCCCGAGACAGAAGTGGGCAAGCCTACAGATTCTATTCGCCACTGGATACGTTGACCACCTCTGCTGAACAGCTGAGGGCCGCCAATGGTCAACGCTTTGACAACTCCTGGATCATCCAAAGCTAAGTAGGCTATGGAACCCCGAGCAAGCAGCGTTGACCATCTAAAGCCCAGATTCTTGTAGCAATCGTGTTTGCATACGGCCTTCCAACTAAGTCCTGAAGTGTTAGGTTCGGTGACCAGAACCAGGAGGATGCAGCGCCACAGATTCAACCTGGCGATTCTTCTGCATAAAGCTTCTGTTGACACTGCAAAGCTTTCTTTGACACGAAGAAAATTGTCCATGCGCGGGGAGAGATCCCCAGCGACGCGCTTCATTTCCACACGAGGCATGAGCATCTCCTCAGCAAACCGGTAACAGAGATCCTCTTCTGCCCAATAAGATGACATAGAGTCTGAGGGCCGCCACGGGCGCGACCCCGATACATCGTAGAAGAACGTGTGACCTATTTCATGAGCACACGCAAATCTCTGCCTGGTGGCCTCGCCTTACTATGCCTTCCTTCAACAAAGACAACGCCAATCTATTGTGGTAGGCCTTTCCGTGATTCTCCGCACCGTTGGGAGGCGTGTAGGAAGCAATGGTAAGGTTTCTCATGAATCGTGGATCAAAACTCTCTCTCAGCCCAGCATAGTAGGTGTCGCGTGCCAAGTAGTCGATAAGGTCGGCGCATACCGTGTTGCCCACCATATCAACTACAAACGGGTAATCAAGCTTATTGACCTCGTCGCCTTTGGTGGTTAAGTATTGCAGTACCCTCATTCGCCGGTCATCTCCGAGAATGGCCCCGATTTCCGTGCCCTCCCCAAGGAAAAGCTCCCAGCGAGTGCCCCTCCAGGGAGCGCCCCTGTCTTTCGCAGCATCGTCATGCCTGTTGAACAGGAATCCTTCGTCCTCTAGAGTGTGGCCGAACGGCATATGCGTGACGTCGTGCAGCAACGCGCACAGGCGTATGAGATCTTTCACTGGAGATTCAATCTTCGTTTTGTTGTCAGGGTTGTTATTTACGGCATCGATCATGGTCTGTGCCGCTGCCACCGTACCAAGTGAGTGGTCGAACCTCGTATGCGTAGCGCCCGGGAACACGAGATTGGCAGTACCCAGTTGCTTGATGTGTCGTAGCCGCTGGAAAGCGGGTGTGTCAATGATCTTGACCTCCAACGAAGACAGCCCCACATCCATATGCACTGAGTCCCTGATAGTTTTTCCGCGTCCTAAGACTACCTCGCGTGACTGGGCCGCGTTTTCCATTTGAATCTCCTTGCTCAGGGCCGAGCTCGTTGCACTTTGCGTGTCAACCGTACCTAGTTTGGGGTGAGTCTCCGGATGAAGAAATTCCTCGATCTTGCGCAGGTTTGCGCGCGACGGGACTGCGTGGCTTTTGCCGTCAGTAAACCAAGGCTGAACGGTCTTGAAAGTAATGTCCAGCTTGGAAGCCACCTGCTTCACCGACAACTTCTCTTGTTTTACGTAACGTCTCAGTTCTTCAACTAAGGCATCCAATGATGGCCGCCTCTATGCCCTCCCAGCACACGCTGGTTAAAGTTCTTACAATATAGACTCTATTGCAGTGGAGGGGTCTTGTCAAGCGGATCAGCGGATCGACGTTAACGTTTGCCATCCAGCAAGTGCCCCACGCGCAATTGACGTTCGAAGGCCCGATTTCATGCTATGAAGAGGAGCGCAAACCCACGACCCTGCGTGGCAGCGTCCCGTTCCGACCGACCACTACTCCGCCTCCGGCGGCGGCTCCCGCAAGCGTTTGGCCTCGCCGCGGCGACGTTTTGACTCTAAACGCCGCGTCTTCGATGCCAGCGTCGGCCGGGTCTTGCGGCGGACCTGAGGCTCTTGGGCCGCCTTGCGGACCAGTTCCACCAGGCGCTCGATGGCATCCTGGCGGTTCGCCGCCTGGGTGCGGAAGCGCCGGGCATCGATTATCAGCACGCCCTCTTCGGTAATCCGGTTCCTGGCCAGCGACATCAAACGCTGACGGACGTCGTCCGGCAGGGATAGCGAGTGGGCCACATCGAAGCGGAGCTGGACGGCTGTGGCCACCTTGTTCACGTTCTGCCCGCCCGGCCCCGAGGCCCTGACGAACTCCTCCCGCAGCTCGCTCTCGTCGATAGCAATGGCATCGGTTATCTGGATCACACCTTGAGCGTACAACAGGCGGGGGCATGGCGCAAGGTGTGGCGTGGCGAGTCACGCTGGTCTCAGACAACCCAGGGTCTTTACATTGTCATGCTGAGGCGCAACGAAGTCCCGATACATCGGGAGGGTTGAGGGGCATCATGAGGAGCCGAACCCCACCCCAGACTCTTCGGACGTCCCGACAGGTCGGGACTTCTCAGAGTGACAGTGCCCCAAGCAAGAGGATTGCTCCTTGCTTCGCCCGTGTCCGAAAATGCAAAGACCCTGTCAGACACCCTGAAATGGTTGAAGTTTAGTACCAACTTTAGTATAATCTTGGTGCAGCGAAGGGAGCGGAGGAGGTATCACGATGTCCACGCGCATAGTCACTGTCAGCGAACTCAAGACCAAACTGGGCGCCCTGATGACTGAACTGGAAGAGGAGGGCGTACCTTTGTATGTGACTCAGCACGGAAAGCCCAAAGCCGTGCTGGCACGCTACGATGAATACGAGGCCCTTCTGAAGAAGGTCGAAGACCTGGAAGACGTACTGGCCATGAAGGATGCCCTCTCGGCGCCGGAGGAAGAAGCTATGAGCTTAGAGGAATATGAGCAGCAACGGACCGCCGGCATTCGAGGTTAGGCTCCGAAGCAGGAGGGTCCAGCGAGAGCTTGACGCTTTGCAGGAAACAGACCGTCGCCGTGTGATGGCCAGAGTCGCGGGTCTCGCAAACGAGCGCAGACCTCAAGGGTGCGAGAAGCTGTACGACGACGTTTACCGGGTGAGAGTCGGGGACATCCGCGTAATCTACCTTATTGATGAACCGGGTAAACGTATTGAAGTTGGTGGAATCCGCCGCCGGAACGAAAAGACCTACAAAGCCATTGAAGACCTGTTCCGCTGACCAGTGGGTCTAGCCCGAAGCGTGCGGACCAAGGAACTAGCGATCCCTTTGGAAAGAACGACGCCGTTTGACAATCCGTTCGCCCTCGCCATATAATTGAGCCAATTTAAGACCAAAGGCTGTGAACGGGAATAGTACGCCTCGAAGCGGGGCTACAGAGAGCCGGGAGAGGTGAGAGCCCGGCGCCAGCGCTGAAGCCGAATGGGCCCGGGAGCCTCAAGCCGAACGCCGCGGGGTCAGTAGGCTTTGACGGAGGGGGACCGTTATCGTACCCCGGGATATAGCCTCGAATATCGGGGCCGTATCCACAAAGGTCGTCCCGACCAGTCGGGATAAGTTAGGGTGGCGCCGCGGATTACCCCGCCCCTTGCAAGGGCGGGGTTTTGTTTTGTAATGGGGCCCGTGTCATTCCGGCCCCCGAGCCGGAATCCAGAGACGGAGGTTTTGGCTGGGGTTCCCCCGATGAATCGGGGCCTTCGCTGGAGTGACAAAGTGGCTATTTTCGTAGCAATGACGTGAAAAGGTCACGCTATTTCGCTAATGACCATGTGAGCGGGTTGGAGGAATTGTGAGGCATTGTGTATCAACCTGACGTAGATACCTTTCAACGCCACAGCCAGCAGGGCAAGATGGTCCCCATCTTCCGGGAGTGGCCGGCCGACCTGGAGACCCCGGTCTCGGTGTTCCTCAAGCTGAGGCGCGCCGCCCCGGCCTTTCTCCTGGAGAGCGTGGAACGGGGCGAACAACTGGGCCGCTATTCCTTTATCGGCGCCAGCCCCTCCCGGAGTCTGGAATGCTCGTTGACCGAAGCTGTGGTGCGCAGCCGGGGCAACCAGGAACGGGTCCGTCTGGCCCTGAGCGGCGGCCCCGACCCGCTGCACGTGCTGGAGCGTCTCCTCGGCCAGTCAGCCCCCAATGGCGTGGCGAAGGTGGCCGGCCTGCCCCGCTTCTTTGGCGGCGCCGTCGGCTACATGGGCTACGACCTGGTGCGCTTCTTCGAGAAGCTGCCGCCTTACGCCAAAGACGAGCTGGGCCTGCCCGATGCCTTTTTCCTCTTCACCGATACGGTGGTCATATTCGACCATATCCAGCACAAGATGAAGGTAGTCACGCAGGTCCCCGCCGGCGCCGGTAGCTCCGCCTACCAGGAGGCCGTCGACCGCATCGATGCCGTCATACTCAAGCTGGAGAAGCCTTTGCCCCGCGCCGAACGCGTCCCGAGAACTCCACAACCCCCCACCATGCCGCCAGAGTTGGTAAGCAACTTTACCCAGGCCCAATTCGAGGACATTGTGCGCCGCTGCCAGGAGTACATCAAGGCCGGGGACATCTTCCAGGTGGTGCCGTCGCGGAGGGTCAGCCGCGCCACCACAGCATCGGCCTTTGCCATCTACCGGTCGCTGCGCATGCTCAATCCTTCGCCCTACATGTTCTACTTCGACTTCGGGCCTTTCCAGCTTATCGGCTCGTCGCCGGAGATGCTGGTCCGCCTGCAGGAGGGCATGGCCGAGACCCACCCCATCGCCGGCACCCGGCCCCGCGGCGCTACGGAGGCCGAGGACGAGGCGCTCATCGCCGACCTCCTGGCCGACCCCAAGGAGCGCGCCGAGCACGTCATGCTGGTGGACCTGGGCCGAAACGACATCGGACGGGTGAGCAGGTACGGGACGGTGCGCGTGCCGGTGTTCATGTCCACCGAGAAGTATTCCCACGTCATACACATCGTGTCTTCGGTCAGGGGGGAGCTCCAGCCGGAGTACAACGCCTTCAGCCTCCTCCGGGCCTGCTTCCCGGCGGGAACGGTCAGCGGCGCGCCCAAGATCCGCGCCATGGAGATAATCAACGAGATGGAGGGCACCAAACGGGGGCCTTACGCCGGGGCGGTGGGCTACTTCGGCTTCGGGGGGAACATGGACACCTGCATAACCATCCGCGCCATCCTCAAGATGGGCGACAAGGTCTATTTCCAGGCCGGCGGCGGCATCGTCGCCGACTCCGACCCGGCTACCGAGTACCAGGAGACGTGGAACAAAATGGCGGGCATGGACAAGGCGGTGCGGCTGGCGGAAAGCGGAGGGATATGAGACGTGGGAAGTGGGAGGCGAGAGGTGAGCGCAGGGGTGATTCGTGAATCGCCGCTCGCCCGCCGCGTGCAAAACGGATTGCTTCGTCGCTACGCTCCTCGCAACGACAACTTGAGGGCCTGTTCCGTTAAGCCAGGTCAGCCCTTCTCTCCCTGGGCCATGGCCAGGGCCTGGTTGAGCGCCCTGGCCGTCAACACCTTCACCATCTCGCAGCGGTAGACACGGGAGGCGCGCAGGTCATCGATGGGCTGGCACTCGCCCATGCCTATTTCGGCGGCCTGCGAGATAGCCGCCTCGGTGAGCTTCTCACCCTTCAACAGCTTCTCGGCCTGCTTTGCCCTCGCCGGAGTGGGAGCCACGGCGCCCAGACCGATGCGGCACTCGCTGCAGCGTCCCTGCGAGTCCAGGGCCACGAAGGCGGCCACGCCCACAATGGCCAGGTCCATGGCCTGCCGGTGCCCCAGTTTGATGTAGGCGCTCCCCGAGCGTTCCGGCAACGGGGGCAGGACAAGCTCCTTGAGCAGTTCCCCCGGCTGGAGGACCGTCCGCCGCGGCCCCAGGAAGAATTGGTCCAGGGGCACACTTCTGTTCCCGTGGGGACCGGCGATGTTGGCCCGGGCGTCGAGGGCCAGCAGGGGCGCCGCCGTCTCCGCGGAGGGCACGCCATGGCACAGGTTGCCGCCCACGGTGGCGATGTTCCTTATTTGCACCGACCCAAGCACCCCGGCGGCCTGGGCCAGGGCCGGAAACCGCCGCCGTACCAGCGGCGAGGTCTCCAGAGTCCTGATGGTGGTCAGGGCGCCGATCCTGAAGCCGCCCCCGTCCGCCCCCATGCCCTGCAATTGTTCGAGGGCCTTGACGTTGACCACAAACTTGGGAGAGGTGAGCCTGTCCTTGATGCGCGGCATGAGGTCGGTGCCGCCGGCCAGGGCCTGGGCCCCGGCGCCTTCCCGTTCCAGGAAGGTGACGGCATCCTGAAGGTCTTTGGGCTGATAGTAATCGAATCGCATGGGCACTCCTTTTCATCTGAGCTTGGCGCCAAGAGCCGAAAGATCCAAAGTAGGGGCCACCACTGGCCCCCTGGAGCGGATAATCTGGTGGGTTCGCGCAGCCCCCCGTTCCCCTCCACCCCACAGCGCCTAACCCACCCTACTGCCCGGCGCCTACGGTCGGGTTAGTCCCGATTAATCGGGACGACCTGCAAATTGAATCGCTGGTTTCTGGGGGTCAACATCGTACTTGTCCACAGCCTCCTTCACGGAGATCTGTCCCTCCTCCACATCATGGGCCACCCTTTCGGCTTCCCTGTCCGATGGGGCGCCGAAACCACCCCCGGCCGGTTCCTGCATCGAGAACACGTCCCGGTCGGTGATGACCATAGGAGAGTTCTGACAGGGAAGCAGTTCCTCCCCTCCCTTCGCCTCTATCTCTTCAAAGCTGGGCGCCTTTGCCTTCAGCAGGGAGTTTACGTTCGTGTCTCGCTTGACCCGTATCTGAGCCGTGGCGCCCGCCTCTCCCCCGTTCAGGCCCAGGTTGGGGACGTCTCGGTCCAGGTACCAGATGATGGCCTGCGCTTCCCTGGCCCCGTGCAGCTTGACCGCCGCCTCGGTGGAATTGCCTCCCCGGTACCTTCCGGCGCCTCCTGAGTCTTGCCGGTATCGATGGTACAGGTACAGGACCGGGTTGCGGCGCTCCATCGTCTCTATGTTGGCGATGGACTGATTGGTGGAGTGGACGACGCCTCCGGCGTCGGCCCCGTCTTTGCCGGACCTGGCGCCGCCGCCACGCGCCCCCATCTGCGCCCTGGTAAAGAAGGGCATCCCCCTGTCGTCCGTCCCGGTGAATGTCAGGTCGAGGGTGCCCATGCCCCAGGATGCGTTAGCCCTCCAGCTTTGTTCTGAGGCCAGCACTGCCCGGCTCAACGCCTCCAGCGCCACGCTGGCCGCCTTATGCGACCCGGCGGTGGAGGCAGCGCCGCAGGGGGCGGGGGCCAGGCAGCTCAGCACCGTCTTCTCGGGAAGGATGAACTTCAAGGGGCGGAAGCAGCCTTCGTTGATGACCAGGTCGGGGACCAGCATGCATATGAACAGGTTGTGTACGTTGGCGATGGTGCACGGCGCCGCCGAGTTCACCATGTACAGGGACTGAGGCTCCGTGCCCGTGAAATCGAAGGTCAGCGTGTCCCCGTCCACCACTACCGCGCACTTCATGGCATACATCTTATCGTACTGCATGTACTGGGTAGCTTCGTACCTGCCGGGGCGCAGTTGGCGGATGCGCTCCCTGGTCTTGGCCTCGGAGATGGCGATCATGTCATTGAAACACGCCTTCAGGGTGTCCACGCCATACCGTTCCACAATCTGCAGCAGGCGTTCCCGGCCCACGTTGTTGGCCGCAATCTGCCCCTTGAGGTCCAGGCCCTGGTACTGGGGCGCCCGGACATTGGTGAGGAAGAACTCAAAGAGGTCTTCCCGCAGCCGGCCCTTCTCCACAAATTTGATGGGCGGAAAGATAAGTCCTTCCTGCCGCCAATCGGTGGCCTGGGGCGCCCGGCCGGGCGTGACCGCCCCTATGTCCAGATGGTGCGTGGCGCACCCCGTCCAGGCGATCAGCTCGCCGTGGTAGTGGATGGGTGAAATGATCGCTATGTCCAGGTTGTGCAGGGCACCGTCGTGGGGGTTGTTGGTAAGGAACATATCGCCCGGCTCTATCTCCGAGTCCGGGAAGCGGCGGCGGGTCGATTCCAGCATGAACCTCAGGGTGGTCCCGTGCCGGGGCATCCACATGGAATAGACCACGGACCGGCCATCGGCGTCACTGACGTTGAACCCCAGGTCTTTGGTATGGACTATGCCCGGCGAGGCGCCCGTCCGGATAAGGGCGTAGCCGCCCTCCCGGCCAATCTCGATCAGGCGGTTCTGAATTATCTCCAGGGTTACGGGGTCTATGTTACCCATGACACCTTCTAGCGGCCAGATTCCAAGTCTCAAGCACCAAATCTCAAGGGGTTTGGGATTTGGAGTTTCATGATAAGGTTCTGGTACTTGTCCATCAGGGCTTGCCAGCCCGGCGGGACCACCACCGTAGTCCCCGTGTACTGTACGATAGCCGGCCCCTCCACCACATTGCCCGGCTTGAGCAACTCCGCCCGAAAGACAGGCGTCAGCCGGAAATCCCCGGTCTCAGGGAAGAAGACAGACCTGCGGCTGACCAGCGCTGCTGACGGGTCCGGGCCAGACAGGGGCATCTCCCGCAGCGCCGGCCGGCGGGTTGCCCCGGCAACGTTGGCCCTGATGGTGACGACCTCTATCGTGGCCTGTTTGAAGATGGTGCCCGGGCCGTAGAGCGACTGGTACTTCTCCTCGAAACTCTTCACCAGTTGCGGCATATCCGAAGGGGTGAGCTTTTTGTCAGGCATGCCTACCGTGATCTCGTGGTCCTGCCCCCGATAGCGCATCTCCGCATAACGCTGGACGTAGACCGAACCTTCTTCGATCCCTTCCTTGAGCAGGGCAGCCCTGCCCTGCCGTTCCATCTCCTCGTAGCGGAGCTCGATCTGGTCCAGCCTGTCCAGTCCCAGGATCTCCGAACGGGCGAAGGAGTGGACAATGTCCGAGGACACTATGCCGAAGGCCGACTGGACGGTGGCAAAACAGGGGACTATCACCGTTGCGATGCTTAGCTCGCGAGCGATGGCGGCGGCATGGACGGCGCCCGCTCCCCCAAAAGCTACCAGGACGTAGTCCCGCGGGTCCCGCCCCTTGCGGACGGTGACCAGGCGCACGGCGTCAGCCATGGCCGCGTCCACCACCTGGCATATCCCCTGGGCCGCCTTGACGGCGTCTATGCCCAGGGGGTCGGCTACCTCTTTCTTTATGGCAGATATAGACCGGGCCATATCCAGGGGCATCTCGCCCCCCAGAAAGTAGTCAGGGTCCAGCCTGCCCAGCGTCAGGTCAGCGTCGGTTACGGTGGGCCACACACCCCCGCGGCCGTAGCAAGCCGGCCCGGGGTCGGCGCCGGCGCTCTGCGGCCCCACCTTCAACACCCGCCCCATGTCGACCCAGGCCACACTCCCCCCACCAGCGCCTATGGAGTGCACGTCCAGGCTGGGGACGTATATATTGTTGTTATTCACCCGCGATGCGAGGGTAGACGAATATTCCCCGCTGTTGATAAGGCTGACATCCAGGCTGGTGCCGCCCATATCAATGCCGATGATGTTGTGGCGCCCCAGAAGCTCGTTCAGGTACTTGCAGGCCACTATCCCGCCGACGGGGCCGGAGTTGAGCAGGGTGACCGGGCGAGAGGCGGCGTCCCCGGCGGAAGTCAGGCCACCATTCGATTGCATGATAAGGAGAGGGACTTGCAGCCCCTTCGCCTTCAGAGTGGAGCCGAGTTCTCCCAGGCGCTTCTTGAGCAACGGCCCGAGCAGGCTATTCAGGACCACCGTCGCGGTGCGTTCGTACTCCCCCAGGATAGGGGCGATCTCGCTGGAAAGGGAAACAAAGACGCCGGGCCAGCGGCGGGCAATACACTCGGCTGCCTGTCGCTCGTGGTCCGAGTTCTGGAAACTCCACAGGAAGCATACAGCAATGGCTTCCGCACCTTTGGCCAGCAGGCGTTCTACAGCTTCTTCCAGTTCGGCCAGGTCTAACGGTGTGACCACTGCCCCGTCGCGGTCTACTCTCTCGGTGACCTCCTCGATCATGCGGCGGGGTATGGGGCACGGATAGCGTTCAAATTGAATGTCGATGGGAAGGTATTCGCGTCCCACCCGGGCAATGGGCAGGGTGTCCCGGAACCCCCTGGTAGTGATAAGTCCGGTGGCCGCTCCTGTTCCCTGGAGCACCGCGTTCGTAGCTATGGTCGTGCCCAGGGTGAGCTTATGGACACGGCCCAGGAAGACATCGGGTGTCAGCCCGAAATAGGCAGACGCCTTGGACAGGCAGTTGAAAAGCCCGGTGGCCGGATCATTGGGGACAGTGGGCGTCTTGAAAAGGTGAATATCGCTTTTTTCGTCTATGACCACCCCATCGGTGAAGGTGCCGCCGATGTCTATACCGATAGAATATCTCATTTATATTACAATCCTGTGTGCTATTTATATTTAAAAATTGTGCATCTGCTCGACA
>JACQTY010000209.1 GCA_016210545.1 Chloroflexota bacterium
GCCAAAACAGAACCGTCGGGGCCCGACCTCACCCTCGGCCCGCTAGCGGGCCACCCCCTCTCCGAATCGGAGAGGGGGCCAGGGGGAGAGGTCAAAGCAACCGCAACCACCTTAGTAGCACTCCGGTCACATTTTGAGATAGATTCTAAGTGGTCGCGCGAGACTTTTATGATGGCCGAGCGATTTGGCAGGGATGAGATGGACGAAGAGACGGTCAACATTCTATTAGTGGATGATACGCCCGAGAACCTGGATCTGCTGGAAGCGATCCTGGCTCACCCGGGCTACAACCTTGTAAAGGCCCTGAGCGGGGCTGCCGCTTTGGACTTGATTCAAGAGCAGGACTTTGCCCTGGTCCTGTTGGACGTGTACATGCCCGTCATCGATGGGTTCAAGGTTGCCAGATTGATCAAGGAGCGAGAACAATCGCGGGATATCCCCATCATCTTTCTCACGGCCGTCGGCGCTGACGAGAAGTTCATCGCCAAAGGGTATTCCGCCGGGGCGGTGGATTACGTGGTCAAGCCCTTCGAACCCGCCATCCTGAAATCAAAGGTTGGGGTTTTCGTCGATCTGTGCAGGAAGAATCGGCAACTACAACGCCTCAACAGGGACCTCCGGGAGACGGGACGCAAGCTCGAAGAGGCGAATGCTGCTCTGCGCAGCCTGAATGAGACTTTGGACATGAGAGTTGCGGAGCGGACCGCGGCCCTGAAAGAGACCGAAGACCGGTATCGCGGGCTGGTCGAACTGGCGCCTGACGGGGTTGTCATTCAAAGCGAGGGAAAGATACTGTTTACTAACGGCCCTGGCGCCAGGATTTTTGGCGCTGAATCCAAAGAGCAGCTTGCTGGGAGGTCCATGTTGGACTTCGTCCACCCGGAATACAAAGAGATCGTGCGGGAACGGGTGAGGACTATGATCGAAACTGGCGCGCCGGCGCCTCTGACAGAAGAAAAGCTCCTGCGCCTGGACGGGAGCGTGATAGTCGTGGAGGCGGCATCGACTCCGTTTGTGTATCAGGGGCGGCCCGCTACACAAACGTGGTTCCGTGACGTAACCTGGAGAAAGCAGGCTGAGGAGTCGCTTCGTGAAAGCCAGGAACACTACCGGACTCTGGTGGAGATGTCTCCCGACGGCATCGCCGTCCACAGTGGTGGGAAGATTGTCCTCGTGAACGACACCACCGTCAAGATCGTGGGCGCGGAGTCGCCGGAGCAGCTAGTAGGGAGATCGATATGGGACTTCGTCCATCCCGACTACCGGCAGCTAGCCGCCGCCAGAATCAGGATTGTCATGGAGAAAAAGAAACCGATGCCGTTCATCGAAGAGGTGCTTCTCAAGCTGGACGGCACTCCCATAATCGTGGAGGCGGCATCCACGGTTATCACCCACAAGGGGAAACCTGCGGTGCAGACCTGGCTGCGGGACTTGACCTGGCGCAAGCAGGCCGAAGATAAACTAAACCGGGCGATGGCTGACCTGGAGCGTTCCAACAAGGACCTGGAGCAATTTGCCTACGCCGTATCTCACGACCTGAGAGAACCGCTGAGGATGGTGACAAGCTTCACGCAGCTTCTGGCAAAGCGGCACAGGGACAAGCTGGATAAAGATGCCTCGGAGTTCATGGACTTCATAGTCGATGGGTCAGCCAGAATGAACAGGATGATCGAAGACCTGCTGGAGTTCTCGCGGGTTGGCACCAGAGGGAAATCGCCTGAGCCGGCGGACTGCGAGGCTGCTATGGCTGAGGCGCTGAAGAACCTGAAGGTTGCCATCGAGGAGAGCGGGGCCGTGGTATCGCATGATCCGTTGCCTACCATCATGGCGGACATAGCTCAGATCGCCCGCTTGTTTCAGAACCTGGTCGGCAACGCCATCAAGTTCCGGCGGGAAGAGGCGCCGCGGGTCCACATCTCTGCTGAAAGGAAGGAGAATGAATGGGTCTTCTCGGTACGAGACAACGGCATCGGCGTAGCTGCGGAGGACTTCCCCCAGTTGTTCCAGGTCTTCTCGCGCCTTCATGCCCGGGACAAGTATCCAGGGACGGGCGTTGGTCTGGCGGTCTGCAAGAGGATCGTCGAGTGCCATGGCGGGCGCCTATGGGTAGAGTCCAAAGTGGGCAAGGGCTCCACATTCTATTTCACGATCCCCGTTGCGAGATTAGGTGAGCATAGATGATTGCGAAGACTAGACCTGCAGAAATCCTCCTGGTTGAGGACGACCCCGCCGATGTGCTCCTCACTAAGGAAGCCCTTAAGGAAGTCGCGGTCCCCCATAATTTGAACGTGACGACGGACGGCGTGGAGGCAATCGCCTTCCTCCGCGGCGACAGCAAGTACGGCGGCGCCACCCGTCCCGACCTCATGCTTCTGGACCTCAACCTGCCCAGGAAGGACGGCAGGGAGGTGCTGGCCGAGGTGAAAAGCGACCCAAAGCTGAAACAGATACCGGTGGTGGTGTTTACGGCTTCCAGGTCGGAGCAGGACGTCGTGAAGTGCTACAGTCTCCACGCCAACGCGTATGTCATCAAGCCATTGTCCCTGGACAATTTCCTGGTGGTTGTCAGAGATACAGTCAACTTCTGGCTGACAACCGTGACGCTGCCTCCTGGTGAATGACGTGGAGAATGTCAAGGTACTGCTCATCGAGGATAATCCCGGCGATGCAAGGCTGATAAGAGAGATGCTGGCTGAGCACAGAGGCGCCACGTTTGATGTGGAATGGAGAGATGACCTCGCCAAAGGAATGAAACGTCTTGCGGATGGCCCGGTTGACCTGGTGCTGCTCGACCTGACACTTCCTGACAGCCATGGCTTTAATACATTTTCCTCGGTGCAGACTACAATCCCCCGGCTTCCAATAGTGGTGCTGACGGGCCTCGACGACGAGACCATTGCCGTAAGGGCAGTAAGAGGCGGAGCCCAAGACTACCTGGTAAAAGGAAAAGTGACCGGCGAACAACTGGCGCGGGCCATTCGCTACGCCATCGCCCGTAAGACAGGGGAGAAGAGACCCTTCACCCTGGAGGAGCTGAAAGAATTTGATGGGAAGGATGGCAGACCTGCTTACGTCGCTTACAGTGGAAAGGTGTATGATATCTCGGCCAGCGCTCTTTGGGGCGATGGAGTGCACTCCGGGTTGCATTCCGCCGGCGTCGACCTGACAAGCGACATGGGAAACGCTCCCCACGGAGAAGAGGTACTTCTCGGGTTTCGTATCGTTGGTGAGCTGGCGAAGCAAGAGACGCTTGGACAAATGGCGGCTCGGAAAGCGGAGAAGTTACATCTTCACCCCATACTGGTGCACTTCTCAGTGGCCTACGCTATCGCCTTCCCCCTTTTCAACTTCCTCTATTTCTTCACGCGTACAACATCCTTCGAGATTGCTGCCTTCTACATGCTCATCGCAGGATTCGCGACATCCATCTTCGGCGGCCTGTCCGGGGTTTTTTCGTGGAAGGTAACCTACGCGGGAAAAAGGAACACGTTGTTCGATATGAAGCTGATATACACTGGGCTGCTGCTCGCGGCCATCACGGCCAGTTTGGCCTGGCGCATCCTGGAGCCTGACATACTTCTTACCGCAGGGTTCCAGAGCTATGCGTACCTCGCGCTGGGGACCGCTCAGTTGCCGGTGGTCACATTGCTGGGCTACTACGGGGGCAAGATAGTCTTTTCTTAAAAAGGGCGCTTTTGGGAGTCGGCAGTCTCCTCTCGAAAATGGGGCGAGCAAGCGCCGCGTCCCGACCCTTCGGTCTGCTCAGGGCGGAGCTTGTCGGGATCGAAGCGTCGGCCCCGACCTGTCGGGGTCTTTCGACAAGCTCTCCGCGCACGGAGTCCGATGTTTTACTCGGACAGGATGGCGCCTGCCCTGCGCTCCACGTGGCATAGAAGCCCATTTTCATCCTTCGCGGCGCCCGGCGCAAGCGGGCATAGACGGTTCCCTCGAAAATAGCCCTTTCCCCATTCCGGCGAAAGTCCCGATTCATCGGGAGAATCGCGTGCCACCCCCGCCCCTGGATACTGGGTCGGAGGCCGGAACGGGGTTTTCATCCTTCATGGCGCCCCTGTGCAACCGGGCGTGGGGGACGCCTCCAATTGTGACCCCTGCCCGTCACAACGACAAAACGCCCGGGCAATTCTATTGACTCGCTTTTCCATGAGGCGGTGACGCGTGTGCTACAATACTATGAAGTTCTGGGGAAGCAAGGGACGTCGCGCTGGCACGCGTTACCTGGAAAAGCAGGATCCTAGATGCGCTTTGTACATAGTTTACGCTTTCGACTGATCATAGTGGTGTTGGTGGCGATCCTTCCCGCCCTCGGCGCTATGGTGTACCGCGGTGTACATGAGAGACTTGGGGAAGCGGAGGCGGCGGAAACAGAAGTGCTGGGAGTGGCCCAGCTCACCGCCAAAAGCTATCAAGAGCTACTGGCAACGGCGGGGCAGCTTCTGGCCACGCTGTCGCAAGTTCCCGCCGTGAAAGAGATTCACCCGGCCGAGTCTCAGGTGCTTTTCGCTGATCTCATGCAACAGAGTCCCGCCTATGCTAATATTGGCCAGTCAGATGCTCGAGGCGACGTAATAGCCGCCGGCATCCCCCCCCAAACGCCTCTGAACGTGGCAGACCGCGCATGGTTCCAGCGTGCGGTGCGGACGCGTGGCGTCACTGTAGGCGACTATATTGTAGGCCGGATATCGGGGAAGCCAGTGGTGACCATCGCCTACCCCCTTGTGGACAGCCTGGGCGCCGTCCGTTCGGTGCTCTTCGTCGGTCTTGACCTGCAATGGCTAGAGAAATTCCTGTCTGTCCCGCAAATGCCGCCCGGTTCCGTCTTGTTCGTCATTGACGGCGCCGGAACGGTGCTCACCCGCCATCCAGAGCCGGAGAATTGGATCGGGCGCTCGGTAGCGGACTCTCCCATCGCCAAGACCATTCTGACGGAGAAACGTGAGGGCACAGCCATCAGCCCTGGCCTGGACGGCGAGCCGCGTGTCTATGGCTTTGTCCCGCTGGGTGGCAGCGAGACGGGCCACTACCTGGCCGTCGGTATCTCCGAGTCCATCGCCTTTGCACGCGCGGACCGGGACCTGTTAATCAACGTGCTATCTCTGATCCTCGCCACGGTCCTGGCTGTGGCGCTGGCCTGGGTGAGCATAAGCAAGGCTGTGCTGAACGCGCTCGGCAGGCTGATCGAGGCGACGAGGCGAGTGAAAGCTGGCGACCTGGGGGCCCGCACCGGTTTGGATGAGAGGTCAGATGAACTGGGGGAACTCGCCGAAGCGTTCGACGAGATGGCTGTGGCGGTGAAACAGCGGCAATCTGCCAATCGGAACGCAGAGGCGGAGCTGAAGCGTTCTTATGAAGAGATGGAGCAGTTTGTGTACGTGGCCTCCCATCACCTTCGGGAGCCGTTGCGCAAGGTAACCAGCCTCTCCCAGTTATTGGAAAAGCGGTATGGAGACAAACTGGACAAAGAGGGCGCCGAACTGATCACGTACATCGTTGACGGCGCGTCCAGGATGAACAATCTTATTGCCGACCTGCTGGAGTACTCCAGGAACGGGGCGACAGGGAAACCCTTCGCAGAGGTGAGGTGCGAGACGGCCCTGGGGCAGGCGCTGGCCAACCTGAAGGGGACTCTGGAAGGAAGCGGCGCTATCGTCTCCAACGATCCGCTCCCCGTTGTGATGGGCGACATGGAGCAGATTACCGCCGTGTTCGAGAACCTGCTCAGCAACGCTGTCAAGTTCCGCTCCGAGTCGCCTCCGCGAATACATGTCTCCGCCGAGGAGAAAGAAGCCCAATGGGTCCTATCGGTGCGCGACAACGGCATTGGGATAGCCACTCAGCATCACGAACGAATATTCTCTGTCTTCCCTCGCATCCATACTGAAGCGGAGTATGTGGGCCGAGGCATCGGTCTGGCTATCTGCAAGAAGATTGTGGAACGCCACGGCGGGCGCATCTGGTTTGAATCTGAGCCGGGGAAAGGATCCACCTTCTTCTTCACGCTCCCGGCAGTGGCGAGCGCCCGGGCCACGGGCAAGCAACGGAAGGCCTCTGTTAACGGCTGACCGGGGCATGTCTCCGATGGCGTCGGGAGCAAGGTACAGCCGGGGGCGGAGCATGGTGCCGAGGGTGGGACTTGAACCCACAAGACCCGAAGGTCAGCGGATTTTAAGTCCGCCGCGTCTGCCGGTTCCGCCACCTCGGCCCGGGGAGCAACCGAAGAAATTGTATCACAGAAGCCTGTCGACAGAAAGGCGGACTTATACACATCCACGGCCATCGGCTATAATATGTGCGTAGCATGCGCATTGGCTTGATATCGGACACCCACATCCCGCAACAGGTGGCCAGTCTTCCATCTCGGCTGGCCGACGTATTTGCCGGCGTCGACCTGATACTCCATGCCGGGGATATCTGCGCGTTTTCCGTCCTGGATGAACTGGAGGCGATAGCCCCTGTCCTGGCGGCCCGGGGCGACGATGACCCCGTCACTGTTTACGACGCCCGGGTCAAGGAAAGCCACCGGATAACACTCGGCGGGCTGCGGCTGTGGCTTACCCACGTACCCCCAAGCCCGTCGAGGTATGACTGGTACAAGAACGATTCCCCTTATGAGCCTTACGTAGCCGACACGGACATCGTGGTTTTCGGCCATAACCACATTCCAAGGATCGACTACTACAAGAGCATCCTTCTGGTCAGTCCGGGTAGCGCAACATTGCCCAACTACGCCCAGAGGCCGGGCACAGTGGCTATCCTCACCATCGTCGATGGCAAGGCGGAGGCGATTATCCATCAATTGGAATGAAGATGCGGAGGAGGCCGGGAATCCCCATCGGAGCGATCAGGAGTGTGGGTGGCTATCACAGCTTGGCGCATGCGCTGTTAACAAGGAAGATGCTGCGTCTCTTTGCCGTAGGGGACCATCTCAGGCCCGATGTGGAGGGGGGCCGTAATCCACCACCAAATGGTTTTGGCGCCAATATCAGTCGAAAGGTGGCGTATGTCTATCATAACAAGTGGGCTTTGCTGGTCTCTCCCCTTTCGCAAAGGGGGACGCAAGGGGGATTTACCTGTTAGACCACAGGAGTGGAAATCCCTCTCAATCTCCCTTTGCCAAAGGGAGAGGCTGAAGTTGCCCCCAAAGACCAAACGTTGCACCAACTTGGTGACGGATCTGCTCCTTTGGCAAGCTTGAACAGACGGTAGATTTGGGGGGCCGTGACGCGTTGACTACTCTTTGCCGAAGGGGCAAACAGGAAAGATGCATTCCGGGCAGTGCAGGCAGAGGCCGCCGTGACCTAGCTTGCCGATGTCGGCTGAGGTTAGCCTTTCACCGAGCAGCACCCGCGGCAACATGAGATCGAACGTTGTTGTCGGGTCGTGCAGTACGCACGCCGGCGCACCCAGGATAGCCACACCATCCAACAGCGCGTACAGGAACATCGATCCCGGCAGGACCGGCGCACCGTAACGCACAATGGTTGCCCCTGTCCTGGCGATGCCTTCCCTGGTGACATCGTCCGGGTCCACCGACATGCCGCCGCAGGCCACAATCACGTCGCAACGTTCGGCTTTCAGGCTGGCTATCGCGCTGGCAATGGCATCGACGTCGTCAGGGACCAACACCCGGCGCAATACCGTAGATCCCAGCTCCTCCACCTTCTTCTGAACGATCTCGCCGAACCGGTCCTCGATGCGGCCTTTATAGACTTCGCTCCCGGTGATAACAATACCGATTTTCCTGGCGGGGATAGGCAGAAGCTGCAACACCTTGCCATGGGCTTCTGTAAGGGCCTCCACCTCCTGAAGGCGGAGATCTGTGATGAACAACGGAATAATGCGGGTGGCGGCAACGGTGGTCCCTGCATCGTAGAGGGTATTAGTGTGGACAGTAGAAATGATGATATCCTCGCGGCTATTTAGCTGTTCCAACAAAGTAACGTTGATCTTTAGCAGGCCCCTGTACTGTGTTTTGAGGTCCACACGGCCCTCTTTAGGCGCAGTGGAGGCGAGCCCGCGGCCGCCAATAGCCCGGGCGATGCGTACCGCTGCCTCCTCCTCGTGTACCTCACCGGGTTCCAGTTGAAGCACAAATAGGTGCTCCTTGCCCACCTGCAGGAGTTCCGGGATATCCTCTTCCCGGATAATGTGACCTCTGCGGAATACCGGCCCTTTGAATCCGCCCGGGACGATCTTGGTTATGTCGTGGGCTAGCCGCATCCCGACCGCTTCTTGGACTTCAACCTTTCTTATCAACGCAGCTCCTTATAGACAAGACACGTGCTTGACAGATGCCTCGTGAGACCGTGGGGAACCAACGCGAGAGGAATAAGGGGTCCGCCACGGGCCGCAGTCAATATCTGTTGAGAGAATGGCGGGTACGGAGAGAGTCGTAGTCGTCAGGGTTATCCACATCTCTAACGACGCTGTCGGTTTCCACCTCGATGGGCGCCACGTCATCGGAATGGGCGTCTATGATGGATCTGGCGCCCTTATCGCCGGTTAGCGCCATCATCTCACTGACATAGCTGACGGGGAATATCACCGGGTGGCCCTGCTGTCCCTTATACACCGGGACGATAATCGCAGGGCGCCTGCGGAACGCTTCCACAAGACTGCGCAAAGTCCCCGCTTCCAGGATGGGCTGGTCGCCTAGGACGACCATGATGCCCCGGCATTCCGCATGGAGCGCTCCGATGCCGCGAACAAGCGAGGAACTGATGCCCCTTTCGTAATCCGGGTTGGTGACAATCTTGACGGGCCTGCCCGCCAGGCGTTCAGAGACCTCTTCGCCCCGGTGCCCGACAACTACCACTACCTCGCTGATGCCCGAATCGATCACGCAATCAACAACGTGTTCGATGATCGTCTTGCCGTCCCAGGGGAGAGTCTGCTTCAGCACACCCATACGCTTCGACTGGCCGGCCGCCAGGACCACTGCGCCAACCTGGCATGGCGTTCTCAGCATAATTGTGCGCCCTTGAGCCGGACTCAGACTTTGGCTTTCGCCGCCTGCTGAATACCTTCCACGAACCGCAGATAACCCGTGCACCGGCACAGGTTGCCGGCTATGGCCCGGGTCGCCTCTTCCTGCGTGGGGTGGGGGTTCTCGTTGAGAAGACCTTTGGCCGCCATGACCATGCCCGGCGTGCAGAAGCCGCACTGGAAGGCCCCGTTGGCCACGAATGCCTCCTGAATGGGGTCCAGCTTCCCGTTGGAGGCCAGCCCCTCTATCGTGGTGATGGGCTTGTCCTGGGCCTCGATGGCCAGCACCAGGCAGGAGTTCACCGGCTTGCCGTCCAGCAACACGGTGCAGGCGCCGCAATCGCCCTCGTCGCACCCTTTCTTGGTGCCCATCAGCCCCAGGTGCTCCCTGATAACCTCCAGCAACGTCCGCCGGGTGTCTGTCTCCACCTGGTGGGCGACGCCATTCACTTTCAGGTTTATTATCTGCTTCATTGATCTCCTTTATTCGAAAACGGAATCCCTCGCTCCGACGCGCTGCGCATCGGAGCACCCCCTTTACTAAAGGGGGCAAGGGACGCTAGCGCGCTATCTGCCACGCCTGGTTCAACGCCCGGGCGGTGAGCACCTGCACCATCTCTCGCTTGTATTCCGGGTCGGACCGCGGCTGGGCAGCCGAGACCGCAGCTTTGGCCGCTTTGTCGATGGCTGCTTTGGTCAGCTTGTTGCCCTTTAGCGCCTTTTCGGCCTCGGCGGCCCGGACAGGGGTCGGGGCGCAGGCCCCCAGGGCTATCCTCACGTCTTTACAGACGTCGCTGCCATCCAGCGTGAGCACCACCGCCACGCCCACTATGGCATGGTCCATGGCGTTGCGTATGGAGTGTTTGATATACACCCCGCCGGTGTGGGGCTGAGGTTGGGGCGCCTGAATTTCCGCCACCAGCTCCCCTTCCCCCAGGCTGTTGGTGAACGGACCGGTAAAGAACTTCTCCAGGGGAATTGTCCTGCCGCCCTGCGGGCCGCTGAGGCTCAGGGTGGCCCCCAGGGCAATCAACGGCGATGCCATGTCCGCCGACGGCGCGGCGTTGCACAGGTTGCCGGTCACCGTAGCCAGGTTCCTTATCTGGGCCGAGGCGAAGACAAGGCTGGTGTCTCTGAGGATAGCATACTTTCCGGCGATCACCGGGGAACTCTCCACGTCGTGGATGGTGGCCATGGGGCCTATCTTCAGGGCGCCCTTGTCTTCTTTTATGTAGGCCAGGCCCGGGACGTTCTTCAGGGAAACCAGATACCTGGGGGTCGCTTCCCGTTTCTTCATCTTGGGCAGCAGGTCGGTGCCGCCAGCCATCAGGACCGCCTCAGACTTGCGCTCGGCCAGAACAGAGCTGGCCTCCCACAGCGTCCTGGGGGCCACATAATCGAACTGGGGAAGCCGGCGAATGAATATCATCTAACCTCCTTCGGAGTATTACCTGCGGGATTAGGGGATACTTCGGGTGAAAGACGGCCTATTCTATCATCCACCTTTGAGCGGTGTCAACAGGTTGTGTTGGCCAAGATCCGCCACCTCTCCAATCTACTCAAATCGAAAGTTATTTCACCAGCTTGGTGCTACACTCACCTTTGGGGCCGAAGTGTCGGCCTCCCTTTGGCAAAGGGAGATTGAGAGGGATTTTGATGGCGGATTAAGGTTGGTAGTTTGTCGCTTTCGTTGTGCCCACGGTTGCACTTGTGATAGACTTAGCCAGGAGGTCAGCCCACTTGAAGACCCTGGTCACTAACGATGACGGCGTCTACTGCCCCGGCCTGTGGGCAGTGGTGACAGAA
Organism: Chloroflexota bacterium; assembly: GCA_016210545.1. Classification (GTDB taxonomy): domain Bacteria; phylum Chloroflexota; class Dehalococcoidia; order JACVQG01; family JACVQG01; genus JACVQG01. The sequence goes on from JACQTY010000209.1 coordinate 10,810, forward strand.
ATGAAGAAGATGGGAGATGTGGTGGTAGTGGCGCCGGACAGGGAGCAGAGTGGGGTCGGCACCGCCGTAACCTTCCATCAGCCCCTGCGCTTCAAGGAGGTATCCCCATTGGTCTCGGGGGTGCCAGCTTACTCGGTGGAGGGCACGCCAGCCGATAGTGTGATTCTGGCTTTGCGCTATCTATTCCCGGACCAGGTGGACCTGGTCATCTCCGGCATCAACGAGGGCGCCAACCTGGGCAGCGATGCCTATATTTCCGGCACCGTGGGCGCCGCCCTGCAAGGCTTCCTCTGCGGACTGTCGTCCCTGGCAGTCTCCGTCGGCTCCTGGAAAGAACCCCTATTTCTACCCGCCGCCCTGTTGACGAGGCTGCTCGCGGAGCACATGCTGGCTACGGGTGGCAGCGACATCGCCTTGCCGCAGCCTGTTCTCCTCAATGTTAATCTGCCCAACCTGCCCCTGGAACAGACCAAGGGCGTCGAAATCACCCGGCTATCTTTCAAGAAGAGCACCGACGCCGTCCATGAGGGCTACGACGGCAAGAGGCGGTACTACTGGATAGTCCACCAGAAGCCATCGCTGGAGGCCGAGCCGGGCACGGACCGGTGGGCGCTGAAGCAGGACTTTGTATCGATAACCCCATTCCTCAGCCATGTGTCGATCGGCTCGGTGGCCTCCGTGCTTCAACAGCTCGCGCCAACGTTATGTAAACAGTTCTTGCCCCACCAGCCATCCTCGGCCGCCTCCGCCCACCTGCCGCACTGATAGCAGCACGTGACGTAGGGCGCTTGTGAAATAGCCTCATACAGCCCTGGCGAAGTATTGAAAGCATGCTTGGCTGGAATTTGCGCACCAATTCCCCTGAACGCCTCCTGGCTTTCCTCGGCCATCCTTGACTTAACCTCCCACTGGTGCTAATCTCAGATTCGGCCTGGAGATTCATCCTCCGGAGAAAGGAGGTGACAACCGCATGAGCTTGCAGAAAGTAGGCGAGTGGGCCTTCATCGCCGGCGTCATAATCGCCGTTTTGGGCGGAGCGTTCATCCCGGGCGTGGGGGCAATGGCCCTGGCGCTGGTGGTCCTGGGCATAATCGTAGGGATAATCAACATCACAGAGAAGGAGACAGTACCGTATCTGGTGGCCGCAATAGCCCTGATTGCCGCGGGCACCGCGAACTTCGGCGCTGTGGACGTACTGACAGGCCAGGTGATTAAGCTCGGCGCCCGGTTTGAGGGGATCCTGGACTACGTATCCAATTTCGTAGCCCCGGGCGCGGTGATCGTAGCCCTCAAGACCGTCTGGTCCTTGTCCAAAACAAAGTAACGGCTCACAATGCAAGGGAAAGGGGACGGCGCCATTATTGGGCGGTCCCCTTTTCCTTTATCGGGGCATGCCGCTGCAGCCGCTTCAAGCCCCAGCCCACCACACCTACCCCCAATGCACCACCAAGCGTCACCCCTGCCAGGTAAAGGGCCGCGTCAAAGAAAAAGCCCTCGGGGAACATCTGAATAAGTCTGTCGGTGGCCGGATCGAGCACCCACAGCATGTTGCTGAACCCAATAAGGTGGAAGGCGATAAAGACCCGGTCGAACGCCACCACCATCGCCACGCCGAGCATCCCCATCAGGGCTAACGTCAGTCCGCCGCCATACGTCATCGCCCGCCCCAGTCCAGCGAGGGCCCGCTTCCGCCGCAAGGCAAGCGCCAACGCCGCATATCCAGCAACGTACGCCAGCGCAATCCACTGCAACCGGTAATCGAACTGGATGAGATCCTTTACGTCCTTGAGGTGGACTATCTCTTTCTCGTTGTACAGGGATACGCCCGATTTCAGCACGATGCGTACGAAGTCATCATCCGAGTTGAAATACTGGACCAGTTCCCTGGCGGCGCGGTCCAGTTCGTTGATCTCGATGCCGGTAACCGACGGGATATCATACTTGAGAAAGCCGTTGTGATAGAGGCGCAGATCGTTGACCACAAAGCGGACGGCGGAGGAGAAGACCAGGAGGGGAATACCTATGATGAAGATGACAAGGGCGACGGTCTGCGCGATCCTCAAGTGTCATCTCCTCGTCCGAGCAGCTCCGGCAGTAGCCTCTTGATTTCTACTGCTACCCACATAGTAGCACATCATCCAGTGCGAATACAGCCTTGATTCGAGCCGGCGGGCCCACTTGCCATCCCACCAGCCGCGGCGTAAAATCAAGCCTATCAGTCAGGCTTGCCTAGAGCCAGCCCGGAGAGGAGACGCCGGTGGTCCAGTCCGAAGTCGAACTTACCCTGAGTGAGGTTGCCCGGAAATACCCTGAGGTTCCCAGGTTCATCCTTATCAAGATCGACGCTGCCATACGCGGCGTTAAGGTCACGGACGGCGCCTTTCAGCGCGCCAGAGAATCCAATGCCGTGTTCGAGGAGGAGATCTACGAGCACGGCAAGCGCTTCACCAGGAAGCGTCTCGCCGGGGCGGTGTTCCGCGATGGCACCTGGGTCTGCGGGCTGGAGTCCTCCCGGGGCATGGCCATCCTCCGATATGGTCAGCCCTATACCATAGACGTTATGGACGACAAACTGATGCTCGTGGACGGTGAGACGCCGGTGGAGCAGTGTTTCTTCGTGCCCCATCCCCAGTTCTACGGCAAGAAGACCCGCCGCGGCACCCCCATGCACCACCTCGCCCTGGCCGGGCCTCCCGACTGCCTGAACATTCAGGTGTACATGGACTGCCAGTTCTGGAGGGGAAAACTGCCCTGCAAGTACTGCCAGTTGGAGACATACAAAGGGGCGAGGCATCAAGGGGGCCGGACCGAGGCGGAGTTGGAGGACATATACGAAACGGTCAGCGAGGCCCTCCAGGAGCCGGGGCGGTGGACGGGCATACGGCTCACCGCCGGCTCCAACCCCGGAGGCAGAGTCCCCTACGAGAACGAGGTAAATGAGTATGTAAAGGTGCTGGAAACGCTGAAGAGGTCATTCGGCGGCAAGGCCATCCCGGTACGCCTCGTTTCCAGCGCCTATCCGGAGGGGCAACAAAATAGACTCGCCGAAGCCGGGGCATCCTGCTACGAACCCCATATTGAGGTGTGGGACGAAAAGGTCTGGGAGTGGGTGTGCCCGGGAAAGGCCAAATGGTTCGGCAGGCAATACTGGATAGAGAGCGCCCTCGCTGCTGTGGGAGTATTTGGCAGGGGCAATGTGTGCACCCAGTTGGTGGGAGGGGCGGAGATGGCCCAGCCCTACGGCTTCAAGACTGTGGATGAGGCGGTGGCCTCCAGCCTGGAGGGCGCCGAATTCTTCGCCAGACACGGGGTGACCACCAGCTCTACCATCATGTGGGTGGGGCAGGGATCTGTCTTCTACAAGCAAAAACAGAAGCCGGCGCCCTTAGAGTATTATGTAAAGCTTATCTCCGGCTTGAGGGCGATCCGAAAGGCCCACCGGCTGGGAGTGGACTTCAACGATTACCGGAGGTGCGCCATCCACCCGGACACCGATCTCAGCCGCCTGGACTATCCCGAAGTAGAGGTATAGGAGGCGCCGCCATGGTCTCAATGAAAAAAATGGCCCTGCCCAAAGATGCCGTAGAAATGCTCCTGGACCCAAAGGCTTTTAAGGTCCTGGCGACAACTGACGACCAGGGCAACGTACACGTCGTGGCGAAGGACAGCCTGACCCTTCTCGACGACGGCTCGCTGGCTTACGGCGAGGTCCTGGAGTCATCGGTGAGCAACGCCAACATGGTGCGAGGCATCTGGTTCGACAGGAGGGTGGCGGTGCTGGTGTGCAGGCATGGCCGCTCCTTTCAGATCAAGGGGAAACCCCACAGGTATGTTACCACCGGGCCGCTGTTCCAGCAGTTCTACCTGGCCTTCCGGCAGCGGTTCGGCCCCGACTCTGACCTGGCAGGCGTGTGGATAATCGCCGTAGACGAGGTGAGAGAGCAGACGCTATCGGTCAGGAAAGAGGAAGAGGAGCGAAAACACCCCAATATGCGCCACTTCGATAGGGAGTGCTTCAAGGTGGAGCAGGCCATGTAGGGGCGAGCGGCTGCTCGCCCAGGGCGGCGCCAGGCGCCAGTTTTGCGGGCAGCAAAGGCGTTTACCTAAGCCCCTGCCCCCGGTAGACGTAGGGTGGGTCAAGCGAGCGGCCCAAGCGCGGGTGACCCTTGCCAGGCATGTATAGCGAGCGGACCCACCACGTTCACTAGGGAGGCGGTGGGTTGCGTGGCATGGACATGCCACATTCACCCACCCTACGGGCTTCCAATCAGTATAATACGCTTCTGATAGCTGGGTTGGTTGTCTAAGGAGAGGGAGATAAAGCAAGCTGCAGGGAAAAGTATTGGCCTAACCCTCGGCCCCTTCCCAGCATGGGAAGGGAGGTCTACTATAGGTCTTCACCGTAATCCGCCATCAAATCCCTCTCAATCTCCCTTTTCCAAAGGGAGAGGTGGGTTGGCCATCTATTTGCCTCAAGGCGGGCGCGGGGACCAAGTTGCGGCACCAACCAGGTGAGAGAATCTTCGCTTTGAAGAGATTCAACGGGCGGCGGATTTTGGTTCGCCCTCTGACTGTCGCCCTCTGACTTGTCAACAACCTGCCAGCCAATTATAATAAGGCGTATTTCCTATCGCCCGTTCGAAGGGGGGACCTTGACTATGTCTACCAATCCCGATGCCTACACCGACCTGGCTTCCCGTCACAACTTCGCGGAATCTCAACGCTACCGCCAGATCATGCAGATGCTGATGACTCCTGCCCAGGCCCAGCTCGTGGCGGCGCTGCCGGCGCCCCCGGAGGAGCTGTCCCAAAAGCTCGGCAGACCCCTATCCCAGGTGAAGGCCGACCTGGAGGAGCTTTTCCTTAAAGGCGTTATCATCCCCAAGAACTTCCAGACCAGAGAGGGCTACCGCTTCTGCCGCAGCACCGAGCAGTTCCACGACGCCACCCAGGGAATGACCCGGTTCGATAAGGCCGCTGAGAAGAAGTTCTTCGCCCTGTGGGACGAGTTCTGCAACAAAGAGTGGTATCCAGAGCTGGGGAAAAGCTACGCCGCCCGCGAGCAACCCCTGGAGCGCGTCGTCGCCGCCTACAAAGCCATAGAAAAGGTGCCCGGGGTGCAGCCCTACGACGATGTCCGAGAGCTGATCAAGTCCGCCGACCCCATCGCCGTGGTACCTTGCCCCTGCCGCCGCCATGCCCAAAAGTGCACCAAACCTGTGGACACCTGTCTGCAGTTGGGTCGAGGCGGCGAATACGCTATCGTCCGCGGCTCGGGCCGGAAGCTCACCCCCCAGCAGGCTGTAGCCGTATTGGACGAGGTGGAGGAGTCGGGGGAGGTCCACATCTGGCCGAACGTCGCCGGCGGAGCGCCCCGCTTCATGTGCAACTGCTGCGATGATTGCTGTGTGGCCTGGGTGCCGCTGACCCAGAACGACGTGTCTGTGGGAAAGCGCGCCGCCAAGAGCCGCTTCGAGGCCACGGTCCAGCAGTCTCAGTGCGATGGTTGCCAGGTATGCGTCGACCGCTGCATGTTTAACGCGATCGAGATGGTCAAAGCCCCTGGCTCCAAGAAGCTGAAGGCCCAGGTCGACCCGGAAAAATGTTGGGGCTGCGGCCTATGCGTTATCAAGTGTGAGCCGAAGGCCCTATCCATGAGAATGGTCAGGCCGCCCGCGTACATCCCCGGCGCGGTACCCGTATAGAAAGAAGCAGTTTCCTATGGACGCCTATTCGATCATAGCCACGCGCCACAAATACCCCGATTCAGCCAGCTACCGCCGGCTGTTGGAGTTCATCCTCACCCCCCTCCAGGCGCGCCTGGCTGTGGAGACGCCCGCCACCGCCGAAGAATTGGCCCAGAAAGTCGGCCTTTCCCTCACTGAGATCGCTCCGGCGCTGGACGACCTTGTCGGTCGCGCCATCCTGTACCCCAAAGAGGGATCCCAGCCGCCTGTATTCAAGTTCTGGAGCATGCCCGACCTTCTCTTTTACACGGTATGCGCCTACAAACCCGGCGCCCCGGAAGGCAAGCAAGCCATCAAGCTGTGGAATGACTTCAACAACGACTGGTACCCCCGGATAGCGGAGACCTACCAGACCAAGCCCACGCCCGAGGAGCGCGTCGTCCCTGCGTACCCCACCGTGGCCCATTTCTCTGAATTGCAGCCGTGCGAGGATGTCCGGGAGCTGATCAAAGCTGCCAGGACCATCGGCCTGGTGGACTGCCCGTGCCGCGTGGTGGTCCAGAAATGCCACGGCGCCCTCGATACCTGCTTCATGTTCGACCAGATGGCCGACATCTTCGTGACCCAGGGCATCGCCCGCCTCCTCACTGCCGATGAGGCAATGGCCCTCGTTGACAAGGCCGAAGACGAGGGACAGGTGCACACGTGGATGAACTCCGGTTTCATGCACGCCCGGTTCATGTGCTGTTGCTGCAACGATTGCTGCATAACCTGGGCCCCGCTCACCCAGCACGGCATATCGGTGGGCCAGCGCCTGGCCAAGAGCCGTTTCCAATCGGTCGTGGACACGGCGAAATGCACCGGGGATTGCCCGGTATGCGTTGAGCGTTGTCTCTTCGATGCCATTGAGGTCCAGCCAACCGGAGGCGGGCCGGGCCGCAACAAGCCCGTGGCCACAGTAAACCCGGACAAGTGCTGGGGGTGCGGCCTGTGCGTATTAAAGTGCAAACCGGGAGCCCTGTCCATGAAGCTGGTGCGCCCCCTGGAACACATCCCGGGGCTGGTGTCCGTTTAGATGGCTGACCCAGCTTCTCAGGCCCGCGGCCGCCAGCCTGAAAGGGCCCCTGGCCCGGAGTCTCTGGACCGGTTCGATACCCTCCGCGACATCATCGCCCGCCTGCGCGCCCCCAACGGCTGCCCGTGGGACCGCGAGCAGACCCACGCCACTCTCAAAGAGAACCTTCTTCAGGAGTGCTACGAGGTCCTGGAGGCCCTGGATGAAGCTGAACCGCAGAAGCTATCCGGGGAGCTGGGCGACCTGCTGATGCAGATCATGTTGCACGCCCAGATCGCCTCGGAGGCCGGCGAGTTCGAGCTAGAGGATGTGCTGCGGAGCATAAACACCAAGCTCATCCGCCGCCACCCCCACGTCTTCGGCGATGCCAAACTCAAAACGGCTGAGGAGGTGCTGCACAACTGGGAGGCCATCAAGAAGGGTGAGCGCGTCCCGGGCACACCTATCCTGACCAACGTGCCCCGCTCCATGCCGGCGCTGTCTTACAGCCAGGAGATACAGGAGCGGGCGGCCCGCGTCGGCTTCGACTGGAAAGCGCCGGAGGACATCATCGACAAGCTGGTGGAGGAGATCGGCGAGTTCAAAGAGGCCGAGGGGCAGGAAGCCAAGGAGTGGGAGTTCGGCGACCTGCTGTTCGTCCTGGTGAATATCGCCCGCCGGCAGGGTGTAGATTCGGAGACTGCCCTGCGCCAGGCCAACGAGCGCTTCCGCCGCCGCTTCGAGCACATGGAAAAGGTAGTCAGAGAACGCGGCCAGGCCCTCAACCAGCTTTCCTTTGACGAGCTGAACGCCCTGTGGGACGAAGCCAAGAAGCACACCAACGAGGGTTCAGGGACACTTCCCTGACGGGGTTCCAGGGGTGTCCCCTGGTTCTTTCCCCTCCCTCTCCCGATTTTGGCGGGAGAGGGCGCCGGAGGGTAAGAGCCATGAATGGGAAATCCGCCGGTCGCTGCACGAGAGTGCTATCATAACCGTGACGGCGTACGTCTTCTACGGAAAGTGGGGTGGGTAGATGCTCATTGAGTACAACGCTAAGACAGACTTGCTTTACCCTCGCCTTGATGAACGCAGACAGCCGGTGACCAACAGGCCGGTCTCCGAGGACATCGTGCTGGACGTTGGGAAGGATGACAAGGTTGTAGGAATCGAAATCCTTTGCGCTTCCAAGCGTTTGGACCTGGAAAGCATGTTGCCCGTGAAATACGAGGCAGTATAGACTTCAGCCACGATTCCCTCAAACTCGGGATTCATGGCCTCCCGCACGATGTGAAAAGCGCAAAGAGGGAAGGAACCCGAAGGAGTTAGTCTTGATGGACATCAAAATCCTGGGCATCGTCGGCAGCCCCGTAAAGAAAGGCAACGCCGAGGCATTTCTGGCTGAGGCCCTCAAGGCCGCCGAGACCTGCGGCAGCGTCACCACCGAGCTCGTTTCCCTGGCAGGCAAAGAGATCCGGGAGTGCAAGCACTGCAACTGGTGCGTCGCCAAGCAGTCCGAGGGCAAGTTCTGTAACCAGTCGGACGAGATGCTGGAGCTTTACCCCAAGCTGCTGGAGGCCGACGGCCTGCTACTATGCACACCCGTCTATACGACGCGCCTTTCGGGCTACCTGGCCAACTTCCTCGATAGGTGTCGCATCTTCGCCCACGGCAACTACTACAAGGGCAAGATGATCAACAAGGTGGGCGGGGCGCTGGCGGTGAGCTGGTACCGGCACCTGGGCGGCGAAGAGGCCCTGCTGACCATTGTGACCGCCTACCTGGTGAACGGCATCATCCCGGTGGCCCCACATATCGGGCTGGGGGCGCCGGCGGGGGCGGTGGGCCTGTCCAGCGAGCACGGCAGCGGGACTTTCAACCCCAAAGAGAGGCTGGGCGTGCTCAAGGATGAGTATGGACTTATCGGGGCGCGCAACCTGGGGGAGCGGGTGGTGGAGGTGGCGCGGCTGATGAAGGCGGGGCAGGCGGCAGTGAAGGGGGAGGCAGGCAACATGGCTCAGGCCGCATGAATTGACGTGGCTTGTTCTCGTTGCTATAGTGGCGTTGAAGGTGCACGGCATTGAAGCGTGATTGACATTGCCTGCGGGCTTGCGTACAATCGAGCTAAGATTGGGTGAGTAGTCTCAGGCACAATCGGAGGTATTCAGAGTGCATCTCTCGCTTGGGAAGCTGGCGTATTTATCGGCAATAAATTGCCACATCATTGATCCAGATCCTCTTGGGGTCCGGCGATGACCACTGGTCAGATAAGTTCATTCTCCAGCGATGCGCAATGCCGATGACCCAGCCGTTTGGCAATCTCACCTTGAGTATTTGAGTAAAAGGGCGGGATAAATACCTGGGTTGTATCTCGGCGACCGCGAAACCGCCGCGGACTTTTTCGCCCATGTCAAGGCTATTCCAAATACTCCGGAGGGTTTCTCGGTCAACCTCGACTGCCACAAAGTGAGGCGTATTCTCCATCCGTTATCGGGAGCAAAGACTCATGGACACTAGCCCTGAGATTATCCATTTGCTGAAGGCAATCATGATCGGGGATCACGACAGCCCGTCGCTAGCCAAGTGGCTTGCTGAAAATTCATTGCATTTTCTGGAGTCGCCAAACGAACAAGACCGTTTGGTTATTGCAGACCTTGATGCAGCACTGGGCGAGATTCAGCGCGGCAACGCTGACGACAAACTGCTTACAGAAACGGCCGCTCTGTTGGTGAAAGGCCTGCATCTTGCTCTGCCCGCTACAGACATCGTCGTACATCTGTGCGGGGCAACCTTCGAAACCGTGTTCGGAACAGCCTCCACCAATGCCGGAGGCACTTCTATGGCCGCTGCTCAGGTCGACTTTGTCCCAACGTCCGCATAGTTGTGTAGATAATTTCCAGCGGCATTCTTGTAGCCAGCCGCTCTCCCACATAAACATTGTACCAATATGGTCCGCTTTCACTAAAGCGAGTGTGCATTCGAAGCGTCAAATTATTGCCCCTTATGCCTCCCTCGAAATGAATCGTCCCCTCCCATATGTGGTCGCTGTCTGTCAAGCCGGACGGCCTTGTCAGGGTAATCTTAATGGGGACAGGCCCGCGTGCCTCCCCCGATTTGAACATGAGCACAGCCACGATCTCTCTTACAAACTCGGGCATCTTATCTGGGACATCGGGACCGGCAGCCTGAAACAGAATGCGGTCTATAATACGAATGACTGACTTGACGTTGTCTTTTTCGTCGAGAAGATGCTCACAAAACAGCGCCGCCTGAACGTAAGGTCCCGCTTCAAACGTAGACATAGTTTGTGCCAGCTTTACCGCTTCCCCAACCGTTCTTTCGCTTTGCTGGCATTATATCACGCACCATTCCCACAGTCCATATGAGGATCAGTAGACCCAAATTCACCGAGAGGCCACACCCATGACCATAGAACATCTATGTAATACCTACCGGGATGTCCCAAGAAGCGTCATCATCAAGACCGACGCTCTGCGGCTGGGCGTGAACTTTACCAGCGCCGCCAAAGAAGCTGTCAAGGGACTGAACATCCCCTTCAAGGGTCACTTCATCTTCTCGCAGGACATCGAGCACACCGTAGTAGCCCGGGAGAAGATACCCAACTGGTTTTGCCTGAAAAGCGACGACACTACCATACTAACGCGGGCCGGCGCCTTGTCTCCCTACGCCATCGACTGGATAGATGGCAAGTTTGTTTTTTGCGACGAAGCGGGCGTAGTGGAGGAAGTCTATTTCGACCCGTCTCCCAGGTGGGCAAGCCAGACCTTCGAAGACGGAACGCCGTATCAGGCAGTCGCCGTGCCGACGGGCAAGGATGCGCTCCTGGGCTTCATGACCTTCGTTTGCGACCGCTGGACGCGGAAAGAACAGTGTCTCTTTTGCGACATCGGGGCTAACTTGCAGAAGAAACTGGGAAGCGAGAAAACGGCTGTCGTAACCGCAACACCGGAGAGGCTTGCCCGGGTATTTCAGGCCGCCCAAAGGGAACCGGGATTTCGTCATTTCTCTCTTACCTCAGGATCAGTAATCGGTAAAAGGGACGGAAAGGGCGAGACGGAATGGTACTGCGACTACCTGAACACGATTGGCGAGTCGATCAACGGCAATTGGATGTCAAGCTACATCAATATACAGCCCAAGCCGAAAGATGAGATCAAGACGTTGCACAAGACCGGCGTCCCGGCCCTCATGCTGAATCTGGAGGTATGGGGGGAGCGCCTGTTCAAGGTCATCTGCCCCGGCAAGGCGAGTCTGATAGGGTGGGACGAGTGTCTGAAACGGACGATCGAAGCCGTCGATGTCTTCGGCAAGGGCAGGATCGAGTCCAACTTCGTCGCCGGGGTGGAAATGGCCCAGCCCTGGGGATTCAAGGACTCTCTATCGGCGGTGAAGTCAACGCTGGCTGGCTTCGAGTATCTGATGGCCCACGGGGTACTGCCCAGAACAAACGTGTGGGCAGCCGAGCCGGGTTCTGCCCTCGCCGGCCAGCCACCCCCGCCTCTGGAGTACTACATAGAGCTGGGCCGGGGCTATCTGGAACTGCGCAAGAAATACGGCTTTCCCTTCCCATTCTACGGGTGGTGTCGTTGTTGCTACAAGGTCGACGCCATACCTGAATGGGACTACTACCTCTGGGATAAGAAGGCCTGAACGGCTTTCTTGTAGTAGTTGCTACCGCCCCGCCAGTCTCAATTTGACAATGTCCCCCGAAATTGAGAAAATCAGGTATTCTCAGCAGGAAGGGAAATACCGTCCGTCTCCCCCCTCCGAGCAACAACCTTTTGGGGGTTTCCGAGCGCCCCCGGAACCGAGTGATACGTCATGCCGCCGAAAAGACCGTTTCCCTTTTCCCACCCGCAGCCCGGGCCGGAGCCCAAGCCTCCGCCTACCGGGCTGGAAGCCCTGCGACAACGCCTCGGTCGCTTGTACAAGCGCTTCCAGCCCCTCCTGCTACTCGGCGCTGGGATTGTCATCGCTGTGGCAGCGGTGTGGGTCTACGACGCCACCAGACCGCCCCCGCAGCGTCTGACGCAGCGCGATATCAACGCTGCGGTGGAGCACGCCCTGAAGTCGAGGACGCCTGAGCCTTCATATGCATCGCAGGCGTACGAAGTCATCCGCCCGTCGCTCGTACGTGTCCGCGCCCTCATTCAAAAGAACGGAGGAAAGGTCGAAGGATCGCTGGGCGCCGGCGTGGTGATCGACGATTCCGGAGTCATTTTGACCAATCTGCACGTCGTCAAGGATGCCGTGGAAGTCCAGGTTCTCTTCGCCGACGGGACCGAGTCACATGCCGTTATCATCGTGAGGCAGCCGGAAAACGACCTTGCCGTGTTGCGCGCCGCTGAAATCCCCGACGACCTGACCCCGGCAGTCCTGGCCGGCGCCGGCGGGCTGCGCGTCGGCGATGAGGTCATCGCCGTGGGGAACCCCTTCGGCATCAGCGATTCACTATCGGACGGGGTCGTCTCCGGTCTGGGACGGGCCTACAAGTCTCCCAAGACCGGCGACACCCTGATAAACCTGATCCAGTTCGATGCCGCGGTCAATCCGGGCAATTCGGGCGGACCGCTGCTCAATCGCGACGGAGAGGTGGTCGGCATCGTCACCGCGTTGCTGAACCCCACTGACCACGAGGTATTCATTGGCATTGGTTTTGCAGTGACCATCGAGACAGCGGCGGCCGCGGCGGGATCGCCGCCATATTGATTCGTGTGGGAATCGCGACAAAGATGGATAACCCCCTCTCTCCAGCTCTCTCCCGTGAGGGGCGAGAGGGACACTACTCCACCCCTCTTGTGGCCCACAGCCGCCGAAAGGAAAGAGGAATTCGGTCTACTTGGTCAATGCTGGTGGGGAGGACAAATGGTTGAAGAGATACTGAAAAGGCCTGAAGAAGCTCCGCTTATGGAGCAGGTACTGTACGAGATCAAGAAGGTCATTGTGGGACAGGACCACCTGCTTGAGCGGGTACTTGTCGCCATCCTGTCGCAGGGGCATCTGCTGGTGGAAGGCGTGCCCGGACTCGCTAAGACCCTGACCATCAAGACGCTGGCGGAAGCCGTCCACGGCAGCTTCAAGCGCATCCAGTTCACGCCCGACCTGGTGCCAGCCGACCTCGTCGGTACCCGCATCTTCAATCAGAAGACCTGCGAGTTCAGCACCTCGCTGGGGCCTGTCTTCACCAACTTGTTGCTGGCCGATGAGATCAACCGCGCCCCCGCCAAGGTGCAGAGCGCCCTCCTGGAGGTGATGCAGGAACACCAGGTCACCATTGGCGGCGAGACGTACCGGGTGCCGGACCCGTTCCTGGTAATGGCTACCCAGAACCCAATCGAGACGGAGGGTACGTACCCCCTTCCCGAGGCGCAGGTGGACCGCTTCATGATGAAGGTGCTGGTGGACTATCCCAGCGAACACGATGAGTCGGTTATCGTGGACCGCATGACCGGCAAGCTGACGCCGGTGAAACCAGTCGTGACCACCGACCAGCTCATCGAGCTGCGTCACGAAACGGAGAAGGTCTACGTCGACCCGTCGCTGGTGGAGTACGCGGTGCGCCTTGCAACGGCCACCCGCCAGCCCGACAAGTTCGGCATCCCCGATATCAGCAAGTACATCATGTACGGCAGCAGCCCACGGGCCTCCATCAACCTGATCCTCAGCGCCCGGGCCCTGGCTTTTGTGCGCGGCCGCAGCTACGCTGTGCCGCAGGATGTCACAGATATGGCCCTGGACGTGATGCGACACCGTCTCGTCCTTTCGTACGAGGCCATGTCTGACGGCGTCGATAGCGACGACATTCTGCAGCGGGTACTGGAAGCTATTCCGGTCCCGGCCAGGCCGTTGCAGACCCATGCCGCGGTCAATGCAGAATCCTGAGAAAGTCCTCCAGCGCCTCGATTGGACGGTGGTCCGCCGGCTGGACGGACTCCTGCAAGGCGACTACCGGACCCTCTTCCGCGGTTTCGGCCTCGACCTGGCCGACCTGCGGGAGTACCAGATCACCGACGACATCCGCTACATCGACTGGAATGTCACCGCACGGATGCAAACACCGTACGTACGGCAATACGTCGAGGACCGGGAGGTGACTGCGTGGTTCCTGCTGGACCTGAGTCCATCGGTGGACTTCGGGACGGTGCGAACTCTCAAACGCAACCTGCTGGTCGATTTCGTCACCGTGCTCGCTCGTTTGCTTACCCGGCATGGCAATCGCGTTGGAGCGATTCTCTATAGCGGCAAAGTGGAGCGCGTGGTCCCCCCGCAGGGCGGCAAACCCCAGGTCTTGCGGCTCATTAACGGTCTGCTGTACCAACCGCATCTCAAACACTCGCCGCAGACCAATCTTACCGGACTCATCGAGACCGCTCTGCGTTCAATACGGCGGCGCTCCCTGATCTTCATCATCTCCGATTTCATCAGCACCCCGGGCTGGACCAAACCGCTGGGCATGCTCACTCAGCGGCACGAGGTCCTGGCGGTCCGCCTGTACGACCCGCGCGAGGCGGAATTGCCGGACATCGGGACCGTTATCATGGAAGACTCCGAGACCGGGGAACAGCTTTTCATCGATACCCACGACAGGGGGTTCCGGAAGAGATTCGCAGAAGCGGCGCGGCGGCGGGAGTACCAGTTGGAGGTAGCCTTTCACCGTGTTGGCGTGGACGTGCTGGAACTGTCCACAGAAGACGACCTGGTGAAATCTATCGTGCGGTTTGCGACGCTGCGCAGGCAACTGAAAAAGGCGCCGGCATCGTTCGCCAGATTGAATACCCGGGGTCCCCAGGTGAGCATCGCCAATCCGACGGGTTGAGTACGTGACTGGAGTGTGGTATGTCGTTCCTATGGACTAACATGTTGTGGCTGCTGGGGATAGTACCGGTCCTCGTTATTGCCTACCTGCTCATACAGCGGCGGCGAAAAAAATACGCGCTGCGGTACTCCAGCCTCTCCCTGGTCAAGGACGCCCTGGGCCAGGGCCCCGGCCTCCGCCGCCATATACCGCCGATCCTGTTCCTCGTTGGGCTGACAGTGATGCTAGTGGCGCTGGCCCGCCCGGCGGCCACCGTCATGCTGCCGTCGCATCAGGGCACCATAGTAGTGACGCTGGACGTCTCAGGCAGCATGCGGGCGGAAGACCTCAGGCCGAATCGAATGGAAGCGGCAAAATCAGCGGCGAGGGCATTCGTCGAAAAGCAGCCCAATAACGTCCGTATTGGGATCGTGTCGTTCAGCGACAACGCAGCGATTGTTCAGGCTCCGACTACGGACCGAGAGGCCGTGCTGGCAGCGATCAACCGCCTTGCCCCACAGCGCGGCACCGCCATAGGACGCGGCATAGTAGCGTCGCTGGATGCCATCTTCGAAGAGCCCAGACAGAAGCCCACGCCAACCCCACGTGACCCGCTGGCGCTATCCACGCCGACGCCCACACCGACTCCTCTTCCCCGAGGCGTCTACGCCCCGGCGATCATCGTGTTGCTGAGCGACGGCCAGAGCAACGTGGGGCCGCCTCCGCTGGAAGTCGTCGACCTGGCGGTAAATCGCGGCGTGCGCGTTTACACCGTGGGCGTGGGACAGCCCGAGGGGACGGTGCTCAGAGTCGAAGGCAGGGCGGTGCGCGTGCGGCTGGACGAGGAGACCCTGAAACGAATTGCTGACAGGACGGACGGTACCTACTTCAAGGCGGAAAGCGAGACCGACCTGAGCAATATCTACCAGAACCTGAGCACACGCCTGGTCTTCCAGGCAGAGAAGACCGAACTGACCGCCGGCTTCACCGGAGTAGCAGCCGTGCTCCTCCTGGTGGCCGGCGCGCTATCGCTGTTGTGGTTCAACCGACTGCCGTAAGCCGCAAGACCCCCAAACCAAGACCCCGTTCAACCCTTCGGGCCCGCGGCGAACAACTGCCACTTTCCCGGCGAAGGGACTGCGGAAAGATAGCTACCCGCGACCGAACCGACCAGCGAGGCCGCTACGCCGATGAAGGCTGGTTCCAGTCGTAAGGTGGGCTGCCGTTCCATGCGTACCATCCCATCCATGACATAGTGCTACGACGCGGTTGAGTATTGCTGGGTCTTTGTATTACGGGAATCCGTAACCACCTGTCATGTTGAGCGAAGCGAAACATCTGGGGAAAGAGGAGGGGACCGCCCTACCCCATCCCGACCGGTCGGGATTCGCTCCGGCAAGTCGGGACTCAGGGTGACAATAAACACGCGGTTGAGTATTGCATTTTGGTTTGCTTCAAGCTCCAGTCATATGTATAATAAACAGGTTGCAGAATTTTAACGACTTCGGCAGTCGCCCGCGTCAAAGCAAAGTCGGGTCGAACACTCTTCCGCAAAACAACTCAGAAGGAGTCAATCCAATAGTGAATACCTGTGATTTCGACCAATTCAAGGGTTCATCAAGTTATGTTACCTCCGGGCCATTAAGAAACGCAGTCAATGTAAGTATTGCTCTGGGAAGGCCGCTATTGATCAGGGGAGAGCCGGGGACAGGGAAGACCCAGTTGTCTCACAGCATAGCCAAAGGGCTGGGCAAAAAGCTGATCTCGTGGAACATAAAATCGACGACCAAGGCCCAGGAAGGGCTATACGTTTACGACACGGTGCAAAGGCTTAACGATAGCCGCTTCGGCGATAAGAATGTTTCAAACATCAAACAATACATCAAGCTGGGTAAGCTGGGGCAGGCCTTCGCTTCTCCCGAACAGGTCGTGTTGCTCATCGACGAGGTAGACAAGGCGGATATCGAGTTCCCCAATGACCTCCTCAACGAACTGGATGAGATGAGTTTCTATATCCCGGAGACCAATGAGACCGTCTCCGCCGTCCACCGGCCGATTACGGTTATCACCAGCAACGCCGAGAAGGAGCTTCCCGACGCTTTCCTGCGGCGCTGTATATTCCACTATATTGAATTCCCCAACCATGAGTTGATGGAGCAGATTGTCAAAGTCCACTATCCTGATATCAAGGACAATCTTCTCAAGGAGGCCCTGAAGACCTTTTACTCGCTCAGGGAGATCGATGAATTCAGAAAGAAGCCCTCGACCAGCGAGTTGATAGACTGGATCCGCGCCCTCGTGGCGGCAGGCATACCGCAAGACAAGATATCTTCCGAGATCCCTCTCGTGAGCGCCCTGTTGAAAAAGGAACAGGACGTTAACCACCTTGTGGACACCTACATGACCAGGGTGGGCGATAGCTTTGTTGTCAGACGGAAGTAGGCATGTTCACCGACTTCTTCTATGCTCTGAAGAACAGGAAGGTGCCGGTCTCCATCACCGAATGGATGACCCTTATGGAGGCGCTTTCCAGAGGTTATGTTTCCAATCTGGACGAGTTCTATTATCTGGCCAGGGCCATACTGGTCAAGAGCGAAAACCACTACGACCAGTATGATGTCGCCTTTCAGGAGTGCTTCAACGGAATAGCAGGCCCGGCCGAGATAAACCAGCAGATACTCGACTGGCTCAAAGACGCTGCGAAAAGGAAGACCCTCACCGACGAAGAGCGGGCTTTATTCAAGAGCATTGATTTCGACAAATTGATCGAGGAATTCGAGAACAGGCTCAAAGAGCAGACCGAGCAGCATGATGGCGGAGGCAACTGGATCGGCAGGGGAGGCACCTCCCCCTTCGGGCACTCCGGCTACCATCCCGGCGGCATCAGGGTCGGCGGTGAACGAGGGTACGGAAGTGCGGCGAAGGTTGCGGCCGAGAGAAGGTTCCAGAACTACCGCAGCGACCTCACCCTCGATATCCGCCAGATGAAGATGGCCTTGAGGAGACTGCGCCAGTTGAGCCGCACCGGGTATGAGGATGAGCTGGACCTGGACGAGACCATAGATGCCACCTGCAAGAACGCCGGCGAGCTTGAATTTATGTGGATGCGGAGCCGGAAGAACGCCGTGAAGATGCTTCTGCTGATGGACGTCGGCGGCTCTATGGACGAGTTTGCCCTCCTGTGCAGCCAACTGTTCTCAGCGGCCCATTCCAGCAGCCACTTCAAGGACTTCAAGTATTACTATTTCCATAACTGCATCTACGATAACCTGTACCAGGACATCGAAAGGCGGAGTTCCGTCAGCACCGACCATCTATTGCGCACTATGGAACCCGACTACAAGGTAGTGCTGGTCGGAGACGCCGCGATGGCCCCTACGGAACTGGCACAAAGAGATGGGATCATCAGCTATTATGAACACAACGAAACTCCGGGGATAGTCTGGCTCAAGCGCATCGCCGACCATTTTACCCATTGTGTCTGGCTGAACCCCGATGGTTCAAACCAGTGGGGCGTCATGAGCGCTCAGATGATCAAGAAGATATTCCCCATGTATGATTTGACCCTGGACGGCCTCGGGGAGGCAATGAAGAAACTGACGGTGAAGACGTAAGCGGGGGCGGATTGCGGGTGACTTGCGCTGTCTGCTACGTTCAGAAGAGGCAGAGGAGCATTTCTCCTGTGCCTTTTGTTTTTGGCGGGCACACCTAGCGCGTAGTATGCGACATAGAAGTGGCAAAGAGATGTCCGGAGGGACCGAAATCGTGGGGCGTATCTGTCAGCCGAAGAGCGAAACGGTTCCTTCTTCTGCTTGGCGATTCAAGGTAAAGCAGGTGCAGTGAATCTAGCTAATCGCGAAGTGGTGGGGTGAAGGGGGATTTGAACCCCCTTCGCGGCGCAACTCCAAACGTGAGGTGCTCGTTCCGCCACTCATGCTCTCCCGTCCGCGGGGTCACCCCAGTAGCGCCGTCCCAGCCAAACTCATCATGATATCGGTCACCTCCGCATGTACGTTAAGTAGTATCTTGAAAGAGGTGGTCACCATAATTCGCGCTGGAAAGGCACAAGTGGCAATTTGCGCACCTGTTAGGCTGTTTTGTCTGCTGGGAAAGGGCCTACCGAACCATTGGTCAGTGCCGTGCTAACCGGTGTCCCATTTCTCAGCATCAGTCTTTATTATATGCGAAAGCCTACTAACAAACAATCTGTTCTGCAACAATATCGGCACCTAGGATGCGTTGACTCCGTACCTCGTGGAATTTTCGCTCTGTGGCGCCAATTCATTGATACACCGTGATTTCGGTCTATTTCTCATGCATCCAGGGCGGAAGTCAGTAGCTGAGAGGTGCAGGACGCAAGTGCCAATATTCTGCCAAGAAGTCCTCCGGTGAAATGGTAGGTCGGTTGGCTGTGGCTTGCGCCGCGTTCTTCGCCTGTTCCGAGGCATGACCCGACTTGAACGGCTCGGTCCGGAGTTCAACCTGGCTCTTGCTATTGCCCTGACACTGGTCCTCGCAGGAATAGCCTGTGCCGCCTTTGGAGTGGGGGTCGTCAGTCTGGCAAAGGGCAAGGAGCGGCCCCTTTCACTGTTCCTGATGACGGCGATTGGCCTGTACGGTCTTGTAGGAGCTACTGTTCCACTGCTTGGCACGGCAAGGTTGAGAGCAGCTTGTTGTCATTCTGAACGAAGTGAAGAATCCCCAGTTGCGCTGCTGCGTAGGTAGGTTCTAAACAACAAGGCCAACTATACGCGGTCTCGCAGGCACAGCCCCCTGAAATCGGTACTAAACCCACCGCCAGTCAAATCCAATGGCGGGTTGCGCATCGCCTCACCCGCCCCACGCTCTTGCACCAACTTCACGGGCGCGTCGATCCAGAACCCAGTATACACTGACGCCGAGATAGTATATACTGTAATAAGAAACGGGGGTACCACATGACTACTTCAACATTGTCTGCCAAAGGCTGGGTGGTGATCCCGCAGGAAATAAGGGAACGCCACAATCTCAAGAAGGGAGACAAGGTCCGCTTCATTGACTACGGCGGCGTGATCTCGATTGTTCCTGTGCCGAAGGACCCCATAGCGGCGTCAGCAGGCATGCTCAAAGGGAAGACCTCCCTTATCGAAGCCCTTCTTAAGTCCAGAGCTGAAGACAAGGCCAAAGGCAAGTAGGTGTCGCAGCAGCGGTTCGTGCTCGACAGCTTTGCGCTGATCGCGTTCTTCGAATCGGCGAAGGGGGGGATCGCGGTAAGGCGCCTGCTGGAGCAAGCGTCCCGTGCCGAGTGCGAACTCTTGATGAGCATCATCAATGTCGGTGAAGTGTTGTACATCACTGAACGGGAGCAGGGGTTGGTTGAAGCCCAGGATGTCCTGGCGCTGATCGATGCCCTTCCCATTCGAATCTTGCATGCTGACAGGGCGCAAACGTTGGCGGCTGCCCGCATCAAAGCTCAGTGGCCGCTGTCTTACGCAGATTGCTTCGCGGCAGCTTTAGCCAAACTCAACGGCGCTGCCGTTGTGACCGGCGACCCTGAGTTCAAGCAGTTGGAGGTCGCCTCCATCGTCCCCATTTCCTGGCTTCCCACCGCGTAGCCGTTCCTCGTTCCTTGTTCCCCGTGCCCGCGTCCCACATCCCGCCTCTCACCTCTCGCCTCCCATCACCCCTTCCTCAGCGTACCGTCTATCTCTTCCCGCCAGTCGGGCATCTTGTGGGCAAAGGCACGCAGCAGGCCAAAGCAGCCGGTAAGCATCATGTCGCCATAGGGGGCGGCAAAGTAGGGGCCAAGGCGAGAACCCCGCATGAGGAGCCGCCTCGGACCGGTTACGGATATGAACGGACGCCCGCGCTTGGCCCGGGTGAAAAAGCTGCCGTGGCCTCCGTCGTTGAATATCTCATCGGGTTCCAGGACCCCCCGGCCCAGCTTCTCCAGATAGCCCTCCAGCCGGTGGCGCGTCAGCGAGCCGGTGTGGTGCTCCAGAAGCCCCAGGATGGAGTTGCCGTCCATGTGGAAGGCCAGGGTGTGGGAGTTGCCCAGGTTCACCAGCAGCCGGTGCGGGTGCTTGGCCACCTCACGGTCCTCCAGGCTGCCCAGCGCGGCGGCAGCGCCCGTATCCAGCAGAAGTAGCTGGGCATCAAGATCGTAGGTCTTGACCACCGCCTTCATCCGGGTGAGATAGGGCGGGACTTCCTCGGAAAGATAGGCAAAGGCCAGCAGGTCCTTCTCCTTCTCCACCACGCGGCGCAGGTGCTGGAAGCGGAACACCCGGTCGGAGACTCCCGGAGGCGCGTTGCCGTGGTCGAGGACGGCAATGCCCACCGCGTCGAAATGCGTGTCCACGTCAAAGGACCTCAGCGCGCCGGAGATGGCAGCCAGGTCCACGTCTTTCGTCTCGATGCGTACCACATCCTTTAGCGACTTCGCCTCGTCCTCCGAGACCATATTGACTCCCCAGCTTGCCACAAAGGCGACATCATCGTTGAAGGTCTGGGCTGCCTCCGGGGTGGCATACACCGCCAGGCCCGCGTCGAGGTGGCCCTTGAGGGCGCGCTGGCAGGGGCCTCCCCCCATGGTGACGCCCTGCAACAAGATAGATTGCTGCGAGGCAGTTGCCCGGTGAATGCGGGCGGCGGTAATCTGCGTAGGCGATGGCATGATGAGCTGGATAGCGTTCTCCAGCGGCTGAGAGCTATCGAAGAGAAGGATGTCCTGGGTGCCGGCGCCGATGTCGTTAGTCAGGATGCGCATGCTAGCTTCCTATCCGGCGAGGGAGCACGGAAAGACCTTCCGCCTCAAAATGTCTGTCAAACGTAAAAACTAGCGCCCCCAGGTCCCGGGCTACGAGGATAGTCGTCCAATCGACCAAACTGGGGCCGACTCCGTCGCGCTGTAGTAGTGCTTTCCAGGCTTCATCATGAGTAGCCTGTTGTATCCAATATGTCCTGACCAACGGTTCCAGGTCCTCGGTCAACCTCCTAAGCGCCGGGAATCCGAGGCGACGATGAACAATGGCGGATGTTTCCAGCAGGACATACGAGGTCAAATAAAGCTCGCTCCCTGCGTCCAGCAGAATCTTGTACAGGGATTCAGCCTGAGAATGATAGGCGTCCGATGGCGCTACAGCGGCATATAACGCAGACGTATCTATTACAATCCTATCTGTCACTTATGGCCTCAACGAAATAGTCATCATGCCTGGCGGCCACATCGCTGGCTGTATCCGAGCCAATCCCAATTAAGGACAAGGCCCTGGCCCTGATAGCTAACTCCTTAGGATCCACCTCCACTGACATCAGCTTTTTGTCCCATGTCAAGTTCAACTTGACGCCCCGGAGCATACATACCGTTCTTGCTGGTTCACCCTCCTGGAATACGTGCTTCGTAACTTTACCTTTTGTTGTCACTGATAAACCCGTTGCTATGTTCACCAGTTTGCGTATTTCGGCCTCCCTGATCTTGTGGTCCTCGTACGGGAAAGCCTCTTTCAACGACGCTGCGTCCTCCAAGGCTTGAATGGCCTCCTCCTTAGAAAACGCCTTCGCCCTGTGCAACTTACCTAGCGCCTCGGCCAATGACTGTTCCCGTCTCTGTCTTTCGACTGGCGTTAGTTGAAAGATACCTCCACGTTCACTTCTCTTGACAGCGCGGCAAGAAGTGGAAAGTATCTTGCCCACTTCGGGAAGTGCTTTTTCTATTACTTCCGGCGCCCTTTCGTACCTGTCAATGATTGCTTCCAACAACGCCTGTCGTTGCTGAGAAGTCAATATCCTACTTCTGCTTCTCATCATGGTTACCTCGATCTTGTTAGATTCCTGTCCTATTGATGAATTCCTTTGCAAGACTTTCTAGCCTACCCGATAAACGGTATTTGGGGCCCTCCTGGCCACTTCTATCTCTCGCCCATCCCGCAGGGTTTGAGTAATTCACTTCTGACGCCCCGTACTTGCCGTGTACATAGCTAAAATGACCAGTTGTGTCTAAATATGGGAATGTTAGCGGCTCCAGAAGAGTCTCAAAATCGCTCACTTTCCGCAAGTGCTCGCTGTCAGGAATCCACCAATGAAAGGGATCGTATTTGGCTTTAGCGTAAGCAGGAAGGCTTCCTGCTGGAGTCCCGTAAATTCTGTCTGACTCCCAATTGTGTGTTCTCCGGTTGGCCACTATCTTGTTCAAAACGGACCCGGCCCACTTTGTTTTACTCTTGAGCCCCGCTATCCGATCCTTAACCAGGTCTATGCCTTGCAAAGCTAGTGGCTCAGGAATTATTGGTGAGACGTAGTAATCGCTGGCCATTATCGCCGCGGATGTGAGCAAGGAAAGTCCGGGCGGGCAATCAATAAGTATTGCATCATATTTGTCTAGCGCTGGCTGCAAACTCTGCGCGAGGACCGTGCGAATGCCCTCTAAAGATTTTGCATCCATTATGCTAGCTTTTTGCATGACCGGCCCTAAGCCCGGAGTAACGGAGGCTACCGCAGCAGGGTCTCTGTCATATACCCGTTTTAGAGCCGCTACTAGCGATTTAGGCTCCTCCCACATATTCAGCATTTCCTCATCGAAACTCGCCATGGCCTGCGTTGATATGACCATATCTAATGTCATCCTTCCGGGGCTCGGCTCTCTTCTGATATTCGATACCCACTCAGGATGGGGACAAATGACGTCCAGTATTGAGGCGCTTTGGCCTTCAATGAACCTCTTAAACAGGTGATATATTGTGTATCCGCCTGGTTCCAAGTCATTCTCAATGTATAACTGCCTGACCATCGCAGTCGTTAGGTTAGCCTGAGAATCAAAATCTATGAGTAGTACCCTTTTGTGTACATCGCTGAATGCCAAGTATTCCCCTAGTATCATGGTTACAGTGCTCTTCCCTACCCCACCCTTGAGATTTATTATGCTCACCACTTTGGCTGTCATTTATCACCTCCGCTATCTTATCACCCCCATCCCCCGTGTGTGTTCAGCACCTTCTCGTCTTGAGCTTTCTTGCCATTATATCACCGTCACGCCCTCAGGTCAGCCCACCTCAGCTACCAAAATCCGCCACCCATTAGATGTCACTGGAAGAGCGGTTGCATCACCAAATTGGTGCTCCTATTGCCTCTCCCTTTGGAAAAGGGAGAATGAGAGGGATTTTCCCACTGCTGTATGTGTAACAGGCAAATCCCCCTTACGTCCCCCTTTGCGAAAGGGGGAAAGATGGCCAAAGCCCGCCACCTTTTTGATGTCGCTGCCAGCGTTTGATGGCGGATTATGGGCTACCAAACTACCCCCTGGTTTCCACCGACCGGAGTCACCTGCCGCTGGCAGACCGCGCGGGCCTGGCAACAAAGATCAGCGCGGCCCCCACCAAAAATACAATGATGAATACCACGAAGGAGACCCAGTAACTGCCCGTGCTATCGAATATCCATCCGGCAAAGACCGGCCCGGCGGCGTTGAAGGCCATGACTATGGGCCTCGACAGACCGTTGATGGCCCCCAGGGACGCCCTGCCAAAGTAGTTAGCCCAGGCCAGGGGGAACAAGGCCATCTCGCCGCCAAAACACAGGCCGTAGAACGCCGAGTAAAAATAGGCGGCGGCCACCGACTCCACCCTGGCCAAAATGAAAACCCCCACAGCAGACAGGGCGGAGACCGCGGCCAGGACTGGCCGCACGCCAAATCTTTCGGCCAGATAGGACCACAGTAACACGCCCACCATGGCCCAGACTGCGTAGCTGGAGATGACACCCACAGCAATGGCCGTGGGGATGCCCCGGTCAGTCAGATGAGGCAACTGATGCATGTTAACCCCACCGCTGGCCATCATAGTGACAGCCTGCGCCGCAGTCAGCAACCAAAAGGGAGCGCTCCTGACAGCATCTTTCGCCGTCCAGGAACCGTCGGCGGCATGTAAAGCGCCCGGTTTTGGCGAAGCGACGTGTTGCGAGGACGGGGGACTGGACTTCTCCTCGGCACGCCTGCCATCCGGCGCCAGGCCGAAGTCCTCCGGGCGGCGTCCGATAAAAAGAATTGCGGGCAGGACTGCTATGGCCCAGGAGGTGACCCCCAGGCCAAACCAGGCGCCTCTCCATCCCAGCGCCGAGGCCAGAAGCAGGGCCAAGGGCGGCATGAAGGCCAGTCCGATTCGAGGCCCCGTCGTAGCCAGGCCGAAGGCCCGGGCGCGTTTGGCGATGAACCAGTTGGCAATCGCCACCGAGGCGGCCATCTCCACGACACCCGCCGATATGGCACGGCTCAGGCCGAAAAGCAAATAGAACTGCCACAGGGCCGTTACCTGGGATACCCCGATGAGGCACATCCCTATCACCACCACTCCCAGGGCCAGCGGCCAGCGGACGCCCCGCTTGTCCATGAGTGGCCCCACCAGCAGCGCCAGGCCGCCGCTGGCCAGCGAGCCCGCCGACATGGCCCCGGCGATGGCCCCACGGGACCAGCCCATTTCCGCGG
Organism: Chloroflexota bacterium; assembly: GCA_016210545.1. GTDB lineage: Bacteria > Chloroflexota > Dehalococcoidia > JACVQG01 > JACVQG01 > JACVQG01. Next base: position 35,820 of record JACQTY010000209.1, read on the forward strand.
CCATGGGTTTCATCATGACGGCTAAGACCGGGTTGAAGGCTACCACCGAGGCGAAACCAGCCAGAAAGACAGCGGCAACCACCGCCCAGCCGTGGAAGAACCTCTTGCGGACTATTAGCAAAGCTTCTTAATTGTGGGGAATCGGGTCTCCGATGTCAACTGTCGTGGGATGCAGGGTCTTTGCATGTTCTCTCGATCCAATAGTCTTGTAGGGTGGGTGCAGTCCCGAATTCCCCCTGGCCCCCTTTACTAAAGGGGGAAGGAGGATTCGGACGAAACCCACCACCCGTTTCCCTGAGCCGGTGGGTTGCGCTTCACTCCATCCACCCTACGTCTTCACGTTTCCAGGATGGTCTTGCAGTAATGCAAAGACCCCGACGAGGGAACGGCATCGATGTTGACAATGTCCATATACCCGGCGGAAGGAGGGGTTAACCGCGTTGTCCGGAACATGCATCGGAAGACAGAACGCCCGGGTGGCTTCACCGGGGCCGTTTGACCGGGATGCGCCTGCCGTTACCTTATGACATCTCTCTTCATATACGGCCTCAGCACCTCCGGCACCGCGACGCTGCCATTCCCAACCTGTCGGGACTGGTAGTTCTCCAAGATGGAGATGACTATGCGGGGCAGCGCCAGCCCGGAGCCGTTAAGGGTATGGGGGAACTGGGGCTTCGCCGTCGGCTCAGGGCGGTAGCGGATATTGGCCCGGCGGGCCTGGAAGTCGACGCAGTTGGAGCAGGAGCTTACCTCCAGCCACTCCTCCGAGCCGGGGGCCCACACCTCGATGTCATATGTCTTAGCCGAGGCGAAACCCAGGTCGCCGGTGCACAGCGGTATGATGCGGTAGGGCAACTTCAGCTTCTTTACCACGTCTTCGGCGTCGTGCAGCAACTTCTCCAGTTCGTCAAAAGACTTGTCCGGCTCCACAAACTTGTACAGCTCCACCTTATCGAACTGGTGGCCGCGCTTGATGCCTCGTGTATCCTTGCCCGCAGCCATCTTCTCGCGGCGGAAGCAGGCCGTATAGGCCGTATAGTAGATAGGCAGGCTACCCGGCGGCAGGATCTCGTCCCGATGCAGGTTAGTCAGTGGGACCTCGGCGGTCGGCACCCACCACAGGTCTTCCTCGGCATCGTGGTACAGGTTATCGCCGAACTTGGGCAGTTGGCCGGCGCCATAAAGGCACTGGCCCTTGACCATGAACGGCGGATAGATTTCAGTGTAACCGTGCTCATTGACGTGCAGGTCCAGCATGAAGTTGATGAGCGCCCTCTGCAGGCGGGCGCCCAGGCCCCGCAGCACATAGAAGCGGGTGCCGGAGAGCTTCACACCGCGTTCGAAGTCTATGATGCCCAGCTTCTCACCGATCTCCCAGTGCGGAAGTGGCTTAAAGGGAAACTCGGGTATATCGCCCCAGGTGCGCAGCACCTTGTTATCCTCGGAGCCTTTGCCAATGGGCACGGACGCATCCGGGATGTTCGGCAGACGCAGCAGCAAGTCATTGAGCAGGTTATCGAGGGCAGAGACCTGCTCATCCAGTTTCTTAATATCTTCGGATACGGCAGCGAGTTCAGCAATAACGGCTTGCCTATCCGCTTGACGTTTGGCGGTGTCAGGCACGTACTGAGTCGGTCGATACCGTTTCTCAATTTGGGCCAGAAGGGCAGCGTAGCTTTCCGGACTTCCCATTTGCCTGCTGGCTTGATTCCGAATTGCCTTCAACTCTTCCACCCGAGTCAGAAGCTCACGCCGCTGTTTGTCTGTAGCTACGATGTCGTCCAGCGGCTTCGGGTCGTCGCCCCTCTTGTTGAAGGCGTCCCGCACAACGTCGGGGCTGTCTCTAATTAGTCTTATGTCAAGCATATTCCTCTTCCCTCAGCCTTCTCCCGAAAATAGCGACCGTGACGGACCACGCTGTAGGGGCAGACCTGAGTTTACCCTGAGCCTGCCGAAGGGTGTCTGCCCTGGGTCCCGATGTATCGGGGCCCCCTACGCCCCACATTGCCGCTATTTTCGTCCTTCGCGGCGCCGTGCGCAAGCGGGCATAAACACTTCTACAGAAAATTATACCCCAGACTTGTGTCTGGGGTATACGGGGTGTCGCTGTTTCTTGGGCAGTAATGCCACCGCTTGTCATTCTGGCGCAAGCCAGAATCCAAGAAGTTTCCAACCGGGGTCTGGATTCCAGCTTTCGCTGGAATAACGCGCCGAGTGCAGGCCGTTTACCCGAACTGACCCCGCTCTTGCTTCTCCGACCAAGGATATGTCGGCGCGAGTGTACCGCCCCGACCCCAGGGCGAACACCCTTCGGCTGGCTCAGGGGGGACCATGGGTTCGCCCCTACGGTCGCCGGCCACTCCTCTCTCGCCTCTCACGCTCCCTTGTACACCGGCTCCCGCTTCTCCTGGAAGGCCCTGGTGGCCTCCTTGAAGTCCTCGCTGGTGAGAGCGATCCCCTGCGAAGCCGCCAGCATGTCCAGGGCCGAGCCGAAGTCCGTGTTCAGCCCGGCGTAGGTGGCCCACTTGTCCAGCCGCAGGGCCACCCCGGGACCGTTGGCGAGCTGATTGGCCACCTCCATTGTTGCCTCTTCCAGCTTCTCCGGTTCGACCAAACGGTTCAGGTAGCCGATGCGGAACGCCTCTTCCGACTCAAGGAAACGAGCGGTGTATATCAGTTCCAGCGCCCTCCCCAGGCCGATGATCCGGGGCAGCATCCAGGTATCGCCAAAAGCCGCCGCCAGGCCACGGACGGTCCAGCCAACGCGGAAGCGGGCATTTGCCGAGCCTATGCGGATGTCGCAGGCCTGGGACATGGAAAAGCCCTGACCTACGGCCACGCCGTTCACCATGGCGATGGTGGGGATGTTGAGCTGCATCAGGGCCAGGGCAATGGGGCGGGTGTAGCCGCGCACCAGTTTGGCGGCGCTGCCCGCCGTGCGGTTGGCGGTCTGAACGGTCTCCGAGCCGATAAGGCTGTCCTCGTCGCCCCGGAAATCGCCTCCGGCGCAGAAGCCGCGGCCGGCCCCGGTGAGGACGAGCACCCGGCAGGAGTCGTCCGCCGCCACCTCCTGGATGGCCCTGGGTATCTCCGTGTTCATCGTGGCATTGACTGCATTCAGTCGGGCGGGACGGTTGAAGGTGAGGATAGTGATCTTGCCTTTTTTCTCCAGAAGAAGAGTCCTGTAGGCCATGCTTCGCCTCCTTGCTCAGTGGCTGTACTACTGATCGCAGTAGGTAGTCCCAATCATAGGCATCAACAAAACAGACAGTAGCTTTCCGTGTCATTCTGAAGGAGTGTAGCGATTGAAGAATCTCCGGTTCCTCGCTACAAGGAACGCTTCTCGTGAAAGACCCCCAAACCCCCTAGAAGGGGGTTCAAGGTAGCCCTTCGGGCCAAAAATTAGAATAATATGGAAGGGGGACACCCCCTTAGACCCCCGCCAAAGGGGCACAGCCCCTTTGGAATCCCCGCTACTTTACATAGCTGGTTCACTCTTCTTTGTTCCTCGATTTCAACTGCGGGAAGAGAACTACCTCGCGGATGGAGGACTGATTGGTGAACAGCATGACCAGCCGGTCTATCCCCATACCCAGCCCACCGGTGGGGGGCATACCATACTCCATCGCCTCCAGGAAGTCATCGTCGGCGACCTCGGCCTCCTCATCCCCCAGTTCCTTGCGCAGTCTGGCCTGGTCTTCGAACCTCTGTCGCTGGTCCACCGGGTCGTTAAGCTCAGTGAAGGCATTAGCGATCTCCATGCCCCCGGCGAAGGCCTCGAAGCGCTCCACCAGGCGAGGGTCGTCCGGCTTCCGCTTGGCCAGCGGCGACATCTCAACGGGGTAGTCCAGCAGAAAGGTGGGCTGGACCAACTGGGGCTCGACATGAGCCGACAAAAGCTTATCAATCAGTTTGCCCCTTCCGCGAAGGTCCGGCGCCACCAGGTTGATGCGCGCCATCGCCTCGCGCAAGGACGATTCATCAGGACAGTCCTCGAAATCAATGCCCGAATACTTCTTGATGGCGTCCCTCAGAGTGATGCGGGGCCAGGGTGGTGTGAAGTCGATGGTCTGCTCGCCCCACTTGCCTTGATGGCTCCCCAGCACCTGTTGCGCCAGAGAGGAGACCAGTGTCTCCACCATCTGCATCACATCATTGTAGTCGGCGTAGGCCTCGTAGCTTTCCATCGTGGTGAACTCGGGGTTGTGCTTGAAGTCTATGCCTTCGTTGCGAAATACCCGCCCGATCTCATACACCTTATCGAAGCCGCCGATGATAAGCCGCTTGAGGTGCAGTTCGGTAGCGATCCGGAGGTACAGGTCGCGGTCCAGCGCCAAGTGATGGGTGATGAACGGACGCGCCGACGCCCCACCCGCCATGTCCTGAAGTATCGGCGTCTCCACCTCCACAAAGCCACGCTCGTCCAGCAAGCGGCGGAGGCCGGACACAAGCTTACTTCGGGCCAGGAAAGTGCTCTTCACCTCGGGGTTGGCTATCAGGTCCAGATAGCGCTGCCGGTAGCGTTTCTCCACGTCCACGAGGCCATGCCATTTCTCGGGCAAGGGCAACAGGGATTTGCTGAGGAGAACAAAATCGGTGGCCTTTACCGTTATCTCGCCGGTATGGGTGCGAAACAGGGAGCCGGTAACGCCGACAAAATCGCCTATGTCCAGTTCTTTGAGCAGCTCGTACTTTGCTTCGCCTATCTGGTCCACGCGGAAATAGCCCTGGATCTTTCCCGATCCGTCCCTTATGTCAAGGAAGGCAGCCTTCCCCATGAAGCGGTGGGTCATGATGCGGCCGGCTACCGACACCGGGGGAAGGGAGCCGCCTTTGCCCTCCGACTCCTGGAACAGGGCCGCCGCTTGCTGGGCAGTGTGAGAGCGCTGGTAACGTCGGGGATAAGGGTCTACACCCCGAGACCGCAGTTTCGCCAGTTTCTCCAGGCGTTGCTGGGTTAGGCTTTCCAACCTGGCTGTCATTGAGTCTCCCTTGGAGTTACTAGAATCTATCTCAAAATCCCGTAGGTCGGGTTTCCCAACCCGACCCCAAGTAATCGGC
>JACQTY010000205.1 GCA_016210545.1 Chloroflexota bacterium
GCTCTACAGCCACTACTGTATAGTTCTGCCGCGGCGCCCCTGCCGGTACCAAGGAGTCAGGATGGTCGGCGTCAGGCTCACCCAGCCAGGGTGAACCGCTGCGGTTCGGGGCAAAAGGCGGCCGCTTACCCAAATGGGGTCGCAACAGCGGGAAGGCAGGGCGTCCATTGTTGGGGTTGAATAGTATCTCAGGTCGCTCACCGGGAGTCGGAGACCTGTAATTGACCCACACACGGGTGGTCTCCGGCTCACGTAGATACCGCGGTCCATTAGCGGTATCCTTCCGCACCCAGTCCCATACCGAGGCGTCATAGCCCTGGGGTACGCCCTGGGGCGGCAACACGCTGCGCATCCACTCGTCTATATTTTTGGTTGTAGCAGAAGAAGGGCTATCGCTGAGTATTTTTCCCGAAGGCAGTGGCTTACCCAGCAGGCCGATGGAGTTCATTGCCGCTGGCGTCTTGCCGGCGCGGTCCGGCAGTTCAGCCAGGACCGGCTCGCCGGGCAATGTAGTTTGAGCCGTTTGCAGGGTATCGAATACCCGCCAGAAGGCCCACATGCCGCCTATGTAATGGTGCGGGAAATGGCAGTGGAACAGGAACTCGCCAGCCCCCTGCTGCAGCCCCCCGGCTGCCCCCTCTGTCTGCTCGGTGTATGCCTCGCCCGGGCCTATAGTCTGCACATCCAGTCTCTGGGAGAGAGCCTGGGCGGGTGGGAATTTGTTGAAGCCCAGCCCCCAGAAGTCCGGCTCCACAGTGGGGTCAAAGGGCCAGCGGATGGAGCCGCCGTGCAGATGCTCGCTGTGGAAACGCTCCGAGCCGGGGTGAACAAGGCGACGCTTGGTTGGGTCTCCCAGGTAGCCGCGCGGGAACGGGGTGGCCGGGTCGCCAAACATATAGGAGCCGTAGCTCTGAGATTCATCGTGGAAGCCCAGCACCTCCTCGGCCAGCTCCTGGCGGCGGAAGAATGGCTCGGAACGGTAGTTCAGCAGGCGGGAGCCAGGGCGGTAAACACCCAGGAAATCGTTAAGGGGCAGGCTCCCACCTTTGGCATCCCTCATATTGAAGGACTCATCTCCGAACTCGTGGTACATGATGGTATCTTCCCGGAAGTCCTTGCCGTTGGGGTCAACTATCATGGCCTCCCAGCCGCTTTTAAGGGGCTGGCCGGTTATGACGTTAAGGTAAGTGGAACCAGGCGGTTCAACATTGATCACACCGAAAAGACCGTGGGACACCTGTCGTCGGGGGTCGCCCAGGCTGCGGAACACATAGGAACCCTCCAGTTCCCGGCGGTTATCAACCAGCCAGTGGTAGGTGATACTCTTGCCCGGCGGCACCGTGCTATCCGGGTTAAGGCCGAGGTTGGAGCCGATTTCAGTGGCGGCTACAGAAAGGCCGCGCACGTTCATGCTGGCGTTGCCCGCAGCCAGCCGGTTGGTAAAATTTATGACCACACAGTCGCCCACATTAGCCCTGATGACAAGGGGCTGGATGGGGTCATCCCGGAGGCCGACGCTAACCCTATCCGGGAGGGGTTTGTTCTCCTGGGCGCGCACCGCCGGGATATTCTCATCGAGGACGTACATCATGCCCAGGGGGTTATTATCGCCAAAACGGTTGACGGTTATTTTTACGTCTAGGGCCGAGACATTAAAGGTCTTTATGTTCTGAGGGGGTATGGCATCGCAAACGGTGCCCGATGCCTGGGGAGCAACCTGGCTATCGGGGACCGGCCCCAGTATGGGCGAGCCGGTGTATGGCATCGGGCTTGCGCCCGTTGGAGCTACGGGGTTGTTGGGGTCGCCGCCATAGGTGGCCTCGTCAATGCCATTGGCTTTTAGCCATTCAGCCCATTTGGCGCTGATACCTTCGGATTTTTCTATGTTTGCTGGGGAAGACGGAGCGGCCTGGGCAGGCTGTGTTGCTATTGGCGACAGCGATGTTAAAAGGCTGGCAAGTGTGATAAATATTATTAAAAGATTCACCAGTCTAAACATCTTCGTCCTCCGGGCATTGCTTCTACTAATCATATTAGTACCTCCTCATTAATCAGAGAGGCACC
>JACQTY010000022.1 GCA_016210545.1 Chloroflexota bacterium
GCAAACAAGATGGCAGAAGAATGTTTGGGAGAACGCACAGGCAGGGACGCCTGTGCCACTGGTTTACCTGCCATCCTGACAGCTAAGGCGAATTAGTAGCACCCCGGTCGCATTTTGGATAATCTCTAAAGGGGGTTAGGGAGTTTTCTTCTGCACGTATCGGCCGGCAGAAGACAAATACGTCAGGCTGAACTCCTGTCACAACACTAGGGTGGGGCGCTTTCCGAAAGGGCCTCCAGCTTCAACCCTGTGGCGGCTCCGAGAGGGGCATTTCTGCGGTTATACGGGCGCCCGCGCCGGGCGCGGAGTCCACCGTAACCCATCCCATCAGGGCGCTTGCCCGTTCCCGCATGCCGATCAGTCCAACCGAACGGGGGTCTGCTAACGCCTGCGCCGCGTTGAAGCCAACGCCGCGGTCTTCGACTTCCAGCCGGAGAGTGCCGCCTGCCGCGCTAACGCGGGCAAACGCCTGCTTGACTCCAGCGTGGCGGGCGACGTTGGTGAGGGCCTCCTGGATGATCCGATATGCAGCCACGCCTGTGGCGTACGGCACGCCTACTCCTTCAAGCCCGGTTCTCGTGAAGTCTACTTGTACGCCGGTCTGAGACGTGTAGCGTTTCAAATGCCAGTCGAGGGACGGCAGTAGCCCCATCTCCTCCAGCATCGGGGGACGCAGTTCCAGGGAGAGATTGCTGACCTGGTTAATTAGTTGCCCGACGATCTCCGTTGTCTCAGCTATCCTGGCGCGGGCCGTTTCGATGGGCAGGCGGCACACAACGTCCAGAATTAGTTTGAGCCCGGTGAGTTGCTGGCCGATCTCGTCGTGAAGTTCCCGGGCAAGGAAACGGCGCTCGGTTTCCTGGAGTTCGACGAGGCGGCGGCTGAGACCCTGCAACGCCTGTTCATGCTGCCTGACCTGGGTTATGTCGTGAAGGATGGCAAAGGCGAGGTCGTTTGCCAGGGGCACAATACTGACAACCACCACGCGCGCCACGCCCGCCGGGTCCACATAGGCCACCTCTCCCAGGTCCAGGGGCGTCGTTGTCCCCTTCGCCTTTGCCACGAGCGCGGTTATGTCCGTTGCGGCTACCTCCTGCACCGGCATACCCGTAAACTCCGCCGCGGAATGGCCTTTCAGACGCACGTAAGCCTGGTTAACCTCAATGAAGCGGTCGTTGCTCGTGTCCACCAGGGCTATGCCGTCGCTGGTGTTCTGGAAAAGAAACTGGTAACGTCGCTCAGCCTCTCGCTGTGCGCGTTCCGCCGCCTCCCTTTTCCTTACGGCCTTGGCCCGTTCGCCTATGAAGACAACGCCAACGAAACCGATGGCTAAAGTCAGTTCAGTATCGAGCGCCTCAGGTAATTCCACGCGGGACTGCACTAGAAGAAGATAGGGCACGTGGGCGGCTATGGTCGTAAAGATAACCACGGCCCCCAGGGCGGGATTCCATTTGTAAGCGATGAACAGGCCCAGCGCCATAGACGCTATGTGGTCGAGATGGTCCACATACCGAAGAAGCTGGGTGGAGGGAACCGGCGCAATGGCTTGAATAAGTGGGGAGGCGCCGAGGAGTAGGCCCGCCAGGAGCAGCCCGGACGCCAGCAAAGGGTGGGCCCGGGAAAATCTGACCAACTCTATGATGTAATCCTTCACGTAGCCTCTCCTCATTCCCCGACTCGTCGGGACTTATTACTCAAGCACTTCCATTGCGATCCCCGACCAGTCGGGACGTGGCAAACCCCCGCTTCCGGGGATATTACTAATGGTCTCATAATAGTCTATACAGGCTGTCCGAAAACGCCCCCAGCCCTGAGATTCTTCGCTTCGCTCCAGAATGACAATTTCGGACAGCCTCGGGTAATGTTTTCTGAGTCCATTTTATTTTAAGACGATTAGTATGTCTCAGGCTGACTCGCCTATCTGAGCGTTCACGCCGGCGTCCATCATGGTGTGCTGCAACCTGCGCAGGTGCTCCGGAGATGACGGCTGCACGCGTCCGAGTCTGTACCTTCTACCCAGTCTCGCATACTTGGAGGCCCCGTAATTGTGGTAGGGCAGGAGTTCAATGTGGGTAATGGCCGCGCCCAGCCCCGCGGCAAGAGCCCCGATGCCTCGGATATTCTCCACTGAATCATTGTGTCCCGGCAGCACCGGGACTCTCATTACTACCTTCCTGCCGGCATCGTAAGCTATGCGCCGCAGGTTTTCCATGACCAGCTCGTTGGCGACGCCCGTTAGAGCTTTGTGTACGGACGAATCCAGGTGCTTGATGTCGTAGAATACCAGATCGGCGTAGTGCAACGTCATTTCCAGCGCGGAGTAGTCGGCGAACCCGCAGGTCTCGACGGCGGTGTCCAACCCCAGTTCCAGCTTGCTTCTGCGCAGAAGCTCGGCCACAAACCGGGGCTGCACGGCCGGCTCACCACCTCCAACGGTCAGCCCCCCGCCAGACCTACGGTAGAAGGCCATGTCCCTCTTGACCTCTTCCAGCGCCTCCTCCACGGAAACGTATTTCCCGACCATCGTGCGGGCGCCGGAAGGGCAGACCTCTGTACACATCCCGCAGTTATCACACAGTTTGCGATCAGTCCCTGGTCTGCCGCTCCTGCCAGGGCTGATGGCGCCGTGTGGACACTCCCCGAGACAGGCTCCGCAGCCAATGCAGCGACCGGAGTTGTGGAGCAACTGAGGCTTGGGGTGTTGGGTCTCCGGGTTGCCGCACCACAGGCATCGCAGGGGGCAGCCTTTCATGAATACCAGGGTCCTGATGCCTGGCCCATCGTGGACCGAGAACCGTTGTGTAGCGGATATCAGGCCGCGTAGCTGACCGTTGGGTTGGTTGTCGTCTGCCATATTGTGCTGGTTACCTGTGTCTCCCTCGAAAATAGCCCACGGTAAACGTAGTTGCCCGATTTATCGGGCAGGGTTTGCCCAATGAATTGGGCGACTACAGGTCGCGGGTGGCCCATTTTCATCCTTCGCGGCGCCCCCTGACAAGGGGGCATGATTTCTTCAAACGTTGTGCTCTACCCGGGCTATCACATGGTCTTGCACGGGCCTGGACAGGTCTATGAAATAGGCGCTGTAGCCCGCCACCCTGACCATCAGTGTCGGATACTTGAGCGGGTGCTTCTGGGCGTCTCTCAGCGTCTCCTTGGCGATGGTGTTCACCTGAATGTGGTGCCCACCCAGGTCCTGATATGTCCTGACCATCTCCACGAAACGCCTCTTCCCTTCCGGCGTGGACAGGGAGATGCCGCTTAACCACAGGTTGAACAGCGTGCCGTTGAGGTTGGCGTGGTTAAAGTTTGGTCACGGACTTGATCACTGCCGTTGGCCCGCACATGTCCATGCCGGGCGCCGGCGAGCAACCATCGGCCAGGGGCTCGGATGCCTTCCTGCCGTTGGGCAATGCCCCGACAGGGAAACCGAAGGGAACGTTGGCGCTGGCCGGCGCGTTCACTGGCGTATTTCTATTGCCATAGATCGTCTTCAGCGACCAGGTGAGATCGGCGCCGTAGTCGAGCATCTCCACAGCCAGCAGGTCCACGTAGTCGACGTCGTTTCCGTACTTGGGCGCATGGTTGATGAGCAACTGCCGCAGAGGTTCATAGCCCTCGAAATTGGCCTCCAGGGCTTTGCACAGCTCATCCATGCTCACCCTTTTGTCCTCAAATACGAGCTTCTTCACGGCTGCCAGGGAATCGGCTATGTCGGCTATCCCTACGAACTCTATGCCGGGGCCAACGTAGATACGGGCCCCGCCGTCGAGGACGTCCTTGCCCCGTTCCAGGCAGTCTTTGGTTAGCATGCTCTGAAAGGGCAGGGCGAAGTCCTGTTTCGATGCCTGCAACACGTATTGCCCGGCGGCATGGGCGACCCGGATCTGATGGTCTATCTGCTTCCTGACAGCTTCTTTTAGCTCCTCAAAGGTCTGAAAGCCCCTGGGGTCCCCGGTATCGGTCCCGATCCGCTCGCCGGAGCCCTTCTGTCCCTTTAGCGTCTTAATGCCACGGGTGAAGGCGAACTCTGTCGCCATCCCCAGGTTGCACCAGCCGCCGGCGGCAAATCCGTACTGCATGCCTCCCACGGCTGCGGGCTCGTTGCAGCCCTTGATGTAGCAGTTCATAGCCTCGCCCAGGCTGTAGCCCAGGGTCATGCATGACAGGGTGGATGTCCGCAGGCTGTATATCGACGGATGGCCCAGCCCCAGGGCCACCAGGTCGGCCACCTTCATTCTCAGCTCTTCCGGAGACTTGGGGTGGAGCATGGCCGATATGTTCGGCTGGACGGTCCTTGTCTCCATCATGGCATCCAGGCACAGGTACGACAACTCGTTTGTGGCGTCGTTGCCATAGCGGTCGACGCCTCCGACGATGACGTTGTTGAAGGGCACATAGCCCGCGGAGCTGGTGGCCGTAGAGGCGTCCTGCAACCAGAGGACCCCGTTCATCTTCAACCACAGGCATTCTATTAGCTCTTGCGCCTGCTCTTTGCTGAGCCTGCCCTCTTCGATATCCTTCTTGTAGAAGGGGTACATGTACTGGTCGAATCTTCCGAGGGGGATCACCGGGCCGGTCCCTTCGATATAGGCGATGCACTCGATGAACCAGAGGGCTTGCACGGCCTCGTGGAAGGTGTGCGGGGCGCCGTGGGGTACGGTGTCACATATTCTAGCGATCCCCTCCAATTCCTGCTTTCTCAGGGGATCGCTCTCCTGCGCGGCCAGTTCCCTGGCCCTTGCTGCGTATTTCCTGGCATAGCCCTCGATAGCGTCGCAGACCATGATGACCGCCCGGTAAAACTGGTCTTTGCCGACTTCCTGCGGGTCGGCGGCATCCAGGGCGGCCATCTTGCGGCGCGCCTGGTCTCGGTATCCGTTCAGCCCTGTCTTGAATATCTCCTCGTAGTCCGGGTTGTAGTGATAACCCAGCGAGAAGAGCATGGGGGCCACACTGCCGAACCCTGTGTTTGCCACCTTCCGCACAATGTCCTCGGGGCACCTCGCCTTCCACATGTCGTAGAGCGTCTTGCCGTGCCAGTAGGGAGCGATGTCCTCCTTGAATTCCCGTTTTTCCGTGTCGGACACAGTGTAGGGGTCCTGGTCTCTCTCATCGAGCTTGTCGATATCATTTCTGAGCCAGGGGGTATGTAGCTCCGGCTTGACTGTTATGGAGCGAGGCTTGCACGCAGGAAGACCTACTATCAGTTCATCCTCCAGGATCACTGCCGGCAGCATCTCGAGGGCGCGTGCCAGAGCCTTCGCCCGTCTTATGACAGAAGGCTGCCCCTCAGTCTGCTTGTAGACCTGAGTGTAGGCCCTGGCCCTGTGCAGGCATATGCTTGGCCGGACACTGTGGAATCTGCGGCTGATATTTCTGACGCGATCGGTGCTCCCGAGTTCGGTCACCATTCCCTTCCGCCAGTCCATAGCCTTAAGCATTACGCTCATTGACTTGCTCCTTCCTGGCGCATATACGGGAGACCATCAAGCGGATATGCGACCTGTACGCTCAGATGCTAGCATGAAATCACCATCGCGTCAAAAGTGCGCTGCGGGAAAGCAAAAAAAGCCCCGACGCTGTCGGGGCTTCAAAGCTGGGACTGAATTTGGAAAGGAATAATAGTGAGCCGGCCCCGATGCATCGGGGGACACCCTGATTAAAAATCAGGTACTATTCTATTCCTATCTGGCTCTTGACGGTTGTTTTACACGCGTGTTACAGTGAGCAAGGGATAAAAGTTTGAAGATTAGCCAGGTCAAGTGGGACGAAATCAATGTGGAACACATCGCTCGCCACGGAATAACCCCCCAGGAAGTAGAGGACGTCTGTTCAGGCCCCCACCAGGCATTCCGGGGCCGAGAAAAACGCCATATCCTCTTTGGTACCAGCTCGGCAGGAAGATACTTGAAGGTCATACTGCAAAGGCTGGAGAAAAGCGTTTACCGCCCCATCACAGCCATGGAGATGACGGAAGCAGAAAGACGGGCTTTCAAGAAAAGGTGAAGTTGTCATGACAGAGAAGAAGATATATCCCGTTCCGAAGTTCAAGTCACTGGAAGAGGAAAGGAAGTATTGGGACGAGCGCAGCCCTCTGGCTGAGGGGTATGAGGGCAAGGTGCAACCCGGTCGCCAGAAACTCTCCTCGTATTTCGCCCTTCGGCTCACTGGAGAGGAGATCATGCGTCTCAGGAACGCGGCAGCCAAGAAAGATTTGACCATCTCTGCCTACGCTCGAAAGGTGCTCATGTCGGCGGTGGAAAAGGAAGAGGGACCATCTAAAGCCGTGACAATGGATGACGTGGCCAGCTTGTTGGAGCAACGCATCCCGGGACCCGTTAAAGAGAGGTTAGCGTCCCTGGTAAAGGAGATGGCTATTGGCGACCCAGTAAGGCCGACATTCTTGGTGATAGATGCATCCCAGATGAAGGCATGGGAGGAAATAGGTAGATTACTCGCGCCGTTATTGTTGTCGGCATTGGGGGCTACGGTCATATCTCCAGAGAGTAAGGAATACGAACATATAAAGGACTTGGTCCGCACTTAGCGGGCCGGGGCTCCTAAATAGGGGCCATGGATTTCTTCCGTGGCCCCTTATTATTATGCCCTGGTGAGGGCTGGGGCGCCGATGGGATTTTGGTGGGATTTTGGTTAGAGAACCTGACTGCGGCATAGGTCGTTTGTAATGCCCCCGTGAACGACCTTGTTACCCACCTTGAACACATACTTGTAGATCTCCCGACACTTGGCCGTGCTGCACCCCTGGAACAAAGGATTTGATGGTGAGCCGGCGGGGATTCGGACCCCGGACACCCTGATTAAAAGTCAGGTGCTCTACCACTGAGCTACCGGCCCGATTGCCATTACTGATTCTACTATCTTTGCTACAAGCTGGCAAGCCGATCAGCTCACGTAGAGCGCCCGTTCGGGTGCAAGCAGGCTGTTGGAACTTACTTGCCCTTCTTTAACAGGGGCACCCAGGCTTTCTCAGCGAACATCTTGCCCTGGATGTCGGCGTCTTCAGACGTGGAGAAGATCGGCTTTGCCGGGTCCAGGTCTACAGGCGGTGGCAACCCCGCCGTGACGTCCTTCCTTATCGTCGGCGCGCCTTTGACTCTGGCATATATGGATTGCCCCTCTTTGCTTAGCCACCAGTTGGCAAATAGCTTTGCTGCGTTTTTATGCGGCCCATCCTTTATGACAACCATGGGTATAGCTTGTCCGGCCATGCCCTCGTTCAGGTCAAAAACTTTGACTGGGGCCCCCTCTCGCGCTGCGTTGGAAAACAGAGCTGCCTGTGTTCCCACGTATAGCGGCGCTTCGCTCCTGGATAACCTCTCCAAAGCCTGGGGCGCGCCAGTAACAAAGAGGAGGTCCTGGGCGCCAAGCTTTTCCAGGTAATCTTCTTTTAGCGCCCCAGCCTTAATGAGAGGGTGAAAAATGAGGTAAGCGGAGCTGCTCACTACCGGATCGTTGAAGAGAATCTTGCCTTTCCACTTGGGCTGTAACAAGTCCAACCACGATCTTGGCTCATCCCCCGGCTTTACCAATCGTGTGTTAAGGAAGGGCTGCATATACATGGGATAGGCGGCCAGGACATGGGCATCCTTGTCCAGGAAATCGGGACTCATTTTCCAGACATCCTTTTCCTGGAGCACTGGCAGGTCTTTCAGGCTGACACTCAATCCCAGATTCTTAATGTTGATCAGGTGGGCGGGCGAGCCTTCAGTGAAATCGCCTACGCGATTTCCGATGCGCGCTTCCGTTCTCAGCCGTTCGGTGAACTCAGCGCCCCGGCCGGTGACAATGTCCACCTTGATGCCATAGCGGTCCTGGAAGCCCCGCTGCATCGCTATTGCTGTGTCGCCCACGAAGTTGTAGCTGTAGAGGTTTACTGATCCCTCTTTCTGGGCCGCGTCCACCAACTTCGCCATAGCCGGGTCCACTACGGCGACGGGCGCGGCTTTTGCAGGCGCCGGGGTGGTGGTCGCCTGCGGTTGGGTGGCCGGCGCGGGCGCCGGCGCCGCGGTGGGTGCGCAGGCCACAGCGGCCACAAGTACCAGGAACATAGCTGACAGGACCCTCATCATGTTGGTAGACTCCTTTCCTTTGCTGGCCTCGTCGCCCTGATTCTCATATCCGGCAGCGACGACTAATAGCCCAGTACCTTACGGAAGGTCTTCTCCCGTTGGGCGCGGGCGATGTCTAGCTCGTCCTCAATGGTGGTGACGAATATCTTGCGAGGGGTTATCCTGCCCTGCTCCGGTGTGAAATCCGGGATATCCTTCCTGAGCGGCAGCACTGTTTTGGCCCTGGCCTGAACGGCCTGTCCTTCTTTGGTGAGCATCCAGTTAAGGAAAAGGCGAGACGCATTGGGATGAGGGCCATTCTTTATGATATTCAGGGCTTGCGACCGGCCAAACAGCCCCTCTTCCATATCTATGGGTAAGACAGGGGCCTTCTCCTGCAGGAGCGGGGTCACGTTGAGGACCGGTGAGGCGATCAGTAACTGGGCTTCGCCCCTTGCCAGAGCGGACGGCGCCTGCCATGCTGTGGGCACGAGGGCCAGTTTTTGCTTGCCCAACTCTGCGAAGTATTTGTCGTCGAACCCCAGATGCTTCCGCAGCATGACGAAGAAAACGTTGGGCGATGGTGTAATGTCCGGGTCGCTGGCTATCAGCTTGCCCTGCCAGCGCGGCTCCAGCAGTTGCCGCCAGGAACGGGGGGCTTCATCCTTCTTCACCAGATTGGAATTGATCCACGGGCCGGTGAGTAGGGGGCTATAGTATATGATATGGCGACCGGGGTCTGTGTCAGGGGGTATCAGCCACACGTCTTTTTCCCTGAGTACCGGCAACTCGCCATAGTTCTCCGAGAGGCCATCCTGCTGGGCCAGGCTGGCATTGGTATTGGACCCCTCCATGACATCGGCCAGGACCTGCCCGGTGCGCTGCTCCACCTTTATGCGCTCTATCATCTGGGCGCCGGGGCCGGTGACAATCTCCATTGATATGCCGTATTGTTGTTTGAATGCAGCGGCCAATTGCACTCCCACATCGCCCGTAAAGCTGAAACTGTACATCACCAGCTTGCCCTCTTTCCTGGCGGCTTCGATCAGCTTCTGCCAGGCGGCGTCTTGAGAGGTGGGTGGGAGGTTGGATGCGGGAACAAGCGTCACGGGCGTGGCCGCCGGAGCCAGCGGGTCAGGAGCGGGTGACGTGGGCGTACAGCCCGCTGTTACCAACAACACACCGACCATGACGAGCAGCCAAAGCTTCAGTTTCACCGTTCCTCCTCTCGGGTTCACCGGGGTTGCCGGGCAATGAGGGGGGCTGCGTGCAGGGGCACAATTCGCCGATTGTCCCAGCACCACCCGGTCAGCCTACCCCTTGTACCCAGGTGCATCCTCGATGTGCTCGATGCCGCCGTGCCCACAGTAATGATAGAGACGGGACTGGACCGAAATGAACCTGGCGGGCTTCTTGGGATCCGTATTGAAGTGCTGGTGGGCCGTATTCACAGGTATGAACACAACGTCGTTCGCGGCCCACTCCCAGCGCGTCCCGTCATGGATATCGTATCCGTTGCCTTCCAGGATATAGTGCACCTCTTCGCTGACGTGCCGGTGTTTCCCGGATGCCCCACCCGGCGGCAACTCCTGGATGAAGGAGTCAAACAGGAGGAGGCCTGTGGGGATGTTGGGGTGCGACAGGTATTTCAGGCGGCCCATGCGGGTGTCTTCCCAGGGCCTGTCTTTGCTCTTGATTATGCGGATGGTGGACTGCCGCCATTTCGTCTGGTCGCTAAGGGTGCGCAGGAAGAAGTCATAGTTGTTCTTTGCCTGCCCCTGAAACTCAGAAGCCCGCTTCTTGTCCATTGCCAGTTGCAGCTCTTCGTTGAGGCCGAACCTTATCTCCAGCCCTGAGGTTTCCCTGTAGCCGACTATCTGCCCCTGCTCGTTCTTCAGCACCTGGGCGTTTTCGGGGACCTGATAGTTGGGGTGCATCTCGATCTGCTCCATCGACTGGATGCCCAGGAAATCGAAGAAGTCTGCCGGGGTGCAGTAGAACACCGATACCCAGTTGTTGGACGCATTGAAATGCTGGTGTATGCAGTAGGTGGGAACGCAGACCAGGTCACCGGTCTCAAAGGGGTACTTTATGCCATCGTGGGTCTCGTAGCCTTCGCCTTCCAGCACGTAGAGCAGGGCCTCGTTATAGTGGCGGTGCTTGCCTCCCTTGCCCATCGGGGGCAGGAGCTGCTTGGACACCGTCATGGTGCCGATCGGTCCCATAGTGTAGCGGTATTTGGGGCCTGACTGGATATACCGTTTTCTATACGCCTGGGCGTTCTGTTTCCAGGGAACATCCTTGTCCCGGGCTACGTGAGGCAGGGTTGCCCGCTTCTCCCGGTCCTGCTGCAGCCGTAGCCAGGTCTCCTCGGTGTCGCGCTCAAAAATGATCGGTTCCGCCTCGAATCGCCGTTCGAGTTGCTTTTCCACTCTTCTCTCCTGATCGCTTTATTGGACGATTACGCACATATTGGGCGGCCCGGTTGGTCTTGCCGAGGGGGCTTGGGGGAAAGTATACAGGGAGAGGAAACGCCTGTCAACGCGCGGTGCGACGCAGCTAGAATCCACCGCCCCGTGAATCTGCTCATGGGAAACCTTTTCTCACCTGGTTTGTGCAACACTGCTGTCCGGGCTGCGCTTGGTCGGATGAGAGGAAAATACCCCTTTCGTCCCCCTTTACCCAACTGACCACTACCCACATTTTGGGGCTGGACACAAGAGGATCTCGGAGGCTTGGGACATAACCAGGATTCGTAAACTTCCACATAGCAGTAAGGTCAACCAGGCACTGTAGCCGCACTGGGCGGAAACGTAGGGTGGGTGAAGCGAATCCCGACAAGTCGGGACATTTCGTAGCAACGGGAGGTGGTGGGTTTCGTCCCGATTTCATCGGGGCTGCACCCACCCTACAAAGCTGGTATCCGCGTTCCACATATCAGA
>JACQTY010000212.1 GCA_016210545.1 Chloroflexota bacterium
AAGCCCGGCGGCTGTACTGGCCGGGATGACGAGACCTCACCCCCTTCTCCATTAACGGAGAGGGGGTGAAACGTCGTGTGACGTCTCAAGAACGCTTTGCAATCAAGAGCGCCTTAACCGGGCTGGAAACAATCGCGATGGAACGGAGTCACCATATGTCATTCCAGTGTAGGTCCCGATTCATCGGGAACCCACGAAGTCTCCTGGATTCTGGCCTTCGCCAGAATGACGATTGGTCGCAAGGTTTCCCTGTGTCTTTGCGTAGCTTTGTCGTTAAGCATCTTCGTAAACCCATAGTGGGACACAGCACTAGAAAAGAATCACTGAAGCATGATGAAACTTGACCTCCACGTCCATACCAACGCTGGTTCCGGCGACAGCATGATAGACTACAGGGACCTGGTGGACCTGGCCAGAAAGGCGGGTCTCGACGGACTGTGTCTCACCGAGCACGGGATGCAGAAAACGGGCCTGGGCGAGAAGCTGGCCAGGGAGTACGATTTCCTGGTTATCGAGGGCATGGAGGCCGGCACCGAGCTGGGCGACATCCTGATATTCGGCCTGGAGAGCCTGCCAAGAAGCCTGTACCGCGCCGCGGACATGAGACAGTATGTGGAGAAACATGGCGGCGTGATGATCGCCGCTCACCCTTTCCGTTCAGAGATAACCCGGTGCTTACAGCTCAAGACGACGCCCAAGCTGACGATGGAGCAGGCCTGCTGCCGCCCTGTGTTCCATCTGGTGGACGCAGTGGAGGCGGCCAACGGCTGGAGCGCCGCCGAGGACGTGGACTTCTGTTTTAGCCTTTGCGCCCAGATCGGGAAGCATACCACCGGCGGCAGCGACGCCCACATGTCCCGCCAGGTAGGCTGCTGCGCTACGATCTTTGAGAACACCATTCGTAATGAACAGGACCTCGTCGCCGAGATCAAGCTGGGCCGCTTTCACGGTCTCGACTGCCGGAGTCAGGAGCAGAAGACGGCCACCTACTGGTTCTCATAACCCAACCCCCGGATGCCCCCGGGGAAATCCTATATCCGAAGCACTGAGAAATTATCTCAAAAAGGGAGGCACCACGCCTAGGCACAACCAGTAGGGCATCCCGACTTGTCGGGACTAACCTGCCGATTACTTGGGGTCGGGTTGGGAAACCCGACCTACGGGATTTTGAGATAGATTCTAAATTCTAAACCTTGCCCTGGGCCTTCGGCCTGGAGAGCCTCAGCCCGAGGGCTTGCCGAAGGGAATATCGAATATCCGAAGATTCAAACTGGCGCAAGTTCACCCTCGATGTATGCGAATTGTCGCAATTGACTGCCCGGCGGGGTGTCGGTCCTTTTCGACATTTGAATTTCGCACTTGTTTAGTGCTTAGGATTTCGTTGGCATTTCGCGTAGAACCTCAGACTTGAGCGCCTATAGAGGGGAGGTGAGAACACCATGCAGCGAGTGCTGGGCATTATTCTAGCTGGTGGAAGCGGGGATAGACTGAGCATTCTGTCCCAGGAAAGGGCCAAGCCCGCGGTCCCCTTCGCCGGGAAGTACCGCATCATCGATTTTGCCCTGTCCAACTGCGTCAATTCCGGCGTATTCAATGTGGCGGTGCTGACGCAATACAACCCCCGTTCGCTGATGGAGCACATCGGCATTGGCCGCCCGTGGGGCCTCGATCGCACCCACGGCGGGGCCAGGCTGCTGCAACCTTATCGCGGGCGTGAGGGAGGGGACTGGTACCGGGACACAGGCGACGCCGTACACCAGAACCTGTACTTTATCCAGGAGCAACGCTGCGACCAGGTGCTCATCCTGGCCGGCGATCACGTCTACACCATGCGGTACGATGTGATGATCAACTACCACCGGCAGAGAAGCGCCGATGTCACGGTGGGAGTGGTGGAGGTGGCGCCGGAGGAGACCAGCCGGTTCGGCATCGTCACGCTCGACCACATGAACCGACTGAAGGAGTTTCAGGAAAAGCCGAAATCTTCCAAGAGCAACCTGGGTTCCATGGGCATCTACGTTTTCGAGAAGGAGACGCTCCTCCAGGTGCTGGACGAGGCCGGCGGAAAGGACAGTGGCACTGACTTCGGCGGGGACATCATACCCCAGATGCTGGGCAAACATAAGGTCTACGGATACAAGCACCAGAGCTACTGGCGGGACGTGGGCACTATCCAGGCCTACTGGCAGACCAGCATGGACCTCATCGTCGACCTCCCGCCTCTCAACCTGTACGACCCTGAGCTGACTATCATGACCTCCGGGGAAAACGCCGCGCCGGTGAAAGCCGGCCCCAACGCCCAGATCAGCCGCAGTCTGATATGTGACGGCTGTATCATCAATGGCGAGGTGCGAAATTCTATCCTATCCCCCGGCGTATACGTGGAGGAGGGCGCCCGCATCCTGGACAGCGTTGTCTTCAACGACACCGTCATCGGCCGGGGGGCCATTATAGAAAAGAGCATTGTAGATAAGAGTTGCTGGATAGGGCCTGGCTGCCACATCGGGTTTGGAGACGACTTCACCCCGAATACGGAGGAGCCGCAGCGACTCAGCAGCGGCATAACGCTGGTGGGGAAGGGCGCCAGGGTCCCGGAAGGCGTCAAGGTCGGACGCAACTGCAAGATCGGCGTCTGGGTGGAGCCCGGGGACTTTGAAGGACATATCGTGGCCAGCGGGGCAAGTATAGACCGCAAGAGTCCCAGGCGTTTCCACGTTTGAAAGGGACGGCATGTCCTCGACCTCTCCTCTACCCCCTCTCCGTTCACGGAGAGGGGAAGACCCGCCGCAGGCGGGTCGGGGTGAGGTGACACGGCGCCTGTTTCCCATTTTGTTCGGAGGAAATCTTGGCAAATGAAAATATTGTTCTGCGCGGCTGAGGTCTCTCCCCTGGCCAAGGTCGGCGGCCTGGCGGACGTAGTCGGCTCCCTGCCCGGGGCGCTGGCCAAACTGGGCCACGATGTCAGGATTGCGATGCCCCATTACACCATCGTCGACAAAGTGGCCCGGTCCCGGGCCCCTGCCGGCAGACCCTTCACCGCATCCGGGCTGCGCGAGCCGGAGCCTGTAGTTGTCGAGTCGACTACCCTGAATGGAGACCTCCCTGTCTACCTGGTGGGAAATGATAGGTATTTCGCCCGGCAGGCGGTCTACGGGGAAGGCGATGACCTGGAGCGCTTCCTCTTCTTCTCCAGGGCCGTCCTGGGTCTCCCGGAGGCGCTTCAGTGGCGACCGGACGTGGTGCATTGCCACGACTGGCACGCCGCTACTGTGCCTATGTGGGCCCACAAACTGGCCATCTCGCCGGCCGCGGTGTTCACGGTCCACAACCTGGCATATCAGGGGGCTTTCGACCACAACTTCATGGCCGCCTCCGGGCTGAGAGAGGAGTTCGTGCGGGCAGGCGAGAAGGGCATGCAACTGCCGACGAACATGATGGCCCTGGGCATCTATAACGCTGACTTAGTCAGCACGGTGAGCGAGACCTACGCCCAGGAGATATTGACGCCGGAGTATGGGAACGGGCTGGACCCCTTGCTGAACTACCGGAAGGACCGGCTGCGGGGCATAGTCAATGGCATAGACTACACCGAGTTTGACCCGGCCACCGATCCCCTCATCGCCTCCAACTACAGCCTTGAGGAATTGTGGCGGAAGGGCGTCAACAAGACGGCCCTCCAGAAGCGAGCCGGCTTCCCGGAGAACGATAAGGTACCCTTGATCGGCATGGTGACCCGTCTCGACGAGCAGAAGGGGTTCGACATCCTGGAAAAGGCCATCGGCGCTATTTTGCAGGAGACCTCCGCCCAGTTAGTAGTGCTGGGCAAGGGCCGCGAGGTCTACCACGAGCTGATGCAGCGGCTCTCCCATGAATTCCCCGACCGCATCGCCGTCGTCATAGCCTTCGATAACCCGCTGGCGCACCTCATCTACGCCGGCTCCGACCTTTTCCTCATGCCCTCTCGCTTCGAGCCCTGCGGCCTGGGCCAGATGATCGCCATGCGCTACGGCGCCGTGCCCATTGTGCGCAAGACCGGCGGGCTGGCCGAGACCGTCCCCGACCTGTCCCCCGACCTGAGGCGCGGCCGCGGCTTCGTCTTCGAGCGGTATGAGAGCCAGGCGCTGGCGGAAGCAGTGAAGCGGGCGGCGGCGGGGTTCGTGCAGAAAGACGCCTGGAAGCAACTGGTGGAGCGGGACATGCAGACCGATTTCTCCTGGGAAGCCTCGGCGAGGAAATACGTCGCGGTCTACGAAGAAGCGGTACGGTTCCACCGGGGGGACAGGGCCAAGGGCAAGACCGGGGACTGAGGTTTACGGACGTGTTGAAAGTGCCCTGGCATCGGAGGAAAATCCCCCTCTTCTTCCCCCTTTTCCAAACTGAGCATGTCCCACATCTCGGGCTGGACACAGAGGTTTTGTAGGGGGGACACACCATTGCGATAACTCAATGACACCTCATCTATAGGGTCAGACACATCGAAAT
>JACQTY010000213.1 GCA_016210545.1 Chloroflexota bacterium
AGTATGTATCTTTGATATGCATCTCGTCAACGGCCCTTTGAGATAACTCCCAAGCTCACCTGGCCACATAAACCGCAGCGGAACCGCTATACGGTGCAGCGCCTTGCTATGTATCCCTCTCCGGGGTAGCGAGGCCGAGTTGGACTTGCACGGAACGCTCGACCTGGGACATATCCTCTCGTGATAGTCTTCCTACCTGGTTGATGAGGCGCTGTTTGCTGACTGTGGCCAGTTGGTCGGCCATTGCCTTGTTGAGTCTGCCATTCAAGGTAACGAAAGCCTCGCTGGGATAGAGGCGCTCAGTGTGGATTGTCAGAGGAACAACCTGGACGCGATTCAGATGCTTATTCGAGGCATTATTGCTTATGATGACCGCAGGACGCTTCTTTTGGACTTCGCCGCCGCCGACGGATGGGTCGATCTTGACCCACCATACTTCACCGCGGTCCATCGCTCATATCCCCGACGGTAGCCTCAGACAACTCCAGGGCTTCACTCTCGCGCTGCTCGTCCCGGGCCATTTGGGCATAGGCCAGGTCAAGCTCTTCATCCTGCCCAAGAGCACGCGCGCGGTTCGTCTGCGGTAGCCCGTCCCTACGCATCACATTGCCTTCAACGGGAACCTCGCAGGGTGCTGTATGATCTCGGCAGTGAGGTCTATGTCCAGGTCCGGCCAGTAGAAATGGCCCGGAAACGGTTCTTCAACGTTCAGAATCTTTCCTATGGTCGCATCCTTGAACCATGGGAAATCTTCGTAGGACATAAACAATTCCCTGTCCCCGGTCAGAAGCCACACTCCATTGCTGGAAATATGTGTAACCTCAACCGAGGCGCTTTTGCCAGGCGCCTTTGAACTCTTCATAGTGCACCTCGATAATGCCCTCAACGTCTTTCAGGCGAGAACGTGAGAGGCCGTGGTTCCTTGCTAATTCAATTTCGGGAACCAGCCAGTATTTCGCCTCGCCGTCCGCGCATACCACGTGGACGTGAGCGCGAGATTCCTCACGAGAGAAGAAAAAGAAACGATAGTCTTTTTCCCTTAGTATCGTGGGACTCATCTTTTCTTGAACCTACTATATTATCTCTGTGGACGATTGTCCACTATGCCATCATGGCACACTGTGAAGACCGAATGCCCCGTTCCAGTATGTCGGGCGCATCGGAAAACCCCCTTTACGTAAAGGGGGCGCAGGGGGAGTTCCAGTGTCATATCCGTCCAATGCCTACTTGCACAAATCATTCACCATTGCCTCTACTCCCGCACCAGCATATTTCCCGTCAATCGCATAGGACTTGCCCAGCAGGTCTTCATAATGCCCGACTAACTGATCATTCCTGTTGACGACAAACACAGGTATCTTCGGGTCTGGCCCGCTTTGTTGAAGGAAAAAACGAATTCCAAGGTCAGTGAGCGGGAGCGAGTAGCCGATAGAATAAACGCATGTAGCGTTACGCAGAGACCCTGAAGCCATACGCCAGATTTGACGCAGACTTTCGTGGCGAAAATACGTTGCTTTCTCGGTGGTAGGCGGTGCAATTAAACGAATCTTATCCGACGCCGCCAGTCCCGCCTCGTATTCTGATTCCGTCTTAGAGTCACCCCAAGCTGGTAAAGAAGGGTTTTCGATCGATTCGCCATAGAATGATTCGGCTCCGGAGTAAAACCAGCTCACAGAGCCGTGGAGCTTGAAAAGCCTCAGGGTGCCTTTCCTGCTATTATCCCACATGGCTTCTCTTTGCATGCTGTTAAACAACACCGGATAAAGGTCCATTTCCTCGATTCCGGCTTTGAAGGCAGCCCGCTCAATGAGGGTGTCATAGTTGAACGTAATCACGGCGGACCTATTCTTGTCCCACCATTTGATCAATTCTTGCAGCCAGTCGGGGCATGCCTGAGCCACCACTTCTCTGGTAGCTGCGTCCAGAACGCCTGCGATAGCTTCGATCATGCGGAGAAAGAGAGCCTTGTTCTGGAGATTCTCGTACTCCTTGAGCCAGGGTTGCGGCTGGGACAAGTAGGTTAGCCAGAGTTCGATATTGTCGCCCAAGCCTAACAGCACAGGCGGTAACTTGCCTTGCGCCGCCAATTTCTTTCTGACCTTGGTACTGAGTTCCTCCAATGTGGGCATGGAGCCACACACCGCTTTAGAAAACCCGGCTCCCAGGATAAAGACATCTGGCATAGAAACTTCCTCGCTGAACCACCAGGGCGACCACGAGGGTCGCCCCTACAGCCCGAGGTATGGGCAATTCATGAATTGCCGCCACGCTCGTGGTGCCTATATCCTCCGCCCCACCTGCGCCCCCTGCAGAGTCGCCTCGGCAATCGATGCCGGCCGGTTGCAGTCGCCGATGTAGTAGACCTCGGCTATCTTCTCCTCGAGGCCGTTGGTCCACTCCCGGTTGGGCGTCACGCCCCGGGCCAGGACGATGGTATCGGCCTCCACGAAGCACTCCTTGCTGTCCTTGCCCACCAGGAGCACCCCGTTGGGCTGGACGTAGCGCAGGTCGTGTTCCGACAGTATGTCTACGTTAAGAAGGGCTAGCCGGCCAAAGAGCGCAGCCCGATTGGCGCCTATAGCGTCCCCAGCCATTTGCGCCCGGGACGACCGGGCCACGATGGTTACCGAGTAGCCCTTGCCGGCCAGGTACTCCGCCGTCTCGCAGCCTGTCTGCCAGCCACCCAGTATGACCACCTTTTTGTCCCGGACCTGCGCCTTGCCCGCCAGCACGTCGTGGGCGGTGAGCACCAGTCGCGCCTTGTCCAGCCCGGTTATCGATGGCTGCACCGGACGCGCCCCGGTGGCCACAACCAGGACCTCCGGGGCCTCCTTCTCGACCAGAGCGGCGTCCACCTCCGTCCCCACGTTCAGCTTCACCCGCAGCTTCTTCAACTGCGTCTCCAGGTCGTCCCGCACCCACTTGATCTTGTCCTTGCCCGGCGGTGTGGCGGCCATGCCGAGCGCTCCCGCGCCGACCTCTTTCTCCTTTTCGTACAGCGTCACCTTGTGGCCGCGCAGGGCAGCCACGCGGGCGGCTTCCATGCCCGCCGCTCCAGCGCCGACTATCATCACCTTTTTCTTTTTGGTCGCCGGCACGATCCTGGCCATCTCCACCTCCCGGCCGCACTCGGGGTTGACCACGCAGTGGACAGGCTTGCTCACAAACAACTGGCTGAGGCACCAGCCGCAGGAGATGCAACGACGGATGTCCTCGTAGTGGCCGCCGCGGGACTTGTTGGCCCAGGCCGGGTCGGCCAGCAGGGCGCGGCCCAGAGCGACAAAATCGGCCTTGCCCTCTTCTATAACCGATGCGGCGAACTGGCCGTGTCGGACCTCGCCCACGGTCATCACCGGGATCTTCACCAGCCCCTTAACGGCCTGGGCGAAGTGGACGATCCAGCCCTCTTTGTGGCCCAGCGGGCTTTCCTCTCTCGGCGCTACCGTTGTCGGGCCTATTCCCCCGAAGGAGACGTGCAGGTAGTCCAGCCCGGCCTCCTCCCAGCGTTTGGCCATCAGCTTTGCCTCATCCAGGGCATAGCCGCCCTCGGCGCTCATGCGCAGGCCCACAGGAAAGTCCAGCCCGAGCCTTTCCTTTATGCCCGTTATGATCTCCACGGAGAAACGCATCCGGTTCTCCAGGCTCCCGCCGTACTCATCCCGCCGCTGGTTGCTCATCGGCGACAGGAACTGGTGCGTCAGATAGCCATGAGCGCCATGGACCTCCACCCCGTCGTAGCCTGCCCGCTGGGCGCGCTCGGCGGCGGCCACGTGCTTGCTGACGAGGGCCTTCACCTCCGCCGTAGTCAGTTCATGGGGCGGCAACCCGGCTTTTGGGGGCTGAGCCGAGGGCATGACCGGGGGCGCTCCCTCGGTGTTGCCCGGGTTGGTCTGGCGGCCGGCGTGGTGGAGCTGGACGAATATCTTCGCCCCGTAGGAGTGGACGGTCTCCACCAGGTCGGTCTGGCCGGGTATCAGGCTGTCCTTGTCCAGGCACAGTTCGCAGGCCCAGCCTTTGCCCTCCGGCGGCGACACGCACGTGCCCTCGACGATGATGAGGCCAGTGCCGCCTCTGGCGCGCTCGGCGTAGTAGGCTATCTGGCGCGCCGTTACCGCCCCATTCGGCGCGCCGAAGTTGGTGGCCATCGGGGCCATGACGGTGCGGTTGCGGATTTCCAGTTTGCCGATGCGAGCGGGTTCAAATAACTTCATAGACGACTCCTTTAAACATCGGTTCATGTTTTGGCTGTTGCGAGGTCCGCGCTCCGATGCGAAGTATCGGAGCACCCCGTTCTGTGGGCATTAACTATGCGACATTGCGGTACGACGGCGAACGGAATCCCCCGTCCGCCAAAGGCGGACTGCCCCCTTTACGTAAAGGGGGACAGGGGGGCTTTCGCCCTGAAACAAACTCGGCCTGACGATTCCTCCTTCGCTTATTGTCACATTGAATGGCTGTTCTCTTTGCGACCATCAAAGGAGGTGAAGCAACGGTCCTTCACGACCCCCGGGCTGCCTTTGCCTTCCTCCGCCGGCGGCGGATGTACCAGAAGATGAACCAGGCCGGCCCCCAGATGGGGACAAAAATACCAACCCACAGGCCGAGGTTTCCCAGTCCTCGGGACACCAGTTTCAGCCCGTTCCAGGCGTCCCTGGCCGTTTTGCCCGGCGTCCAGCCTGGCGGGAACAGCACCTTGATGTAGTTGCTCTTGGCCTCGACGCTGGAGTTCCCTTTGGGATCAGTAACCTTGAGGGAGACGGAGTAGGCGCCGCCGGAGTTGTAGCTGTGTGCGGGACTCTTTTCGGTGCTGGTAGCGCCGTCGCCGAAGTCCCAGGAGTACCCGAAGGGGGCTTCGCCGCCGACGGTCTGGTCAGTGAAGAAGACCTCTTCGCCTTCCTCCACCTGGATGCGGTCGGCCTTAAATGCCGCCTTGAACTGCCTCACCCTTTCCAGGTTGACGGTGATGAGCGAGGTGCTGGTGGTGCGCTCCAGAAACTGTATCCGTCCTTTGGTCCTCTCGATGTCGCCCCGCACATTGGCCAGTTGCTGCTGCACCTTCAGGACGTCCTCCACCGTGTTGGCCCGCTGCAGCAGCACCAGATACTCTTTCTCTGCCGCCTCCAGGTTCCGCAGCCTGGACTGCAGGTCAGTGAATTCCTCGGTTACGTCCTGGGTCTGGCTGTTCTCGGAGAGCACCTCTACGGCCATCCCCCGCAGCTTCCTTATCGTGTCATCGTACCTGTCGGCGGGCACGCGAATAGCGACGGTGGCCCTGCCCTCGGATTCCTTGCCGCCAAATGTTGACGAGACCACGTAACCGCCCGCTGACTCGGCGATGATCTTGACCTGGTCGATGGACTCGGCGACGCTGTTCACGGTGATGCTCACCGTGCCGGTCCGCACGACGAGCCGACCGAGCGTCGACTCCTGCGAGACCTGGGAGGCCCGGCCGTTATCCGCTGGCGCCTGCGGCGGAATGCCCGCGGACGGCGGGCGAGGGGCGGGCGCTGGCGCCGCCGGGGCTGAGGATGGAGCGGAGTTCCGCGATGGTGATGGTGAAGGCGCGCGGGAGCAGGCGGCCAGTATCGCTGAAGTAATCACCACCAAACTGATGACGCCCAGTCGATGACGCAAGGTGTACCTCCTTCGGTTTACTAATTCGAAAGACGTAATTGTTTCGCAGATAGCCTACTGACTTCAATACGAGAGAAATCCATTCTTTGGCTAGGAATTTACACAGTCAATTGACAGGAGCGTTTCACTTAGTCACTTGATCATCTCTAGCGTTTCCCTGAGTGCCGCTATTAGTCTACGCATGCATTCGGTAATCTGCTCGCGTTGTTGGGTATTAATCTGCGGATTACCTTGTCTGAAGAACCTTAGACTGGCAATGGCTGATAAGTCGTTCATGATAGTTTCGATCGTTATCGCCTGTTCAAAAATAACGGGTTCATTGCTCAAAATGTTCTGATGGGATCGAACCGTTACCAGTAAAGATGTAACCAAACCTTCTAGTGCACCAACGATAATGGTAAGTTGAGAAGGATTAGCGGACCAATCCACAGTATCGAGCGTTTCTTCTGATACACGCCTTGCCTCTTTAATACCAATCGTCTCATATTAGAGTGGTCTTCACAATCCTAGCCATTGGCTGTCCAAAACTGTCATTCTGGAGCGAAGCGAATCGCAACAAGTCGGGAAGGGTGGGGGTATCTTCGGGAAGCCTTGCCAGACTATTATGAGACCATTAGTAACAGCTTCGTTGCTGCGCACCAGTTCGACAGCTGGCGAATACATTCAAGATTCCAATAATCTGTCGGCCCATGCTTCTAAATAGGCCTTTTCTCGCCGAGCTCCATTTCTTCTCACGATCGGCATCAATAGCCTTTTCCACAATTAGGTATATGATTGGAATACTTACGGCAAATCCAAATAGCTCTGAGGCCACATTTGACCATAAACCATCTTGTCGCGGCCACAAAACCGGAAACATCAAAAGCACGAAGAACGCGACCGCAAGAAGACCTACAATTGTAAAAATCATTATTCGTTTCATCAGCATGTTGATTATCTTGGGAGATTGTTCGGATCCTATTTCCCCACCCGGCGCCTCAAGGACTTCGTTAGCCGCATAGGCGTCGTCCCGCTTGCGGCCGGTGCGCTCTGTAAGAATGACAGCAGATCCCACCAGCTCGCCCGATGGGCTCATTCTGAAGGGGCCGGTATCTATTATTAAACACCCGCTTAGAATCTATCTCAAAATGCCGTAGGTCGGGTTTCCCAACCCGACTGCGCTGGCAGGTTAGGAAACCTGCCCTACAGGGGCAGATACCGGCCTGTGCTCTGCTCTAGCACGCGAGTGTAGCGCTGGCCTTTTTGAGATAATCTCTTAGAGATTATCTC
>JACQTY010000222.1 GCA_016210545.1 Chloroflexota bacterium
CATGCTGCGGAGAAGCCTGCAGGCCCTCATTAGCCGGGATGCGGTGGCCGCCAGGCAGATCATCGCTGAGGATGACGATGTAGATAATCTCTACGACCAGGTGTTCCGTGAACTACTGACCTTCATGATTGAAGACCCCAAAACCGTCAGCCGGGCAACCCGTCTCATATGGGTGGCCCATAACCTGGAGCGCGCCGCCGACAGGGTGACCAATATATGCGAACGGGTCGTCTTCATCGTCACCGGCAAGATGGAAGAGATAGGGGCTTCCAAGTATTAGGCCATCGGACAGCACGGCCAATTGACTTCCCCCTTGTCTTTCCACTATCATTCTCCTATCTCGAACTCCCGCAGATAAGGCGGTGGAAAGATGTCTTCAAACAAGTCTGTCTACGGCTACACCGGCAGGGTCCTTCACGTTGATCTCACCCGCCAGAAGGTGTCGACGGAAGACCTGGATATGGAAACGGCCCACAAGTTTGTCGGCGGCATGGGCGTGGCCACCAAGGTCCTCTACGACGAGGTCGGGCCGGGCGTGGAGCCTCTGGGCGCCGACAACGTCCTTATCTTCTCCACCGGCCCGCTCAGCGGGACGGCGGCCCCCTGCGCCGGCCGCTACGAGGTCACCGCCAAGTCTCCCCTCACCGGCATCCTGGGCAGCGGCAACACCGGGGGGGTGTGGGGCGTGGAGCTGAAGCGGGCCGGCTACGATGCCGTCATTGTGCGGGGGGCGTCGGCCCGCCCGGTATACGTCTGGATAGACAACGGCAAGGCCGAACTGCGCCGCGCCGATACCCTGTGGGGCAAGGACAACTTCGAGACCTCCGATTCGTTGCGTCAGGGCCTCGGCGAGAAGCCTGACCATGAGATCAGGGTCATGTCCATCGGCCCGGCCGGGGAGAACCTGGTCAGGTTCGCCGACATAACTAACGAGTACTATCACGTGCAGGGCCGTTGCGGCCTGGGGGCTGTCATGGGGTCCAAGAAGCTCAAGGCCATCGCCGTCCGGGGCGCCTTTCGACAGGCCCAGGGTGGCGGCCAGATACCCGTGGCGCAACCGAAGGAGTTCCAGCAGGCCGTCAGGGAGGCCATCGACGCCATAACCCAGCCCTGGCACCCGGCGCTGAAGGGCGCTCACCGGAGGTTCGGTCGCCTGGGGGCGCTGCCTCTGGCCAAGGGCGCTCAACGACAGGGTTCCCTCCCCGGCAAGAACTTCCAGACCCAGGCGCTGGAAGGGTGGGCGGAGAAGATGGGAACGGAGACTTCTTTGCCGTACCTGGCCGGCCCCGCCGGGAACTGCTACCGCTGCCCGTTGTCCTGCTACAACATGGTCGAGGTCAGAGAAGGCAAGTACGCCGGGCTGCGCATCGCCTCCGGTACCTTCGTGGCCCCGATCTTCGAGTTCGGCGCCAAGTGCGGCATGGTGGACCTGCCCGCGATATGGAAGGCCAAGGAGATGTGCCACCGCCTGGGGCTGGACCTGGTCTCGGCGGCCAGCGCCATCGCCTTTGCCCAGGAGCTATACCAGCGGGGACTGGTTTCCCGGAACGAGGCCGAGGCGGAGCTAAGCTGGGGAAACGAGGACGCGATTCTCGGAATGCTCGATCGCATAGCTTACCGTCGAGGTCTGGGGGACATCCTGGCCGAGGGTATAGTGCGGGCGGCGAAGAAACTGGGCAAAGGCTCGGAGCAGTACGCCTACACCGTCAAAGGGATGGAGATATTCGCCCCCGACCCGCGGGCCACGGGCAAGGCGTGGGGTATGGGCTACCTGGACAACCCGCGCGGCGGCGATAACATCAAGACGGCCCACACCCACATCGGACAGCAACTGCCGGAGTCGGTCATCAGGGAGAAGTTCGGCATGACCGTGCCGGAGTACGACCGGGCCTACGTGGAGGCCCTGGATATCTTCCCCGAGGTCAAGAAACAGATATGGGGCGACCCGCCCAGGGTGGACGAGTCCACCTACCAGGGTAAGGCGGCTCTGAACAAGTGGCTGGCCGACCTTTGCTCCGGCCTGAACTCGTTGATAGTCTGCATCTTCCCCACCACCTTCCTGGGCGCCATCGGCCCGACGCACTATGCAAAGCTGCTCTCGGCCTGCACCGGCGAGGACGTCAGCGCCCAAGAGTTGATGAAGCGGGGCGAGAGGGTATTCAACCTCCAGCGAATGTACAACGTGCGCTGCGGCATAACCCGCCAGGACGACCACTGGCCCGACCACTTCTACAACGACCCGCTTACCGAGGGTCCGGCCAAAGGCAGGAAGCTCTCCCGCCAGGAGGTCGACGGGGTGCTATCGGAGTACTACCGCCTGCGGGGCTGGGACGAGAAGACGGGCGCGCCGACGCCGGCGAAGCTGCGGGAGTTGGGGCTGGGGTGATCAAACGTAGGGGCGGGTCTTGTACCCGCCCTGGGCGACCACGAGGGTCGCCCCTACGAGGGAACGGTGAATAACGATCCTCAATTGGGGCAACGCAGACCCTTAAGGCTGAAGGGATACGATTACACCCAACCGGGGGCGTATTTCGTTACGATCTGTGCCCAAAGGCGGGAATGCCTTTTCGGGAATGTGTGTGGTGGCAGAATGGTCTCCAATGATGCAGGCAACATGGTGATGCGCATCTGGGAAGAGATCCCAGGGCGTTTCCCCCGCGTGGCCAGGGATGAATTCATTGTCATGCCTAACCACGTTCGCGGGATTATCGTCGTTACGGATAACGGACAAACCGTGATTTCGCTTGGTGATGTGGTCGGTGCATTCAAATCGCTGACCACGGACGAATACGTTCGGGGCGTGAGATGCGAGGGTTGGAAGCCCTTCGACGGCCGGCTATGGCAACGCAATTACTACGAGCACATCGTACGGGGCGAGCAGGACTTGGCCCGTATTAGGGATTACATATCAACCAATGTGGAGCGATGGAGCGAAGACCCGGAGAATCCGGCGCATGATTGGCGCACGGCCAAGAAGCAGAACGCATCCCCGAAGGGCAAAGGGGTTACGTAGGGGCAGGCCTCGTGCCTGCCCTGGGCGACCCTCGGGTCGCCCTTACCAACGGGGTGTGGTAACATCGTGGCGAGGGTCGCACGGGAGGTAAGCTGATGCTGGTTAAGATGGAGACCTATTTCGACGGCGAGTCGTGGTGCGCCCGGGGCATAGGCGAGGACATATTTACCCAGGGCGATACCCTGGACGAACTCTTCGAGAACATCCAGGAGGCGGTAGCTGTTCACTTCGGTGAGACCGATGGGATCATTGGCCTTCTCGTAATGTAGGGCAGGTCCCCCAACCTGCCCCGTAGTTGTCGGGTCAGGAAACCCGACCTACGCTGCACGGGTACGTTTGCCCGGCCTCCTAGCCGTCAGGATCATCGGGATTGATGCCGCTCCCAGGATGGCGTAGGATGTCCAGGCGATCTCGTACCCGCCGGTGTTGTCGTGCGGCGAACCCGCCAGGGCTGCCTCGGGGATAGAGAAGGTCCGAGCCCGTAGCAAATAGCACCTTCAATGCTCCATAATTGAGCTGGTTGCTAAGCCCGGGCAAAATAGATCGGGGAGCACTGGGGAGTACTATGGTATCAGTGGAAAGAGCAGCCACAATCGACAGGCTCGTCGGCGCGATAGTTAACAACCTGGCGCCCGACAAGGTTATCCTCTTTGGATCGCAGGCTACCGGTCACGCTGACGAAGAGAGCGACATCGACATCCTCATAGTTATGAATAGTGTGCAAGACCGACTGGAGCGGACCTGGACGGTATACCAGCTACTTAAGGACAAGCGAACAGGGCCGTTAGACATCATTGTGCTTACGCCCCAGGAATACCAGAAGATGAAGAAGGGCGGCTATCCACTAATTCGAGAGGTGGAGGAGGAAGGCGCTGTCCTTTACGAACGAAGCGGCTAAGGACTGGCTGCGGAAGGCGAGCCAGGATATGAAGGCAGCCATTCTCCTGAGTGAGGACGAGGAGATGTGGGAACTTGCCTGTTATCATTTCCATCAGGCCGCGGAGAAAGCCTTGAAGGGCTTTCTCACAGCGCTCGGTGAACGTGTGCCCCGGACCCACGACCTCGGTGATCTGGCCCGCCGCTGCGCCGAACACGATGCCGATTTCGCTAGTCTGGGTGACGATGCCCTTCTTCTGAACCCGTTTTATATTGAGGCCCGCTATCCTGTGCTGAACGCTTTGGACCTCACGTCAGATAGAGTTACAAAGGCCGGCGAGGCAGCGCAACGCATCTTAGCCCGCGTGCAAAGCAAGCTGGCGTAGACAAAGGATTGAGACTGAGTAGCTGGGCGGGTACGTTCGTTTGCAAGGTGAACAACCCGAGACCGGGCGTCCCATTACCACCACGGGAGGAGATGAACGGGAGACTAACCCGTTTTTCCTAAATGGCGACGGGCTTTCCCCGGCCTTCTCGCCACCAGTATCATAGGAATTGACGCCGCGCCCAGGATAGCGTAGGATGTCCAGGCGATCTCGTACCCGCCGGTGTTGTCATAGAGCCAGCCCGCCAGAGCCGCCCCCACTATGCCCCCGATATTCATCACCGCCACTATCAATCCCTGAATAGCGCCAAAGGCGCTCCGCCCGAAGTACTCCCGCTGGATGGCCGCCCTCATGGGCACCGTGCCACCGTTGCCGATGCCGAAGGCCAGCATGAACACCACCAGCGCCCACGGGACATTGGCAAACACGAACAGGTACATCCCCACCGCCATGAGGGCATAGGAGACGGCGATGACGTGCCTCTTGTCCATGATGTCGCCAACCCACCCCAGGCCCAGCCGCCCGGCGATGCTGAACAGGGGGACAAGAGCGGCCACCATCGCCGCCGCCGCCTGGGAGAAGCCAATTCCGATAAGGTAAGGCATTATATGGACAGCCACCGCGTTAGTCAGCAGCAGCCGGATGCCCATGGACAGCGAAATCAGCCAGAAAGCGCCGGACTTGAGAGCGTCTCCGGGGCTGGCCTCGACCTGCCCGGGCTTGACCCGGGCTGCCCCGGTCGCAGTTCCTTCGGGCGCGGGCTTCGCGTCACGCTTGCTATCTGGCTGTTCGCCGTCGGGGAGATAGCCGTATTGCTCCGGTTTGTGGCGGATGAGCAGGGCCGCCGGCAACCCGATAACCCAGGTAGCCACTGCCAGGATAACCAGGGCCTGCCGCCATCCATAGGCGCCTATGAGCCACGCCGAGACCGGGACCATGATACCGGCGGCGCCAAAACCGGCCACCATAAGACCCATTGCCAGGCCTATCTTCTTATCGAACCAGTTGGCCACCGCGGCCATCATCACAATGCCGGAGCTGGCGCCAGAGCCGATGGACATGATGACAAAAGACATGTAGAACATGGGTAGGGAACGGGTAAGGCTGAGCATTATTAGCCCTGCCCCCATCACCGCCACGCCGACCATCACCGTCCGCCGGGGACCCCACTTATCGGCCAGGAAGCCGCAGGCCGGGGCCACGATCCCCGCTTCGACGCCCCGTATGGACGCTGCCAGAGAGATGGCGAAATAGCTCCAGCCGAACTCGTCGGCCAGAGGCTTGAAGAAGGCGGTGAAGCCCAGCGAGAAGGTGCCGCCGACAAAGAGGTCGATCGTGAACGCGCCCGCGACCACCCACCAGCCAAAGAATATCTTCCGCTGGGGGTTAAGCACTAAGCGTCCTGTAGAATCGTAGTCGACGGCAAGATTTGAGGTGCTGCAATTTCAGTAGAAGAAGAAAGAAGTCCCTAATCGGAGACCTTGTAGACCTTATCGCCCCGGCGCACTCTGTCCGTGACCTTTATGCCGACGGCATCTCCGGCCCTGGCCTCTTTGACCTCCACGTTATTCACCTGCATGGACTCAACCACCATAGTAAGGTCGGTAGTGTGGCCTTTGAAGTGTATCTTATCGCCGACTTTCAGCGGAGCCGTCAGGGCAACACCGGCGACCACGGGGCGGGAAAAGAAGTCGTTAACGGTGCCTGCCTCAACTTCTATCATCGAGGACACCCCCTTCTCTTTCCTTGTAGCGCCAGTATACGCCGCGGGCAAAGCGTAATCAATACTACTGACCCTGATCCACGCGGAGACGCGAAGACGCGGATGGCTTCAAGTTGTTTGCGATATCGGAGCAGGTTCTTCCAAGCATCTGGCCCATATTCAAATCTCCACGAACCCCGCGCCTCAGCGCGATTCCTCAAGCTCTTTGTCCTGGTTCACGCGGAGAAGCGAAGACGCAGACGGCTTGAAGTTGTTTACGACGCGGTGCAGCCCCTCTTTGAGTGTCGGTGCGCCAAAGTTGATGAGCAGGCCAACCTGAAGGTTAAGGAGCTTGAGGTAAGTCAGCAATTGCTTGGAGTGGACAGGCGCCAGCTTCTCGACCGACTTCAGCTCCACCACGACTGCCCGTTCCACCAGAAGATCAACCCGAAAGCCTTCATCAAATTGCATCCCATCAAACTCAAAGGAGACCGATTTTTGCCTCTCGACGCTTAGCCCGCGCCGTTCTAATTCCCTGGACAGAACGGCTTCGTATACTGACTCCAGCAACCCCGGCCCAAGTTGCGTGTGCAGCTTGTATGCCACGTCCACAACCTGTCCTGTTATTTCGTCCGTTGTCCTTCTCACACTCTCGTCTCCGCGTTCTCTGCGTCTCCGCGTGAGTCTACCCGGTGCGCCGCCGCCGCTCCAGGTGCACCAGAAGCAGGGATATATCCGCCGGGGTGACTCCCTCCACCCGGCACGCCTGGCCAACGGTCGCCGGATGGAACCTGTTCAGCTTCTGTTGGGCCTCGTAGCGCAGTCCACCCACCGAATCGTAATCGAAGTCGTCGGGGATGCGGCGTTCCTCCAGCCGTCGGACCCGCTCCACAGCGGCCCGCTGCCGGGCGATATAGCCGGCGTACTTGGCCTCTATCTCCACCTGCTCCCGCACCTCCGGGGAATACCCGTCGGGGGCGATGCCCATGGCCGCCAGGGCATCGTAGGTAACACCCTGGCGGCGCAGGAATTCCGCGGCCGTCATGTTGGACTCCAGGGGCGCCATCCCGTACCTGGCTATCAGCGCCACCGTATCTTTGTCCGGGTTGACGCACACCTTCTGCAGCCGGGCAAGACCATCCAGGGTGACCTGCCGCTTGGCTTCCACGGCCTCCAATCGCTCCTTACCGACCAGGCCCAGCTCATGGCCGATAGGCGTCAGCCTCAGGTCGGCGTTATCCTGACGGAGCAACAGACGGAACTCGGCGCGGGAGGTCAGCAACCTGTAAGGCTCGGTGAGTTCCCTGGTTACCAGGTCGTCTATCATCACGCCGATGTACGCCTGATCGCGGCGCAAGATGAGAGGAGGCTTCCCCAGGGCCTTTCTGGCCGCATTTATCCCGGCGATAAGCCCCTGCCCCGCCGCCTCCTCGTAGCCCGTAGTGCCGTTTATCTGTCCGGCGAAGAACAGGCCGGGGACCAGCTTCGACTCCAGGCTGGAGGAGGTCTGGCTCGGCGGAACGTAGTCGTACTCGATGGCGTAGCCCACCCGCATCATCTCCACCCTTTCCAGGGCGGGGATGGTCCGGAGCAGGGCCAGTTGGACGTCCTCGGGCAATGAGGTATTGGCGCCCTGGACATAGACCTCGTTGGTCTCCCAGCCCTCCGGCTCCAGGAACAGGGGGTGCGAGGTCTTCCCGGCAAACTTGACTATCTTGTCCTCGATGGAGGGGCAGGAGCGTGGCCCAATGCCCTGGATAAGCCCGTTGAACAGCGGCGCCCGGTCCAGGTTCTGGCGGATGATTTCGTGAGTCTGCGGATTGGTATGCACCTGATAGCAGGGCAACTGCGGCCGCCAGGAAGTATCCGGCCCCGGCGGATAGAGGGGGTTGGAGGCATGCAGGACGGGGAGTAAAGACGGCCCCTGACTGAAATACAGGGGGACGTCGCTGCCGGGGTGGACAATCGTTTTGGAGAAATCGATGCTGCGAGCGTCGATGCGAGGTGGTGTCCCCGTCTTGAGGCGGCCCAGGGTGAAGCCCATATTCTTCAAGCTCTGAGACAAGCCCAGGGCGGGCAATTCCCCCGAGCGCCCAGCGGCATAAGCCCTGTCGCCGACAATGACCCGCCCGTTCAACGAGGTCCCGGTGGTAATGACCAGGCACCGCGCCTGGTAGGTCTGCCCCAGGTGGGTCTTCACCCAGAGTTCGGACTCGTCCCGTCGTATCTCCTCCACCAGGGCCTGCTTCAAGTCCAGACCGGGTTGCCGCTCCAGGGTGTGCTTCATGGCCAGGCTGTAGAGCTTCTTGTCGGCCTGGGCGCGGAGGGCCTGAACGGCGGGGCCTTTTCCCGTGTTGAGCATCTTTATCTGGATGAAGGTGCGGTCGATGTTGCGGGCCATCTCGCCGCCCAGGGCGTCTATCTCCCGCACCGCATGCCCCTTGGCCGGCCCGCCGATGGACGGGTTGCAGGGCATGAGGGCCACATTGTCCAGATTCATGGTGAGGAGCAGCGTCCTGGCGCCCAGGCGCGCCGAAGCTAAAGCGGTCTCGCAGCCGGCGTGGCCGGCCCCTATGACGATAACATCGTAGCGCATGTACGAGTAGATTCTACACTGTGGCGCCTGTCCTGTCGATTATGCCTAAACTAGACGCATCCGTATGTAGTTGCCCCGATAGACGGGGCTGGGGGATTTCTATTCTACGGCGAAGCATACAACTGCAAGATAATATGTGATATAAGTCACATCTTAATAGCAAGGTCTAGATTACAATCCTGTAGTCCAATAAAGTGAGACGTACTAGATAAGCAAGCGGTGGTTAAGGTTTCTGAACGGGCCAAGCCGTTTGCTATGCCAAAATCCGCTGCCCCTTTAATCTCCTCAAAGCGAAAGTTTATTTATCCACTTGGTGCTGCATTCGCCTACGAGGCCGATACTTCGGCCTCCCTTTTGCAAAGAGCTTGCCCTATCGGAGCGAAGCATAGACTCTCCCGACCCATCGAGGATCCCGCTACGCGGGACGCAACACGGACAGCTTATCGAAGGGGAGATTGAGAGGGATTTTGGGGCGGATGAAGGTAGGCAAGCGAGCGAGCTCATCGCACTAATTCTCCAAATCCATACCCGGCCCGGCTTACGTTCGGGCAGAAAGGTGGTTCATATGC
The DNA here is from genome assembly GCA_016210545.1 of Chloroflexota bacterium. Taxonomy (GTDB): domain Bacteria; phylum Chloroflexota; class Dehalococcoidia; order JACVQG01; family JACVQG01; genus JACVQG01. Next base: position 9,143 of record JACQTY010000222.1, read on the forward strand.
GTTGGTCTAAGTCCGTGTCACTGGTGACCTTTGTCCTGGTCGCAATTATGCTCGCCTCCGGTGTGACGGCTAATGTTTGGGCCCTTTCTGGTGGAGGCAATGCTATGGATAGTATCTCCTCACCTGGCCAGGTTGCGCCGCCCTGTACTCCTCTGGAGCTGAAGCTGAACACCGGGCAGACTCCCACCGGTACGGCGGACACCATCTGGCACCTGGTCTCCGCGCCTCAGACTGCCGCTTCTCCACCAGCTACCACTGCTTACTCCGTTACACCATACTCAGCGTGGTTTACTCCGTCTTCAGGGTCATGGATATCGCCGTTCCCAAGAGATTA
>JACQTY010000214.1 GCA_016210545.1 Chloroflexota bacterium
GCTACATGGAGCAGTACGGGGCGGTGTCCATCGGCTCCTTCTACACGTTTGGCCTCATTGGGATCTGGGACATCAAGGATGACTGGAGCATCGTGCCGGCGGCGCCCCCCCAACAAAAGGGCATCGTCATCAAGACCCGGGAACAGGCGCTGCGGGTGCTGGCCGACTGGGAACTGCGGCGGATGACCTGGCTGCCTTTCTACGGGGCCCATCTGAAGAACAACATTATTGTGAAGATGGCCAAAGACTGGCATGTCCAGGGGGCCATGATCCATCTGAACCGCGGCTGCGAAGGCTCAGCCCTCAGCCAGATGGAGAACCGGGCGGCCCTGATGGAAGCGGGCATCCCCACCCTGATGTACGAGGGCAATATGGGCGACCCCCGGGAGGTAGACGCCTCCCAGGTGCTGGAGCGCGTGGAGGCCTTCATGGAGAGCCTGGGGCTGACAAAGCTCAGCGCCTGAAGAGCGCAGTGATCACGTCTTGGCCTGACCTGTTCGACCAGTGTCTCCGTAGGGGCGCCCCGATGAATCGGGGCGCCCCTACTTGTAGCTCCGGTAACTCTCTCGTCAGCAACAGCAACGGAGGAATAATTCATGTCTGGCAGTCAGAGCGACATCGTAATCGTAGGCGCGGTCAGGACGCCGTTTGGCAAGTACGGCGGTTCTCTGAAGGACATTGACTACTATGACCTGGGGGCAATCCCCATGAGGGAGTTGCTGAAAAGGGTCAATATTGGCCCCGACATGGTGGGACAGGTCTTCTGGGGAGTCGGCGATACCTCGGCGTGCAAGGACCCCTTCACACCCGTAGCTGCCCGGCAATCTCTTATCAAGGCGGGCTTGCCCCATGAGACGCCTTCCATCTCTTTCGATATGGCATGCGTGTCAGCGATGCACGCCGTAAAGTTAGCTGCCATGACTATCAAGCTGGGCGAGATAGACGTGGCTATAGCCGGCGGCGCCACCTCTTTCAGCCAGGAACCTATCATCGCCCGCGGCCTCAGATTCCAGGGCTTCCGGCTTGGCGACGTCCGGCTGGAGGATCCCCTGTTTGCCCTGGGCTACAAGGACTTCAACCCAGTGGCCGTGGATAGCGACAACGTGGCCGCGGAGCACGGCATAGGGCGTCAAGAGCAGGATGAATGGGCGCTGCGCAGTCACGTGAATTACGGAAATGCCTGGAAGGCCGGCAGGTTCAAAGAAGAGATAATGCCTCTCAGCCTACCCCAGGAAAAGGGTGAGCCAAAGGTACTGGATATGGACGAGCAGTACCGGTCGGATACAAGCCTGGAGAGGCTCTCGCGCCTGAAAACGGTATACGGTACCCGGGCCATCACCGCGGGAAACGCTCCCGGCATGAACGACGGGGCCACGGCAATTCTGCTGACCACACGGGACAAGGCCCTGGAACTCGGTCTTCAACCTCTGGCCAGGGTTGTGGCCCAGGTGTCCATAGCCATTAACGCCAGTCGGTTACCCGAAGGGCCGGGCTATGCGATGCAAAAAGTCCTTAAACTGGCGGACCTCAGTATCGACGACATCGCTGTGTTGGAAATAAACGAGGCTTTCGCCTGCGTGCCGCTGGTGTCGACGAAGCTAATGGCCGGAGACGACTCGGCAAAGCTCAAGCAGCTAAGGGACAGGACGAATATCAATGGCAGCGCCATAGCTATCGGCCACCCCAACACCGCCAGCGGCGCCAGGATCATTATGGACCTCATGTACGAGCTGCGCCGCAGGGGAGGCGGCTACGCCCTCGGCGCTATATGCGGCGGCCTGGCCCAGGCAGATGCCACCATAATCAAGGCGGAATAGCGCGAAATACATTGACAATTCCGTTCCCGTCTGCTATATTTACCTACGATTAAGAGCATGACACAAAAGCAGTACTCCAAAGCAACAATGAGGTCCCTTATCGGGGGCAGCGGCCAACGTGTGACGCAGCAGCGCACCCTTCTGCTCGATATGCTTCGCCAGAGCGGTGGGCACCTGGACGCCGACGAGTTATACCGCATGGCCCGCGAGAAGAACAAGAGTATTTCCCTGTCGACGGTGTACCGCGCCCTGAGGTTATTCAAGAAGCTTGGCCTCGTGGAGGAGCTCCACTTTGAAGAGGAGCACCACCACTACGAGGGCAAACCTCATGGAGAGCACTTCCACATCATATGCCTCAACTGCGGGCGCATAGTGGAGTTCGAAAGCTCTTTGATAGCTCAACTGAAGAGAGAGATGAGCGAAAAAGAGAACTTCGAGATCAAAGGCGCCGAGGTCCACCTGACGGGGTACTGCGACCCATGCCGCGGCAAGGTAACGACTGAGGAGGCGGAGACCACCCGGGCGAGCCGAAAGTAATCGGCCGGTTCCAGAGTCTGGCTGCCCCCCTCACTGAGCCAAGAAGGTTAGCAACAGCACCAACCTAAGGGTTCCGACGCGAGCCGGGGCCTAACTGGACAGCAAGCCCCGTGAAAGTTCCCGGCATCCCGACAAGTCGGTACTGTAACCCCGGTCTATTCGGGGAAGTCAGAACGCCAGCTTCGGTCTTAGCCAACCTCCGTGGAGAGGGGCCAGGCATGATACGCGGATGGATCCCCTTGTTCTGCTGAGCAAGGGGATTTTTTGTTTCGGTTGGAGAAAGGAATTCGATGAGAAAAGAACTCGCCTCTTTCTTGAAGGAAATCAGGCCTCTCGACCAGAAGGCCATGCAGTTTGCGCGCGCCAGGCAGGACCAGCTGACCAAGCCGCAGGGCAGCCTGGGGCGGCTCGAAGAGCTATCTATTCAACTCGCCGGGATTCGCGGCGATGCCCTGGCCCCTTTGAAGAACAAGGTCGTTATCACCATGGCTGGCGACCATGGGGTGGTCGCCACCGGCGTCAGCGCCTATCCCCAGGACGTCACCCCCCAAATGGTCTACAATTTCCTCCGCGGGGGGGCGGGGATCAACGTCATGGCCCGCCAGGTGGGGGCCCGGGTGGTTGTGGTTGACATGGGGGTAGCCGCGTCCCTGGAACCGCATCCGCAATTGGTCTCCAGGAAGGTAGCCGCGGGCACCAGCAATCTTGCTGTCGGACCGGCCATGTCCTCCGAGCAGGCTGACCAGGCCATCCTCGCTGGCATTGAGGTCGTGGAGTCAGAGATAAAGCGAGGTCTCGACATCGTTGGCACCGGCGATATGGGGATCGGCAACACAACGCCCAGCAGCGCCATCTGCGCCGCCATAACGGGCCAACCTGTGGCCACTATCACCGGAAAGGGCACAGGGATAAATCCCCGGCAGCGGGCCCACAAGGTAAAGGTGATAGAGCAAGCGCTGGAAGTGAATTGTCCCAATCCCGGCGACGCCCTCGACGTGCTGGCCAAGGTCGGTGGTTTTGAGATCGGCGGTCTGGCTGGCGTCATTGTCGGCGCCGCCCACAACCGTGTCCCCGTGGTCATAGATGGGTTCATCTCCGGAGCAGCCGCGCTCATCGCCTGCGGGCTGGCCCCCCAGGCGCGGGACTACATTGTCGCCTCCCACATGTCGGTGGAGCCGGGCCACAAGGCAATGCTACGATTCCTGGGGCTGAAACCCCTCCTCGACCTTAACTTGAGGCTGGGCGAGGGCACCGGCGCCGCCCTGGGCATCTTCCTGGCCGATACCGCCGTCCACGTGCTGGCGGAGATGGCCACCTTCGCCGAGGCCGGCGTTTCCGAAGCTAATCCTAAACTGGACTAGATGGAGAATATAGCTGTACTGGCTTTAGCCCTGGCGCTGGACATGGCCCTGGGCGAGCCACCCAACCGCTTCCACCCGGTGGCCTGGCTGGGGAAGCTGATTTCCCTTGAGGACAGGGTGGCTCCCCGGGCAGGAAGCAGGCGGCAATTGGCTTATGGGCTGGCGGTGGTGGTGGTGGATGTGCTGCTGTTTGCATTGCCTGCCTACTACCTCATGCGGTATCTGGGATCCTTATCGCCCGTTACTTATGCCCTTGTCGGCACGTTGCTGCTTAAAGTATCCTTCTCCGCCAGGTTCCTGACCGGGTCTGCTGCGAGAATCAGGAATCTCTTGGAGGCCGATAGGCTAGGCGAAGCCAGGTTTAGCTTGAGGTCGCTGGTCAGCCGGGATACCAGCGCATTGGACAAGCCCGGCATGGTCTCGGCCACCATAGAATCGGTAGCCGAGAATATGTGCGACAGCTTCGTGGCCCCCATATTCTATTTCATTATCTTCGGTCTCCCGGGGGCCCTCGCCTACCGGGCGGTAAACACACTGGATGCCATGATCGGCTATCACGGGGAATATGAGTACCTGGGAAAGGCTGCTGCCCGCCTCGATGACGCACTCAACTACGTGCCCGCAAGGACCACCGCTCTCCTGATTGTAGTCGCGGCCTTCGTCGTGAGGAGAGGAAGCAACGCCTTGCGCATCCTGCGACGGGACCACGGGCAGACCGAAAGCCCCAACGCCGGCTGGCCGATGAGCGCTATGGCCGGCGGACTGGGGGTCCAACTTGAAAAAGTGGGGTTTTATCGACTGGGCGATGAAGAAGCCAAGCTTGCGCCGCGACACATTGGTGCTTCCATCCGCTTCATGTACCTGACGGTCTTCCTCTGGTTGGCCATATCATTGACAGTGGTGCTCGTTAGATATGCCTATTTCTCCTAGGAAAGAGCTAATTGGCCTTTTGCCAGCCATTCATGGCGCCCCGGACTACGCCGAGATGGAACGCCTCGGGCTGCGCCCTGAAGAGATAACGGATTTCTCCGTCTGTTCCAACCCCTTCGGCCCACCCGCGTCCGTACTCAGTGGTCTGGCGAGTGCGGCCATCGAACGATATCCCGATTCTGACGCCATGGAGCTGCGGGGCGCTCTGGCCGGGCAACTGGGCATAAGCCCGGGGAACATCCTGGTTGGGAACGGCTCTACCGAGTTGATACGGCTGGCCGCGCTGGCCTATTTCAGCCCTGGCGACGCCGTCGTCGTGCTGGAGCCGGACTTTGGAGAATACGAAGTCGCCGTACGCATCTGCGGCGGCAGAACACTCACGGTCCGGGTAAGGCCGGAGGACGATTTCCGCCTCCCGGCGGAACGTTTAGCGCATACCCTGGAACAGCAACGGCCGAAGGCGCTGTACCTCAGCAATCCCCACAATCCCACCGGCCAGTACCTGACCCGGAAGGATGTTGAGGACCTCCTGACGGCATCACCCGACTGCCTGGTAGTACTCGACGAGGCTTATGTTTCCTTCGTAGATGATGCCTGGTCTTCACTGGACCTTATAGGTCACGACAACCTGCTCATACTGCGCTCCATGACCAAGGACTACGCCTTGCCCGGCCTGCGGCTGGGCTACGCGGTAGCAAGCGCCGCAATCATAGAGGCGTTGCGCAAAGTCAGACCGCCGTGGAACGTGAACGCGGTGGCCCAACGAGCGGGGATTCTCGCCCTCCAGGACAAGGGGTTTCTGGTCAACTCGTTGCAGCAATTGAGGACCGAGAGGGAGTTCCTGCTGGGCGGACTGCGACGGCTGGGCTATCACACCGTACCTACCCGGGCCAACTTTTTTCTGGTTGAAGTCCGGGATGCGCCGGCCTTCCGCGAGACCTTGCTGAAACAACGGATACTGGTGCGGGACTGCACATCGTTCGGACTGCCCAACTACGTACGAATAGCGCCTCGCACCCGGGTGGAGAACGCCAGGCTCATTTCTGTCGTAGAGGAGGCGGCAGGCCGTGACGCTCGCTGACAATCCCAGGCAGGGGATTATCCAGGTATATACCGGCGACGGGAAGGGAAAGACCACCGCGGCATTGGGCCTGGCCATCAGGGCTTCCGGCCAGGGGCTGCGCGTACTTTTCGTACAGTTTGTGAAGGGACGCATCTCCGGTGAGCACCGTTTCCTGGAACAGTGCCGCGCTTTCAAGCTGGTCAAACTGAACCAGGGAGATAGCTTCAGCCAGTCCAGACAGGAACTGACTGCGGTTGCCCGCGAGTCACTGGCCTTCGCCGAAAAAGAGCTACTCAGCGGCCGGTATGACCTCATCGTGTTGGACGAGGTCCTCGTTGCCGTACACATGGGACTGGTCAGTGAAGAAGCGGTCCTTACCTTGATAGATAAGAAACCCCCGGCCACGGAACTGGTACTCACCGGCCGGGATGCCCCCGAAGGCGTCCTACAGCGGGCAGACCTGGTTACCGAAATGAAGGCGATTAAGCACCCCCATCAGAAAGGCCTGCCCGCCCGTCCCGGGATTGAGTACTGAGGGATGTCCGGGGGAAGGCGCCAGCGTGATGTCACCTGAATGGCATAAGCTGGTGCAGGCTCTCTGTCATGGCCGCCATCGCCGGTACCCGGGAAGGGGAAGGGTATTCTGTCCCGACAAGTCGGGATGCGGGAATGCCGACAGGGAAAAGCGGCGCGGTCAAGCCGTCTCGAAACCTCCCCGGCCCGTATATGGCGTAAACCCATCGAGCGTTTCAAAACGCCGTGGAAATCGCCTTGACGGGCGCAAACAGGGGATGTATAATACCGTAGGATGTCGAAGAAACAGAGTTGCTTCAGCCCATGATATAATCCTGGGAGGACTGCGCCAGCGACGGCAAGCGGCCGAGGCGAAGACCTCCGGCCGCTTTTTGTGTCTGTCAAGACGCAAGAGGCAGGAAACAAGAGGCAGGAGACGGGAAGCAAGAAACGGGGGCTGGGGTGGTCCTGTCTCTGGCGTCCAGCATATTGCTTCTGGGTTGGCACCTTAACAAGTGAATACGTCAAACTAACATGTAGAGAATTTTGTCCTCAGAGAGGGGCAGACAAGTTAGTAAGGGCACACGGTGGATGCCTTGGCGTTCCGGGCCGAAGACGGGCGCGGCAAGAC
>JACQTY010000018.1 GCA_016210545.1 Chloroflexota bacterium
AGTTCACGGAACACCTGGTCGTAGAGATTATCTACGTCGTCATCCTCGGCGATGATTCTCCTGGCCGCTGTCGCATCCCTCTCGATCAACGCCTGAAGGCTTCTCCGCAGCATGTCGGTGGTCTTTCCCGCCATGCGGGGAATGTCTACCAGCGGTTTCAGCGGCGGCTCATCCCCGATCATCACCGCAATCTTGGCTATGCCCTCAGCATAGTCCCCGATCCTTTCCACCTCGGAGGTAATAATGAGCACACCTACAATAGCCCGCAGGTCGCTGGCCATAGGCTGTTGAGTGGCCATGAGTTCGATACACTTCTCTTCTATCTCATATCTCTTGTTGTTTACCTTCTGGTCGTCCGCAATTATCTGGCGCGCCAATTCCAGGTCGCGGTTCTTGAGCGCCTCGACAGATCTGCTGATGGCCTTCTCCACCATGCTTCCCATGGCCAGGACTTCGTCCTGTATTTCCCTTAAACGCTTGTGAAAGATCGTCCGCATTTCCACGGGTGGCCTCCTCGAAAATTCATCCAATTCTGCCCGTAATATAGTCCTCGGTGCGTTTGTCCTTGGGGTTAGTGAAGAGCTGGGCGGTCGGCCCGTATTCCACCAGCGTCCCCGCCCTGTCCTCTTCCATCATCAGAAAGGCTGCCATGTCGGATACCCTGCCTGCCTGCTGCATGTTGTGGGTAACAATAACGATAGTATATTCCTCGACCAGGCTTTTCATGAGGTCCTCGATTTTCAAGGTAGCCACCGGGTCAAGGGCGCTGCACGGTTCGTCCATCAGGATGACCTCCGGCTCGAGGGCCAGCGTTCGGGCAATGCACAGACGTTGCTGCTGGCCGCCCGAAAGCTGCATGGCGCTCTTGTGTAGCCTGTCTTTGATTTCATCCCACAGGGCGGCCCGGCGCAACGCATGTTCTACCCTCTCCTCTAGATTGCCCTGGATGCCATTTACCCGAGGGCCAAAAGCCACATTGTCGAAGACCGATTTGGGAAAGGGGTTGGGCTTCTGGAAAACCATGCCTATTCGATAGCGGACTTCGGTAGGGTCCACATCAGCCCCGTAGATACTCCTGCCGTCGAAAAGCACTTCTCCCTTTACGCGGGAACCCGGTATCAGATCGTTCATACGGTTGAAGCAACGCAGTAAGGAACTCTTGCCGCAACCCGAGGGGCCAATGATAGCTGTGATCTGGTTGTGTGGTATGACCACAGAGATGCCGCGTAGAGCCTGGAATTTTCCGTACCACAGCTCCAGCCCTTTTGCTTCCAGGGATACAGTAGCGTGTATCATGTCTCTATTCCTCAGTCCTCTTCTGGTAACGGTTTCTCAAAAAAATAGCGGCCGCATTCATGGTCAGGAGAACAACAAGGAGAACAATAATGCCGGCAGCGGCCAGATGCCCAAACTCCTCTTGAGGGCGAGATACCCAGTTGTAAATCTGTATGGGCAGTACTGTGAAACGGTCCGTGGGGTCCTTGGGGATGAAAGTCAAATATACCAGGGCGCTAATGGCAATCATGGGAGCCGCCTCTCCAATAGCCCGGGACATAGCGAGGATGGTGCCGGTGAGCATCCCGGGGATGGCAGTTGGCATAACGATACGGCGTACGACTTGCCACCGGGTAGCGCCCAGGGCGAAGGCCCCCAGACGATGAGACTGGGGTACACTTCGGATAGCCTCCTGAGCAGCGATGATGATTACGGGCAAGGACATAAGGGTCAGGGTCATCGCCCCGGCCAGAACACTCCGGCCCAGGGCGAGAGCCTGGACGAACAGGGCCAGCCCCAAAAGCCCGTAAACAATGGAAGGTACGCCGGCAAGGTTGTTTATGTTGGTTTGAATAAACCGCCGCAGACGGTTGTCGGGAGCATACTCCTCGAGGTAAATAGCGGTGCCGATACCGATGGGGAAAGTGAAGAGGGCTGTCAGCGCCATGACCCATAGGGTGCCGAACAGGGCCGATAATAGCCCTGCCTCTTGAGGTTTTCGTGATGGATAGCTGGTTATGAACTGCCAGTCCAACCACCCCAGGCCATCCTTGAAAACGTCAACAATGAGAACAATCAAGACAAGAATGCCTGTCAGGGTGGCAAGCAAGAAGAGCGTGCTGAGGACATTGCCCTTTATCTTCCGTACCTTCAGATGCCGCTGAAAAGCCAGGCCGTTCTTCATTCTAGTATTTCTCCCGATAGCGCCCGACAAACCACTGGCTGAACAGATTCATCAGCAGGGTCATGACAAACAGAAGCAGGCCGACGGCAAAGAGAGTATAATACTCCACCGTCCCATGGGGCGTCTCTCCCAGGCTTATCTGAACAATGTACGCTGTCATGGTCTGGATGCTCTCCAGAGGATTAAACGTTAGCCTTGGTGTGGAGCCAGCCGCGATGACCATGATCATGGTCTCTCCGACAGCCCGTGACAGGGCAAGGATACAAGCGGCTACTATCCCGGAGGTTGCGGCGGGCATTACCACGCGGGTGGCTACTTCAAACCGGTTGGCGCCCAGCCCGTAGGCCGCATCACGCAATGAACGGGGCACGGCGACCATGGCGTCCTCACTGAGGGAAGAGACCATAGGAATAATCATTACTCCCATTACCAGGCCGGCGCTGAGGGCATTAAAGACTATCATATCGGGAAATACGTTCCGCAGCAGGGGCGTCACGAAAGTGAGGGCAAAGTAGCCATAGACCACTGTAGGTACGCCAGCCAGGATTTCCAGGGAGGGCTTCACTGCCCGTCGCACTCTGTCATGAGCGTATTCACTCAGGTAGATGGCCGCAGCCAGGCCTATGGGCAGGGCTACCAGGATGGCGATGCCTGCCGTAAGTATGGTGCCCCCCACCAGGGGCAGGACGCCAAAGCGCCGCGGCTGGAATAACGGCGTCCACTGCGTGCCGGTGAAGAATTCCAGGGCGGAGACCTCGCTGAAAAATCCGGCGGCCTGCACCACCAGCATGACGACAATTCCGACTGTGGTGAATACCGATACCAGGGCACAGGTGAGGAGAAGCCGCTGAATAACAGCTTCTCTAATGCGGCTTTGTCTTCTCAGGCGCATCAGAGATTCTGTTGACCCCTCTACACCGGTCCTGGCGGAGTGCAAGGACCTCTGCAGCATTCTTTACACCGTAACCCGGTCTACCGAATTTTGGTCAAGTTTTCATCATAGGTCGTTGTGTTCATCGGGACGTAGCCCACCTCGGATACCAGCTTCGGCCCCTGGGTCATGTAGAATCGGACGAACTCTTTCACCTCGGGCCGCGCCAGGGCTGCCTTGTTGACGTAGATAAAGATTGGCCTGGACAGAGGGCTATACGTGCCGTTGTTGATGGTCTCGACTGTGGGCAGCACCGGCCCTTTGCCGGCATCAATGGCCACCAGCTTCATCTTGTCTTTGTTCTCGGCGTAGTAGGCATAGCCGAAGTAGCCCAGAGAGTTGGGGTCGCCGGCGATTCCCTGTACCAGGACATTGTCGTCCTCGCTGGCGGTGAAGTCAGGCCGGCTAGCCTTCGCCTTGCCCGTGATAACCTCGGTGAAGTAGTCAAAGGTGCCGGAATCGGTGCCTGGGCCGTAAAGATTGATAGGTTTGTCCGGCCACTCGGTCCGGACCTGGTTCCAGCGCTTTACTGTAGAGCCTGGCGCCCACACTTTCTTTAGCTCTGCGGTGGTCATGGAGGTGGCCCAGGCGTTCTTAGGATTAATCAGTACCGAAAGGCCATCGTAGGCTACGGGCAGTTCAGCCCATTGAATGTTATTCTTCGTAGCCAGTTCCTTTTCCGAGCTGGAGATAGCGCGTGAGGCGTCACTGATCTGAGTCTCTCCGACGACGAACCGCTTGAAACCCCCGCCGGTGCCCGAAATGCCAACATTGATGCGCACCTGCGGATGAACCTTGCGGAACTCTTCAGCTACTGCTTCGGTGATGGGATAAACGGTGCTGGAGCCATCGATCTCTATGGTGCCCGAGAGGGCAGCGGGTGGTCTTGCCGTGGGCGCTGGTGTGGAGGGCTGGGGCTGTGTTGGCGATGCTGGAGTTGGAGCTGCAGTCGGCGTAGTCGGTGTGCATGCGCCCAGGAGGACTGTAATTGCAAGCAGAGCCGCCAAGGCTACCGGCCATTTCCTGAGATTATTCGTCATACCTTCTTCTTCCTCGTTCTTTTCGGTTAGACTATTGCCAACTGGCCTGATTCTGAACTGGTGTTTGACTTCCATTAACAGAATAAAGGAGGAGATTTAAGGGGTGGTTAAGGCATGCTTAAGACTTGCTTAAATTTCACCGGGTGTATCGGGGGCCGGGATCGGGGCATAGGCGCTAATGTGGGCCGAGGGGGAGGCTGAAGCTGAACGTTGAGCCTTTGCCTTCTTCACTTTCGACCCAGATATTTCCGCCGTGGGCTTGGACGGTGTGCTTGGCAATGGCCAGCCCCAGTCCGGTGCCGCCGCTGGAACGAGACTTGTCTGCCTTGTAGAAGCGCTCGAAGACGTGGGGAAGGTCCTCCCTTGGTATGCCTATGCCGGTATCGGAAACGCGGGTAACGACGGCGCTGTTTTCCGACCTGGCCTCCACCGTTACTTTGCCGCCGGCCGGGGTGAACTTGATGGCATTGTGGACGAGGTTTGCTATGACCTGCCGTATTCGCTCTCTGTCGGCGGGGACCAGCGGCAGCTCCGAAGACCGTTCGACCGCCAGGGATACTTGCGCCCGTTCTGCCTGGGGGCTCAGCCGGGCGACGGCCTCTTCCATGAGCAGATTCAGGTCAACGGGCTCTGACTTCAACTTTGCCCTGCCGCCCTCAATCCGTGACAGCTCGAGGAGTTCTGTCACCATCTGGGTCATGGCGTCCACTTCCGTGTCGAGTTTCCTCAGAAAGTCTGTGGCAACTTTACCGTCATTGATTGCGCCGTCCTGCAGCGTTTCGACTATTGCCTTCATGCCGGTCAACGGCGTTCGTAGCTCGTGCGAGACATTGCCGACGAACTCCCGCCGCATGGTCTGCAGGCTTCGCATTTCGGTAAGGTCCTGAAACAGGGCCAGGGCGCCAGGCGACTTGCCGCTCTCGAAACGGACAGCAACAACTCTAAGGAATCGGCCGTTCACATCAATCTGTCCGGTCTGCTCCCGGGCCGTCTTCAGGCAACCCTTGACCGCTTCATCCACCTCGTGGTCGTGGACAACTTCTATCAGCGGCTTGCCTATGGCGCGAGCCTCTTTGAAAGCGAAGTAGTGTTCGGCGGCGCTGTTGGCTAACAGGACTTGTCCCTCAGAGTCGGTTATTATGACCCCGTCGGTCATGCTGGAAAGGACTGTCGCCAGCCTGGTTTTCTCGGCAGAGACTGCTGCCATCGATTTCTTGAGGCTCAAAGACATCTCGTTGAAGGCCCGGGCGAGCTGTCCCAGCTCATCGCCTGTCCGCACCTGGATCTGCTGTTCCAACTGCCCGGAGGCGATTCCCTGCGCTGCCCGGGTCATTTGCTTCAGCGGGCGGGTAATCATCCGGCCGATAAGAGCAGCGGCGAGTATGACGAGAAGGCCGGCCACTGCCATCGTGGAGGCCGTGGTGAAAACGGCGCTGTTGACGTAGCTTTTCACCGCTGTAGCCGGGAGGGCTACCCTGGCGACCCCTATCAGTTCGCCCTGGCTGGTGATGGGAACGGCGACGTACATCATATCCTGGCGAATGGTGGTGCTGTAGCGGGTGCTCTGACCCTCTCCCGAGGCCAGTGCCTGCATGACCTCGGGGCGTGAGGAATGGTCCTCCATGCTTGAGGGGTCCTCCTGGGTATCGCCCAGGACGGCGCCGCCGCGGGCTATTATGGTTACCCTGGCGTCGATTTCCCTTCCCGTCTTCTTGGCCAGGGCGTCGAGGGCGCCCCTGCTGTCGGGCGTCGTAAGGCCGGGCAGGCTGGCGTCCGCAACGAGCCTGGCCTCGTTTGCCAGGTGTGAACGGAGGGACTGAAGCTGGGCATGTCTGGCCGACGTGGCCATGAATGACCCCAAAACGCCCAGCCCCACCAGGACGAGGAGCGTGAAGGGGACGGTTATCTTCCAGTATAGGCTGCGGGACATCCTCATCCCTCCAGTTTGTAGCCTACGCCCCTGACCGTGACCAAACGCCGGGGTTTGCCGGGGGTATCCTCTATCTTCTCCCTGAGCCAGTGCACGTGAACATCAATGGTGCCGGTGTCGCCGGGGTAGTCGTAGCCCCACACTTTGTCCAGAAGCTGCTCGCGGCTGAAAACAAGCCCGGCGTTCCTCGCCAGGAAGGTGAGCAGGTCGAACTCCTTTGGCGTCAGGTTCAGCGGGGAACCGCCGACGGCGGCCCTGTGACGCGCCGTATCGATCTCGATGTCTCCAGCGCGAAGAACTGGTCCCTCCCCTGGTTTGGGACCGGCCATTGACGCCCGCCGCAGTATCGCCCTTACCCTGGCGAGCAGTTCCCTGGTGCTGAAAGGCTTGGTCATGTAGTCGTCGGCCCCGGAATCCAGGCCGGCCACTTTATCCGCCTCTTCTACCCTGGCCGTGAGCATCAAGACGGGGACGGTCATTTCCTTGCGCAGGATGCGGCATAGCTCCAGGCCGCTCATCCCGGGCAGCATGATGTCGAGGATGATGAGGTCCGGCTTCCGGGTCCGGGCCGTTTCCAGGGCCTGGATGCCGTCGGAGGCCGTGAGCGCATCGTAGCCCTCTTTAGTGAGGTTGTATTGCAGTACGCTGAGGAGGGTGTGGTCGTCTTCGACGATCAGGACTCTGTTGGTGGCCATTCTTGCTCCCTGTCACCTACTATAGGGGCAACCGCGGGTTTCATCAAATCGGATTTGCTGCAAGGTCGCCTGTATGGCCCAATGGTTTCGGTGGAGTGCGCCTCCACTCCGGATACATGTCGCCGCCATCTGGGAAAGTGCTACAATTATTGGGTTCGGCCAGGCGGAATGGATGCCGCCAACGCGTGGGCGGGGGTGGGGGGAAGGCGCAGGGTCGCGCGGAGGCGCAGAGGGCGCGGAGATCAGAGGGTGAATGACAGAAGGGAAGCACGCCTCATGGTGAACAACTTCAAGCCGTCCGCGTCTCCGCTTCTCCGCGTGGATCAGGACCAATCGTGAGACCGCAAGTCTACGTGGCAAACGATCCAAAATCCGCCGCCTCTCCAATCTACTCAAATCGAAAGTTCTTTCACCAGCTTGGTGCTACAC
>JACQTY010000217.1 GCA_016210545.1 Chloroflexota bacterium
GTCTTGCCGCGCCCGTCTTCGGCCCGGAACGCCAAGGCATCCACCGTGTGCCCTTACTAACTTGTCTGCCCCTCTCTGAGGACAAAATTCTCTACATGTTAGTTTGACGTATTCACTTGTTAAGGTACCGTCTGGGAGGTGGGATGCGAGATGTGAGACCACCCACATCCCATCTCTCACCTCTCACATCTCAATTTCCTGCCTCTTGCGTCTTGACAGACACAAAAAGCGGCCGGAGGTCTTCGCCTCGGCCGCTTGCCGTCGCTGGCGCAGTCCTCCCAGGACTAGGTCAGGGGTCTCCGAATGCTTTGTTTGTCATTCAGCATAAAGAAGTATACTGTCTCTCTCATACCCTGTCAAGGGCGATTTGAAAGGGATTCGTCGCGGGACGCCTCGTACGGTCGCATGGCCACTTTGAGGCCAGGAGTTTGCAGTGTTGTCACCGGAGCAGGGGGCGCTTAGAAGCCGCGATTTCCTCCTCGCTCAGAGTGTTTTCCAGTATACCGGGGAAACGGGGTGGGTACAGATGAAAGAGGTAGTCATACATCTTTAACAGCAGCCGCTCGGTGTCGCCGGAGCTGGCCCATACGCGCTGGAGACGGTCCAGGGAAATGAATACCGCCCGACAGTAGTCACGGAAACCGGTGAGCAGCCCACGTAGTTCGCCGTTATCCTGTCCCGTTTGGGGTATCGACAGGCGTTGCGCCCAGAATTGGGCTTTCAAAATCGAGTGACGCGCCTCTTCTCGCCATTCCATAGCCCGGTGCAAATGGCGGAAGGCGTCGCGATAGTCTTTGCCAGTCTCGGTGGCAAGCTCCACGATGGCTTCTGACAAGTAGTCGTACCGCGTATCGATAATTACTTCCAGAATCCGTTCAAGGCCACGGAAGCAGCGCTGCGGAGGCTCTCCGGGCGACTGCAGATTCGTGCCTGTGCGCTTGAGCAGAGTGTCGGAAAGGAGGTACCCGTGGAGAAAGGGCCTCTTTTGAAGGCTCTCATTGGGAAACCAGCCCCAGTTGCATGCCCGCTTGATGATTCGGCCGTGAAGCGCGATACGGTCTTCTTCGCTGAGTTGCTCGAATCGGTAGTCAATGGTTGCCAAAGTCCTGGCATCTGTCCCCACGGTGTGGCCCGCTCCAAAAGCGTCCAACAGGAAGTTCACCAGTGTCGCCATGTACCGGCCTGGTTCCCAGAAGATAAACGGCCAGCGACGAAAGACCTCTCTCGAAAGGTCTCTGCCTCTGAAGACTCCAGCCCCCGCCGGGGGATAGTGCCCGTCGTAGCGCAGCACCAGGCGGATCTCCGGAGCCCAGGAGACCTGGTGGAACCGCAAGCGTTTAAGGCCGCCAAGCCGGGGCATTACCTCCTTGTCCAGGTAGTCATCGGGGGTGACAAAGTTGATATGTACCTCTTCTACCGCGGCCATCTTCTTCCATGCGGCTTCCATGATATCCAGAGCAATGTCACCGAAGTCCATGAGTTCCATGTCCTGCATGTACAGGATGAGCCCTCTATCCGGAGCTTGAGCGAGGGCCCGGCGGAGCGCCTGCGAGTACTCGGCGATAGCCTCTTCGCGAGTAATGGGGAACCGGACAAAACGTCGTCGACGGTACTCCTCGGGTAGAACCCAATAACGGCCGAGCATGTACCCCTGGGGTTTGAGAGCATCCGCCTTCCATTTGGTGATGGGCCTCCATATGTACTGGGACACGGCAAAATGGCGTGGCAAGGCTATTAGCCCACCCCCGATAACGAAGGGGCTGTGCTTCTCGTCCAGGCCAGGATCAGCCTGATAACGGGTCTGCCGTTTGTCCAGATGCGGAAAGACGACGAAATCTACTCCGCTGTCTCTTATGGCCTGCAGTTTGGAGGAATCCAAGGAGTCCTCGATGGGGAATAGGCCGGGGTATTTTGGTCTGGGCGCCCCCATGACGTCGTGGATATACTCCCGGTTCAACCGTATCTCGTCTTGGACCTCCTCGCCAGTCAAAAGAGACACGTGGGTATGATGGGCGTGCCCGTATAAGGGGTACAAGGCCCCCTCTTGATATCCTCTCATAAGGCGGGCGTGGGTATCTGGCATGACCTTGGCGACCTGCGTAAGTAGTTCGTTTGTGGCCTCCAGTGTGACCGGGACGCTCATGGAATGGCTGAAGTCTAGCAGTGCCTGGTACATATCTCTTCCCTGGGTGCTCCGGCGGACTATCCAGTTCTCGCCGCCAACCGTGTGCCGGAGGTCGGGGTCCTCTACGTTCTCCAGGAGCATCTGCGGGAGCTCCCATAGCGGTTCATGGGCGTGGAAGGCAAGGATTACGTAAACGTTTTTCACTGCTGCGTTCCCTGACCAAAGGTTAGCTCCGAGGTGACATCCAAGTGTTCCTTGAGGTATTCCTCTTTGCGCCTCCGGGCTTTACCGGTCTGCTGCCAGTCGCGGGCGGTGGTAATGATAGAGTCGAGTAGCGCCAAAGCCTGTTGGAGCTTTTCCTGGGGCATCGCCTGTGGCAGTGCCAAAATGGAATCCAGCAGCTTACGGGCGCCCTTCTCTACCATTTCGGTGTCCCACCAGGGGCGGCAGCTCGCCCACCAGTACTGGTCGCTGTGGAGGCCCTCGTCCAAAAGCTCGCGCGCTCGTTCGTAGCCCGCGGTACTTGGGGGCACGGAGTTCACCGTCTCCAACGCCAAATGGGTTAGTTGCCATTGTAAACGGTGCAGTTCATGGTCCGGATAGTCCCACTGGGGATAGGGCACGCCCTGGCGCAATTCATCGGGCCAGGTGCTCCACGAAGATGGTAAGGGCCCCACTTGGTGTCTCTTAGGAAAGAGTTCCAGTAGTTGTGAAATGGTTGCCGTGGGTGGTCTGCCGCTGGCCCAGACCTCCTCAAGGAGCTTCTCCTGTCCGGGGCGGTGGTGTCCGTAGATCTCCCCGTCGGTTCCGGTAAGCAAATATGTGTTCATAGCGCCTCGGTCTCCGAGCGCGTCCAAAAAGGTGGTGGCACGCGGGAACTTGCCGTAGGTTATGCCAGCCGAAAAAGGGCGTTCCTTGAAAAACACCCCAAGGCCATCGGCGCCCTTCACCGTGTAGGTCACGTCGTTCCGAACGGTCCCTATACCCCCCTCATAGGCTATCTCGTCCACGATTATCCATTGGAAGCCCAGTTCCCGGACCAGCTTGGCGACTTCCAGATTGTAGCACATCTCAGGCGGGAAAAAGCCCCGAGGTGAATAGACATCCCCGAAGTAGCGACGGTTTATGTGCGTATTCAGCTCTATCTGACGAACGGCCTCGTCCCGGGGAATGAGCGGCAGAATGGGGTGGTACATGGCGCTTCCCGTGAATTCGACTTGTCCCCTCTCAGCGAGTTTTCTCAAACCACTGATAACATCGCCGAGGCCATTCCGGTCAAGCAAGGTAGTCAGCACCGCGTTGATATTGAGGGTGATCCGGGCAGATGGGGCGGCTTTCAGGACTCTCACCAGGGTCCGGTAGGCCTCAGTAGTGACCTTGCGCAATATGATCTCGGTCTGAGTGGGCGGCTGATATATGTGAAGGAAATTGGCCCAGTACATCTTGGCTCCTATAACGCCGAAAGGCTGGCGGGGTGTGGCGAAGGATATGCGTGGGGTGGGGAGCGGGCTTTTCGTGCAGGTTCAATGGGGATCAAGCGCCTGCAGTGATGGGGGGGCCAACCCTCGCAATTTATATTATAGCACTCTACGAGTGCTCCCCGGGAGTACTGTACGCGATTTGAAGGCGCCGGTGAAGGGAAACGAAGTCCTGGCATCGCCCCGGCGGGCAATGCGATTCAAGCTGGCAAGAGGCTGTTTCAGTCGGTCACCCCGGAATGCCGCGCGGGGGGCGGAAAGCGTTCTATTTCCAGAAGAAAACGCGAAGTATGAAAAAGACGAGGAGAATGCCGCCGCCTATTATGGCCTGGTGCTTCAAATCCCTGTAGACGTACCGGTAGTCTGGTTCTTTTTCCTGGCGCACCAACGGCCGGAGCGTCCTTGGGCTGGTTCCGGCCGCGCTTCGGTCGTCTTGCTGAGTGGGGACCGTTCGTCGATTCACTACCCGAGTACGCTTGCGATCTGCGCGCCGCCGCGACCTGCTTTCACCTGGCATTGGCGATTACCTCCTCTACGCGGTAATGAATGCTGTGTTCTCGCTCAGTTGAGAGCGGGAGACAAGAGGAATACCCGAACGATGACTATGCTGGTCCGTTGGGACTATATCGGCTTACTCCGAGGCAACGGGTGCATGGAGTCCTTATGTCGCAAGGAAGACGAGCGGGAAGTAGATCGCCATGCCTGCCAAAGCCACCGGGATGCCAACTGTGGCCCACTCCCGCATGCTTATCCTCAATTTGCCAGCGCATATGATGTTGGGGATATTCCCGGGTATGAGCGCCGCCCCGGAAATAAGAAGGGCCATGAGAGCACTGGTTATCTGTTGCTCGCTCAGGTTCGGGCCGATTTCCGCGGCGGTTAGAGTCGCGTTATCCAGCACGGCGGAAGCTGCGTTTGCCCAGTAAAGGGCCGCGGCGGGTATCTGTGCGAAGTAAAGGTCAATGAGCGGCTTGAACCCCCCGCCCAGCAGTATCAAAGCCATAACGAACACATATACCTTGCCGGCTCGCAGAACCACATGCCGCAGTGTCTCCCGTGTCTCCTGCTTCTCCTGGCCCACCCCGGCCCGCTGATAGCGCGGAATCATGAAGACCGCTGCCGCGCCCACCGCAAACACGCCGGGAATGACGAACTTGCCTAGCAACTGGAACAGATAAAAGAAACCTGCGTTGTAGGGATCTTCCTTCAACTTCGCGATGGCAATGGTGGACAGCGGCTCTCCCAGGGGAGTGAGCGCGGCGCCAAGCCCTATGGCTAAACAACCCAGCACCACCAGCCTCAGAGCAGAACGGCGGTCCATACTTGCCGCGCCTACTACTTCCACGAGTACCAGCGCCGCAATTATCGCGGAAATAATGCTCGAGAGTAGACCGAGGAGCACCACGACAAGAAAAATGAATGGTCGAAAAGCCATCCTTCGGATAGTATCGTGGACCCCATCGTGTATCTGATGGCGGAAGTAGTGAAACAGGAAACCCGCCAGCAGCACAGCCGCGGTTATCTTGATGGGCTCTATCAGGGCTTCTGCGATGAGGTGCGGGCTCCACGTGGCCGAAACGGTGGCCGCAATGGCGCCCATGATGAACAGAAATATCTCAAGGTTTGCCTCTACCCTCTTGATAAGGAAGGGGGCGACCAGGACAACAACAAAGACCAGGCCAAGACTAACGGTTAGAGACAGTACGTTCACACGCATCCTTTGAACGGAGTGATCTTGGGGCACGAGCGCGGAAAAGGGCGCACCGGTAACTGGGCTTCACAGGTCAAAAGGCCTGCGTCCCCATCGAGAATCTGAGGAAACAATCGGCGGACGCATGGCCCGCACAGGCGTCATCGCTTGGCGACAGCTTGGTCATTAGCTGCGGGGGACGCACGAATGCTTCGCGGAGGACTGGCATGGCTGCGCCGCGCCCAACCGTGGCCCACGAACATTTCCGGGTTACCGGTCACCGAATAGTGACGGCGCCTGTGATCTTGAGGTCCGTCCGAAACCGGCTTCACGCGGGTCAAGCTATCTCTTCTTTTCGAGAAACACCTGGTTCGATTTCGTCAGGTAGCCCTCGAATAGTATCAGGTCGGGGTGCGCGTCGAAGGTCTCCCATCCGCTTACCTTGACTCCCTTTTCTCCTGCCATCCGGGGCTTGAACACGCGCATGAGGGTGACCGCTTTGCCATCAACGATGCCCTCTCGCTCCACGCACCGCATCTCCCTGGCAAGCGTGTCCGCGTCCACCTTGTGGACGTTCAAAAGATAGCCCCAGGCGCCGTCGTGGATCTCTTTGTCTACCGCCTTCTTGAACAGGCCCATTCCCTGCCTCCTGTACCAAGATCAGCCGTATAGTGAGTATACAGATACTTACATGATACACGATTTGACTGACGTGTCAATGAGACGCAAAGGCCAAAATCCGCCGCCTCTCCAATCTACTCAAATCGAAAGTTCTTTCACCAGCTTGGTGCTACTTTCGCCTTTGGGGCCGAAGTGTCGGCCTCCCAATGCTAAATCCCGATGAATCGGGATGAGCTTGCCGAAGGGGAGATTGAGAGGGATTTTGATGGCGGATTAAGGACGGCTCTCGGTCAGGATGAGTCGCCACGCAGGGTTGACAGGGCGCCGCAATGAGCGTTAGTATGTAAGTATCCATTAACTTGTGCAGCCGACAAGCATCCGTGCGCTTCGATGGGAGTCTATTGCACTCCCGATGCGCTTGCCGGTCCCGTCCGGCGCCCCCCGGGGTCTCATTGTTCCGAACTTTCCGCTCACTACAGCAGCCCGGAGACAAACTGCACGTTGGCGGGCGCACGAACGGAGGTAGCAGAGGATGTCTGCCTGGCAAGATGTATTTAGCGGTCTGACTTCAGGGCACTTGTATTTGGCGCTCTCCATACTGGTCGTCTTTCTACTGGCGGGCTGGCTATTCTACTTCTTACTCAGAAGGCTTGCCAGAAAGTTGGTCCTCAAGTCAGGGACAACCCTGGACAACCTGGTCCTGGAATCGCTGGAAAAGCCCATCTTCATTGCCCTTGCTCTCCTGGGCGCTTATTTGGCGCTGGTGGTCTTGCCCTTTGTTGGACCCATCGAAGCTGTAATTTCCCGGATAACTATCGCTGCCTTCGTTGCTCTGGGGGTATACACCGCCGTCGCCGCAATAGAGGCACTTCTGAAGTGGTACGCGCTGGAGGTGGCCTCAAAGACCAAGACCACGCTGGATGATAGTCTGGTAGCTGCGTTGCGACTCGGTGTGCCCATTATTGCTACCTTTCTGGGCGTGGTATTGCTGCTCGATATCTTCGGGTTCCCTGTTGAGTCCGTCCAGGGCTGGTTGAGAGTACACGGCGGGCGTATCGGGCTGATGCTCGGCGTCTCGGTCCTATTGTTGCTCGGCTCGGGCGCCGTTGTCCCAAAGCTGGTGGAGAGGACAGTAGTCCTGCGCAAGCCTGAGGAGCCGGAGGAGGAGGTCAAGAAGAGAGCGGAAACCCTTTCAAGGGTACTTGTCACCACGGGCCAGGTGCTTATCATAGCTACAGCCTCTTTCACGCTGCTGTCCGAGGTTGGCGTCAATATTGCTCCGGTGCTGGCGGGCGCCGGCGTCGTCGGCTTAGCCATAGGTTTTGGCGCTCAGAGCCTGATCAAGGACATAATATCGGGGATCTTCATCATCTCCGATAACCAGTATCGCGTCGGCGATGTGGCGAAGATCGCTGGCACGGCGGGGTTGGTGGAGGAGATCAACCTGCGGCGCACGGTGCTCCGCGATCTTGACGGGGTTGTCCATTTCATACCCAATGGCGAAATCACGGTAGCCAGCAATCTCACTCGTGGCTTGTCAAGAGTGAACTTGAATATCAGCGTAGCCTACGGGGAAGACCTGGACCGGGTCATAGCTGTGATCAACCGCGTTGGAAACGAACTGGCTGAAGACCCGGCGTGGGCGCCTCTCATATTGAAATCCCCTCAGGTCCTGCGGGTGGATAACCTGGGCGATTCCGGCATCGACATCAAGATAGTCGGAGATACAAAGCCCATACAACAGTGGGCGGTTATGGGGGAACTGCGCCTGAGACTGAAGCGGACTTTTGACCGCGAGGGCATAGAGATCCCCTGGCCCCACACCAAAGTCTATTTTGGAAATCCGGTTACCTTGGCATCGCCGGAAGTTACGCTGGAGAAGGGGCCGGACGGTCCGGGAAGGGCTTGAAGTGCCCGTACGCCAGGGCAGGAGGGCGCGTGCAAGATGTGGACAAAGGAAGACCTTCACAACCTGGTCAATACGAGGCTGAGAGACTATCTCTTTCTGGTGGTTTCCAACCGTGAGCCGTACGTGCATAACTACGCAGGAGATGAGATAGAGTGCCTCGTCCCTGCCAGCGGGCTAACCGTGGCCCTGGACCCGGTGATGCGCACCTGTGGGGGCACGTGGGTTGCCCACGGTAGCGGAGACGCCGACCGTCAGGTTGTTGATAGTCAGAACAAGGTGCGTGTGCCCCCGGAGGACCCCCGATATTGCCTCAAACGGGTATGGCTTACCAGGGAGCAGGAGGACGGGTACTACTACGGATTCTCCAACGAGGCCCTGTGGCCACTGTGCCATATCGCCTACACCCGGCCCGTCTTCAACGAATCAGATTGGAACACGTACAGGGAAGTAAACCGCCTTTTTGCCCAGACTGTGCTGGAAGAGGTGGGCGACAAGAAGGCGTTCGTCTTCATTCAGGACTATCATCTGGCGCTATTGCCCCGGTTCATACGGGAGGGCCACCCCAATATTATCTCCGCTCAGTTTTGGCACATCCCCTGGCCGAACCCGGAGGCATTCCGTATATGCCCCTGGCAGGAGGATATTCTGCATGGCCTTCTGGGGAACGACCTCCTCGGCTTTCACATCCGCTACCACTGCAACAACTTCCTGGATACCGTGGACAGGGCGCTGGAGGCCCGGGTTGACAGGGAACGATACGAGGTGACGCGGGGAGGGAAACGGACGGCTGTACGCCCGTTTCCCATCAGCGTAGATTTCGAGGAACTGAATGCGCGGGCTCAACTGCCGGAGGTTGACATCGAGATAGACCGGTTGAAGGACACCTTTGGCCTCAACGGCGAATTCATCGGGCTCGGGCTTGACCGTATCGACTATACCAAGGGCATCCCGGAGCGGCTCAAGGCCCTGGACCGGCTGTTGGAGCGGTATCCGACGTATCGGGGGCGGCTCGTCTTCTTCCAAGTAGGTTCTCCCAGTCGCACCCACATCGGCGTCTATAAGCAGCTCAATGAGGAAGTGGCCGGCCTGGTGGATGATATCAACTGGAAGTACGGGCAGGGCAAGTGGAAACCCATCGTTTACCTCAGAGAGAATGTGTCCCAACTTGCACTGATGGCTCTGAGGAGAATGGCTAACTTCTGTATGGTCACCTCCCTGCACGACGGTATGAATCTGGTCGCCAAGGAGTATGTGGCCAGTCGCTTCGATGGTGATGGCGTCCTCATCCTCAGCCCGTTCGCAGGGGCAGGCCGGGAGTTGACCGATGCCCTGCTGGTGAACCCGTATGCTATCGACCACCTGGCTGAAACGATGAAAAAGGCCCTGGAGATGCCCTCCTCGGAGAGGCACAGGCGGATGAGGCGCATGCGAGAAGTGGTCCAGGAGAATAATATATATAAGTGGGCGGCGGACATAATTTCGGAGTTGACGCGATTCGAATTTGGAGACTGATAGGTGGAGCACCTTCTTTCAGCATGGCCGGCAGTAGTCCGCAGGGTCAGGGACTGCAGGCGTATCTTGCTTTTGAGCGACTATGATGGTACGCTTTCTCCCATCGTGGAGCGGCCTGAAATGGCCACGATGCCCCGGGAGATCAAGGTGTTGCTTGAGAGGCTGGCGCGTCATCAGGGCTTCCAGGTGGGGATAATCAGCGGCCGGGCGCTGAACGACCTCAAGGAACGGGTGGGCATAGAAGGTATCACCTACGCCGGAAACCACGGCCTGGAGATCCAGGGGCCGGGGCTGGCTTTCGTTAATCCGTTGGCAGAAGAGATGAAGCCTTTGCTGCACTTGCTGCATTGTGTCCTCAATAGCACTCTAACCGCGATAAGAGGGACGCTGGTGGAGAACAAGGGGTTGAGCCTAACTGTGCATTACAGGCAGGTTGACGAAAGCAAGATGGAGGACGTTCGGCGCGCCGTGGATAGCGTGGTTGCCGCTTCCCGCGCCGTGGGCAAGATCCGAACAACCAACGGGAAGAAGGTCTACGAGGTACGCCCAGCAGTGGACTGGGACAAGGGTAAAGCGATAGAATTGTTGTTGGCAAGGCATGCCAGGAAGGGGAAGCTGGCGCCTCTGCCTATTTTTCTGGGGGATGACGCGACCGATGAGGACGGGTTCAAAGTAGTCCAGCGGAACGGCGGTATCTCTGTTCTGATAGGCGAGAAAGGCGCAAGTTCCGGCGCGAGCTACTGCCTGAGTTCCGTCGCCGAAGTGGGAAGGTTCCTGGAGTTGCTGGGGGAGTGTAAGCGGAGGCCAAACAGTGAGCCTTATTGATGCCATAGTCCAGAGATGGCAGGTGGTAGTAGTCCCCGCCGCCGTCTTCGTGGCTTTCCTGCTCTTTGCTCTTTGGCTGAGGCGTCTGGCCTACCGGGCCATGGAACGCTGGGCCAAACAGACGCAATGGGAGGGCCACAGTATTCTGGTGGCTGCCACCAGGTTGCCGTCGCTGCTGGCTAGCCTGATCATTGCCGTGCTGTTGGCCCTGGAGGTGTCGATTCTCGCGGACGGCGGCAAAGCTTTGGCGGCCAGGGTATCGTGGAGCCTCTTTGCGCTGATGGTGGCCCTGGCGGCCCTGGGGCTGGCCCGCGGGCTGCTCCGCCTTTATCTGGAGCGGTTCAATGCCTCGCCTCGGGTGGTT
The DNA here is from genome assembly GCA_016210545.1 of Chloroflexota bacterium. Classification (GTDB taxonomy): domain Bacteria; phylum Chloroflexota; class Dehalococcoidia; order JACVQG01; family JACVQG01; genus JACVQG01. The sequence goes on from JACQTY010000217.1 coordinate 10,525, forward strand.
TCCCTTTCCTCCAACATAGCTACTGTTACCGCCATAGTTGTCTCCCTGCTGACCATTCTGGAGCTATGGGGTGTGCCCACCGGTCCTGTGGCGCTGCTCATCGGCATTGGGGCGCTTGCGCTACTATTTGCATTTCGTGACGCTATGAGCAGCCTGTTCGCCTGGTTCCATCTCAGCGCTTCCGGAAAGATAAAGGTTGGGGACTACATAAAGGTGGAAAGCGGCGAAGAAGGCTATGTAACGGAATTCGGCTGGAGAGCCACTGAACTTGAGGGACTCGACGGTAGCACGGTTATCATACCCAACCACAAGCTTACCCAGTCCAGGATCAGCAATTACGGTAGACCTCTGAAGCAGGCGGCGGAGCCGTTCCGCTTCTATAGCCGGTTGCATCTCAAGGAGTTGACCAATCTTAAGGCCAGAACGCTTCGGGATCTGGTTGCTACTCTCAAGACAGCTCCGGACGCCGTGGTCTACTACCACACCCATAATTTCCTCGAGGAACACCATTACCTTACCCCGGAGCCGGCCAACGACTTCGCAGTATGGGTTACGGATGCTCTGGGAAATGAGGCCCTGGGCGAAAGGCTGGCTAGCCTGGACACCTTCGAATTCTCGACCCTTGCATTGCTACGGGACAGGGTGGTCGACATCATCGAGGAGTATCTTGCCAGGAACCCCGATTCCAGGGAGGCGTTACCCGGGCGGGAGTTTCACTTCATCCGTTCGGTTAGTATCGTCCTGCCCCTGCAATACGTGGCCCACGACCTCCGGGAGTTCGTAGAGGTGCTGCGTAATGTGAGCGTCGGCTCTTTGTTTTTCCATGTTTTTGAATCGCGGCTTCGCATTGGCAAAGGCTTCAACGACTTTTCAGTATGGATTGAGGAGAGTTTGGGCGAGCCGGAGTTAGCTGCCGCCATAGCCCAACTGGACCCCTATAACTATTCGTTGGAGGGACTGAGATCGTCACTGATACAACTCATAGAAAAACACGTCAAATAAGGATTTCCGATTACGAGCCGCTGGTCGGCCGGAGCACCATAGAGGAACTGAGGATCCTCGGAAACCGGCTGGCCGGGAAGGTTATCCACAATATCAACTCCACGTTCAGCGGCGGGGGTGTGGCGGAGATATTGAGCCGTATGGTGCCTCTCATGGTACAGCTCGGCCTCGATGCCCGGTGGAATGTGATCAAAGGAAACGATGAATTCTTTGCTGTTACCAAGAAGTTCCACAACGCCCTCCACGGCCGCGAGGAAGCCATAACCCGGGACGAATACGCCCTGTTCCTGGAGGTCAACCGCAAGAACCTTGATGAGATGAAGCTTCACGGAGACATAATGTTTATTCACGATCCCCAGCCGGTGGCTCTGGTGGAAAAGAGGGGAGAACTGGGGGGTAAGTGGGCGTGGCGCTGTCACATAGATGTCTCCAATCCGCAGGCCGAGGTGTGGGAGTTTCTGCGGAAATTCGTGATTAAGTACGATGGCGCGGCTTTCTCGGCGCCCAGTTTTGCCCAGACGATACCGATAAGGCAGTTCATGGTCTCGCCCTCCATCGACCCCCTCAGCGACAAAAACCGCGAGCTTCCCCAGGAGACCATTGACTCGGTGCTGGCGAAGTACAATATTCCGGCAGACAAGCCTATTATTACCCAGGTTTCCCGCTTTGACCGTCTCAAGGACCCGGTGGGCGTCATTCAGGCATTCGATCTGGTGAAGAAAAGCATCGATTGCCAGCTTGTCATGGCCGGCGGCACCGCCACGGACGACCCGGAATCGGAAGTGGTGTTGAAAGAGGTGCGGGAGAGGGCGGAGGCGAACCCCGATATTCACATCCTGCTGATCCCGCCGGGGAGCGACATCGAGATTAACGCCTTGCAGCGGGCGTCGACGGTCATACTACAGAAGTCGATTAAGGAAGGTTTTGGCCTTACGGTGAGTGAGGCCCTGTGGAAGGCAAAGCCGGTGGTGGCTTCAGCCGTGGGGGGAATAACTCTTCAGGTAAAGAACAAGTTCACCGGCTTGCTGTCCCACGGCATCGAGGGCACGGCCTACGACCTGAAACAGCTCCTCTCCAATCCGGAATACGCAAAATGGCTTGGCGAGAATGGTCGGGAGCACGTGAGGCAGAACTTTCTCATCACCAGGCACATCAAGGAATACCTGCTCATGTTCCTGGCCCTGTATCACCCCGAGGAGACGATATACCTGTGAGGCTGCTCTATTCTTCCAGTTTGCCGAACCCCATGCCTTCCAGGAAGGCTTCCATCCGGTCCATGACCTGGGCCTCATCGAACTCTCGCTCGTCGGCCATGTTGCCCTCGTAGAGCATCACCGGTATGCCGGCCTCGGCGAGTCCCATGCGGTTCTCCATGCACCCCATGCACATCCCCTCGCAGCCCCGGTTGAGGTGCATCATCATCCCGTCCACTTTCCAGTGTTTGGCCAGGGCGACCAACTGGCGGGTCCGCATCTCGGGTACGAACTGGCTGTTCATAGGCCAATCGAGGTACCACTCGGCCAGGAGCCGGAGGCCGTCCTCGCGCGTCCGGATCTGGATACCCTTCTCCTCGGGCAATCTCTTGCGCAGGCAAGAGCCGTCAGGTCCTTCTTCCCAGGTGCCGGTGAGGCTTGCGGTGTAGTGTGATCCCACGCAGACCACGCCATACTTCTCCAGGTAGCGGTACATCTTGAGGAAGAACCACGGGGGCTGGGAATCGTGCATGACACGGCCGCGCTCATTGGGTACGGCTGCTATCTGGTTGGCTATGCGGTCCTTGACCTCAGCGCGCAATTCCAGGAAGAAATCCACCGCCCGCTTCTCGTGCTTCATGAAGAAGGGCAGGATGTACAGGCTGTAGATGGACTTCATATCCAGGGGTGCGGGGATGGCCGCGTTCATCAGGGATATCTCTCCCCATAGCGAGGTGGTGAGGAACTCGTTCTTCAGAGCCGCAAAGAACTTCTCGTCGTCGAACTTCCGTCCGGTTATCTTCTCTATTCTTTCGATGGCGTCGGCGGCTTGCTGCGCACCGTATTCCACCAGGTTGCGTAGCCGCTCACCGCCGGCCATGTAGTTGTACGGCACCATATCGATGCCGATGAGGGGCACCTTGTAGTGCTCGGCGACGACCTGGAACCACTTCACGTGGCTGTCGCAGATATGTCTGGTGAAGCAGAAATCCGGCCGGGGGAAGGGGCCGCCAAAGTAGTACTTGTCGAGCAGCATGGACCCCCAGTAATTGCGCATGTAGGAGCACATGTCCCTGGAGAACCCCAGGACCTCCGCGGCCTCGCCGCAGGGCAGACTGAAGGTGGGGTCGTAGCCGATAGAGGCGCCGTAGGGCTCGCCGGAAAAGAAGACGAAATCGCCGAAGCCAGCCAGCATGGACATGAAGGTGTTGGCCGACCCCGTAATGACGAGCTTCCCGTCCTCGCGCGCTGTGGCCACCTCCTTGTAGTGGGTTAGCCGCAGCTCTTTGGCCTTTTGCCAGCAGTCCAACCGCCTGGTCTTGTATTGTGGAGTTCTTAGAGTTGACATAACATATTCCCCCGCCGAGTTGCTAATGGAAACTTTGGACAAGGACTCCGGTATCTCGATTCGTAGGGACACGATGCATCGTGCACGACTTTCGCCTGATCCCGACAGGTCCCGACCTGTCGGGATGCCCTACGCCAGACCTGTCGTGAAATATGCAGTTGCCCGATCTACATCCCGGTCCGGCTCAACCAATGTGGCCGGGCCACGGCGAGACCGGGGCAACTACGACACGAGAATTGGTCAGCTTGCGCTTTCAGGGATCTTGGTGAGGCCCAGGGCTTCCATGAGAGCGTCAATGCGGTCGATGACCTGAGTTTCATCCAGCTCGCGCTTGTCGCCCATGTTCCCCTCGTAGGTGCCGACAATCAGGCCCTCTTTCTGCAGCGCCAGGCGCTGCTCCAGGATACTCTGGGACAGGCCTTCGCAGCCGCGATTGAGGTGGAGCAGGACGGCGTTGGCCTTCCACTCTTTGGCCAGGCGCACGATTTGCTGGTTACGGTATATGGGCATGAGGAGGCCTTCGAAGACGGGCCGCTCGGCATACCACGTGGCATACGCCGTGCAGATATCCCGTCTGGTCTTCATGGGCATGCCGCGCTCATCCGGAGTCTTGGATGGCCCCCAGGAGCCGTCGGGCTGCTCGCTGAAAGCCCCGGCCAGAAGGAAGCTGTAGTGAGAGCCGATGGTCACCGCGCCGTATTGTTCCATGTGCCGGTAGAGTTTGAGGAAGTACCACGGCGGCTGGCTATCGTCCAGGATGCGGCACCTCTCCGTGGGCAACGCCGCGATCTTGTTGGCGACCCTGTCCTTTACCTCATCGAGGAGCATCTTGTAGAAGTTCGCCGATTCCTTGCGGTGCCGGATCAGAACGGAGATGATGTACAGGGCGAACATGGTCTTCTGGTCCAGGGGAGCGGGGATATTCTTTTGCAGGGTGCAGACAGCCGCCCAGGTCCGCGTAGAGAAACATTCATTCCGTACCGCCTCGCGAAACAGGTCGTCGTTATACTTGCGGCCTGTCACCTTCTCCATCCAGTCGATGCAGGCCAGCATCTCGTTGGTCATGTAGTCTACGCGGTCGTTGAAGTTGCCCAGGTCCAGCGCGCCGTTTTTCATCGTAATGGGCGGCGCTTCGATGGCGAAGTAGGGGACTCCGTAGTGCTCCGACACATACTGGTACCACTTGGCGTGCGAGTCGCAGATGTGAAGCTGGAAACAGAAATCTGGCCTGGGGAACTTGGTGCCGAAAGGCGTTTTGTCCAGAAGCATGGACCCCCAGTAGTTACGCATGTAGCTGCACAGGTCGCGGGCGAAGTTCCCGGACTCGACCGCCTCCTCGCACTCCTGGCTGAACTTGGGGTCGGTGGCTATGGTAGCGCCATATGGTTCGCCGCCGAAATACACATAGTCTTCACCGAGGCCGGCGGGAAGGGATATCATCCCCTCCGTCCCGCCCTCGACGAGGAGCTTGCCTCTCTCCTTGGCTGTCATTACGTCCTTGTAATGGGCAAGCCTGAGTTCCTTGGCCTTCTGCCAGGACTCCAGAGGCTTGGACTTGTACTTAACGAGTTGCAACGACTTCCTCCTTGATTGATTTGCGGTATTGACGTCTGCAACCTGAACGTGAAGGGCAACGGTGTCTCGTATCAAGCGCCCCGTTGTCCATTATACCCTATTTTGCGCGGGCCATTGCGTTCTTGAGGCCCATGCTTTCCATAAAGGCGTCGATGGCGTCCTTGACCTTCACCATGTCTATGTCCCGGCGGTCGGTGGCGCTGGCCTCGTACATCATGGTAGGGATGCCGGCTCGCTTCAGCGATAGCTGGGCGTCCAGCACGCCGATTATGCCGCCCTTCTCGCCCCGGTTGAAGTGGTATACGGCGCCGTTGCACTTCCAGTTCTTCACAAAGTGCTGGGCCGCGGAGACCCGGGACGGAGTGGAGAACATGCTCAGCCACGTGTCCCGCTTCAGGTCCCAGTTGGCGATGTCCCACAGGGCTTCCTGCCGGTTGCGGGGCGGGTGGCCGAGCTCGCCGAAGGGTTCCACCACTCCCCATACACCCTCGTCGGTCAGTCCGCCTCCCCAGTTGAAGGCATATTGGGAAACGACCAGGGCTGCCCCGTAGTCTTCAAAATAGCGCAGGATGTCCATGCCAATGTATGGCGGAACGAAGTCGTGAAGGAAGCGGGCCTTCTCCTCGGGCTGGCTGGCGATGCCGTCGGCGACGCGAGCCTTCACTTCGTCGAGCAAGGCCGTGCAGTAATCGGCTGATTCCTTGCGGGCGCTGAGCAAGACCCGCGGCATCATGAGATTGAAAATGAGGCGAACGTTCAAGGGCGCCGGTACGGTCCTCTGCAGGTCGCACACCTGTCCCCAGAGGTACTGGCTGCGTCTCTTGTTAATCACACCCTCGATAAGCTTGTTGTCGTCATATTTCTTGCCGGTGACCTTCTCGCCCCACTCTATGAACTCGTTGAACTGGGTAATCAGATATTGCCGGAAGCGTTCCAGTCGTTGGGGGTCGAGGGTCACATCGAGGCTCTTGAAGCGGGGGAAATCGATGCAGAACATGGGGACGTTGGTCGTCTCAGCGGCCACCCGCCACCATTTCTCCTGCGCCCCGCAGTGGCTGAAATAATACGAGACTACGAAGTGCGGTCGAGGAAACTTGCCCCAGGGCGTCTTGTTCAGGAACATGGAACCCCAGTAAGACCGCACGTAAGCGCAGACGTCCCTGCCGTAGCCCCGGGCATCGGTGGCCTCGGCGCATTCCAGCGCCAATTCGGGGTATTGGGCGACGGTTGCCCCGTACGGCTCTCCCTCCAGCGCCTCGTAGGGGCCGAGGCCTTCCACCAGTTCCCACGGCATGTTGGCCGTGCCGAGGACGACGAGCTTGCCCTGCTCCCGGGCCGTCATTACATCCTGGTAATGCTTTGCCCGGAGATCTTTTGATTTGGTGAATGCCTCCAGGGGTCTTGTCTTATAGGTCATGGCGTCTCCCCTTCACACAACCTCGAGTTCTAGCATCTCTACAAAGGCCTGCGCCCTGGTCTTCACCTGGCCGATGGCTAGTGTGGTATCTAACTCCAGTACCGTCGTGGGCAATCCAAGCTCCTTGAAGAAATCTTTGAGAACGGGGACGTCCAGTTCCTGCGGGTCGCAGAACTTCTGATATACCAGTATTGCCCCCTGGACTCGATAGTCGTGGACAAGACTCTTCAGGAACTCAAACCTGACCCGTCGCGTGTTGTTGGAAGTGTCTTTGACCGGGCAGCTTGGCTTGTCCATGTACCGCTGGGCTATAGCCGAAAGCCTATCGCCTTGCGGTCCCACCTCATTCCAGAAATAGCGGCTGCCCATGCACAGGTCGTCGGCCACCACCAGCGCTCCCTGGTCCTCGATGAGCCTTATCAGCTCCGAATCATGTGTCTCGCCGCCCACGACCATGACCCGCGGGGCGTCGGCGCGAGGTCTGTGTTGTCTGGACGGCAGCGCCTTGACCAGTTCAGATAGCCAGCCGTTAGTCTCTGCCTTATCAGTGAACATGGTAGATAGCACGATGTCCATTACCTCGGCGCCCCAGATGGGCGGACCATCCGCCCGGCGCATGTCGTAAATCTGTTTGAGGAGGCTGCGCGAGGTGTTGTAAACATCGACCGCCTTGTCCAGGGCTTCGGCGGTTATAGGCTTGCCCGTCCATTTTTCAAGGGATTCCTTGAAGGCGCCCAGCTCTGAGGCGAGGAAAGGCCTGAGCTTAGGGTCATCCACGCGGCCGGGCACCGGAACATAATAGTTGTAGGACAGCGGCAGGTTAAGTATCCAGCTATCGAACGTCTGGGATATCATCAGGCAGCAGTGGCCCATGGCCAGGCCGTCAACGTAGTCATACTTGCCCTTCAGCGCCTCACCCATGCAGTCGCGGCTGAAGGGGCAGAAAAAACCGGCTACGTGAAGGTTGCTCAGGTCCTGCGGCTCGTGGCTGCTGACCACTCGCACCGGCAGGACACCGGCGGCGTAAGCGATCTCCTCCGGGAGGTAGCAGCAGAGATAGCCCAGGACCTTTCGGCCAGTCCGGGCCTTCCAGTCCTGGGCATACTGGTGGCGGGCCTGGACCTGTTCGTGGAAGCGTTTAAGCAGGGGGGCGGCGTCGTCGGTTGCAGGCATGAAAAACGTTCCTCGTTGCTGAAAGATTATGTACGGGATAGTCGTCCAGATAACAAGCCGATGTTAGCATAAATGCTATGTGCCGTCAAATTTGCATTTGGGCCTGAGACCGAAATATAATGGTGGCCGTGATTCCTTCGAGAATAACCTCTCACCCGCTTGGTTGCCCCCTCTCCGATTCGGAGAGGGGGCTACGGGGGTGAGGTCTATAATGGCGCCCGCTTGCGAGCGGGCATGAGCGGTTCCCTGGAAAATAAGGCGACCAAGCGCCGCGTCCCGACTTGTCGGGATCGAAGCGTCGGCCCCGACCTGTCGGGGGCCTTCGACAAGCTCAGGGTGGCGCCTGCCCTGTGCTCCACGTGACATGGAAGCCCATTTTCATACTTCGCGGCGCCCCCTGCAC
>JACQTY010000221.1 GCA_016210545.1 Chloroflexota bacterium
AGCCCATGCAACTGTTCGGGCTCTTGGAATAACGGGCGCGACGACCCTGCTGACCCACGGCCTCTAGGACCAAGGGGGAATCGGTCTGTCGCACCCGACCGGGGATGTCTCTGTCAACTATTGTTAATTATACAAGGGGGATTCCTCCCCCACCCACCCTACGCTTTCTTTTTCTCCATCTTGCACAGCAGGCCCTTGAGGGCCGGATATCCGGAAATAGTGTCGGCGGGGGTCTCATCGGTGAGCACATTGACGTTGGCCTCCCCCCAGCCGTGAGCGATGTTCAGCACGCCGGGGATAATGTCGCTGGTCACCTTCGCCTTGACGTCGATGCTGCCCCGTTTGGTGCTGATGGTCACCATATCCCCTTCCTTGACGCCGTACTTGGCTGCCGTCACGGGGTTGACTTCCACTACCGCTTCGGGGAAACGACGGCGCATGCGCGGGATGTTGCGCAGTTGCGAGTGCAGGAAGGGCAGTATCCGGGCGCCGGTGGTCAGTACCAGCGGGTACTCCCTGGCCAGGTCGGGCTGGCTCACCGGGCTTTCCGGGTTCTCCTTGAAGGTGGGCAGCGCCTCGCGTCCCATCTTGGCCAGGGCCTCCGAGAATAGCTCCACCTTGCCGGAGGGCGTCTGGAACCCCTTCTGTTCATAGATCTTGTACCTCATATTGCCGATGTACGCCCCCTCGGGTTTCTCGTCGGTCAACTGCTTGACGGTAAGTCCGGAGGGTTTCAGCATCCAGTCGATGGCCTCCTCGGGTTCCTTCCACGGGAAGTTCTCGCCATAGCCCATCTTCTTGCCCAGCTCCATCCAGAACTTCAGGTCGGCCCAGCTCTCGCCCACCGGTTCAATGACCTTCTTGCGAAGCATCACGTAGGGCAACGGGAACATGAGGCGGTACATGTCGACCAGGTCCGTGCGCTCGAAGAAGCTGGCCGCCGGCAAGACCATGTGGGCCAGCTTGGCCGTCTCGGTGAGGAACAGGTCCATCACCACCAGGAAGTCTATCTTTTGCAGGGCGCGGCGCAGCTTGTTGGTGTTGGGCCAGGTGGCCATAGGGTTGGAGCCGGAAATGATGGCCGCCTTAATAGGGTACGGATTCTCGCTGAGGATCAGTTCCGGGAGGAGCATACCCTGCGACTCACCGAACATCCGGCCGAAGACGCCGTAGAATAGCGGGAATTTCTCCAGCCCGATGGGCGTGCCCTGCATCTTATCGGGGAAGCGGAAGTCGCTGATGCGCAGGGCAGGCGTGGTCACATAGCCGCCGGGGACCTCGAAGCTGCCGGTCAAGCACTCCAGCATAACCAGCAGCCGGGAGTTGTGGATGCCCGATGCCTGCTGGTCCAGGGGGTTGGTGCCCTGCACGATGGTCGCCGGCTGGTTCCTGGCGAAGGTGCGGGCAATCTCGCGGATGGTGTCGGCGGGCACCCAGGTGATCTCGGCTACCTTCTCCGGGGTGTACTGCTTTACGTGCTCCGCCAGCTTGTCAAAGCCGACGGTGTATTTCTCGATGAATGCGGCGTCATATAGCTTCTCGCCGATGATGACGTTGAGCATGCCCAGCGCCAGGGCGCCGTCGGTGCCGGGGCGGGGCTGGGCGTGAATATCGGCCTTCTTGGCCAGGGCCGTCTTGCGGGGGTCGATGACAATGAGCTTGGGTTTCTTGGCCAGCGCCCGCTGCATCAGCCACCCGTAATAGGGCGCCGAGTCCTCGGGGTTGTTGGCCCACACCAGAATCGTTTTGGCGTTCTCGGGGTCGGCGATGGAGTACTTGCCCGAGGTGAGGATGTGGCCGATAAGCCGGCAGCGGAAGCACATGCTGTCCACCGAAAACACGTTGGGCGTGCCGTAGAGGTCGGTGAAACGGCGGATAAGCCCCTGGCTGCCGATGCCCTGGGTGAGCTGCACCATGCCCATTGCCACCACCGCGGACTGGGGGCCGAACTCGTCTTTGACCTTCTGTAGTTTCGTGGCGATGGTGTCCAGCGCCTCGTCCCAGGAGATGCGCGTCCATGAGTCGCCCTCGCGCTTCATGGGGTATTGGAGCCGTTGAGGCGAGTAGACCATGTCGGTGGAGGTGGCCCCCTTGGGGCAGAGCTTGCCGTGGTTGGCCGGGTGGTCCGGCGTTCCCTCCACCCTGACGATCTTGCCGTCCTCCACATAGGCGTTCATCCCGCAGCAGCCGCTGCACAACTGACAGGCCGTCTTTACCATTTTGGTAGTCAAAGTTGCCTCCTTAACATGGCTCCAGAGGATGCCGATCGCTCGCCAGGCGCGCCTGTAGGCGAGGAATGGGAAAGTTAGTTGGATTATACTAGCTTCTACACGGGAAGGCAACCGCGCGAGTGGCCCGGTGGCCCGTGCAAGTCCACGCCACTGCTGGCTATCTGTCTTGCATGGGCCTGGCAGCCCAAGGGCTGCGGGCGGTCTACCCACCCAGCGTAAACAGCGGATAGCGGTCGGTGAGCAGCAGGAAGGCGTACGCCGACACCCTCAGCCCCCAGGGGGACACGCCAACGATAAAGTCGAACAGCGACCTGGGGTAGCGCAACGTAAACAAGATGGCAAACCAGGCGAAGATCACACAGAAGACCGCGGCTATGCCCAGGAAAGCGAGAACGACTAGGTGGGGAATCGCCAGAAGCCATTTGGCCGGCGGCAGCCAGCGGTTCAGGCCTCCTTTGACATCCGGTGAACCTGGCCCGGTTGCCCCGTTGGCCTTGAATCCTTGCGGTCCCTAACTGTCTCGCGACTGATGGTATCTCTGCGGCCACCGGCCGTCAAGCCCTTGATCCGCCATCAAAAAGAGATGTGGCAGGCACGGAGGCCTGCCATACGAACGGGGGATCCCGACTTGTCGGGAGCTGTCTGTAGAGCGCCCAGTGTTTCACCAGGTAGGTGAACAAACCTTACGTTTCCTGAGATTCAATAGGTGGTGGATTTTGGAAGACAGGGCCTTTGCATTGTCATTCTGGAGCGTAGCGAAGAATCTCAGGGTCGGGCGCTCCTCGCTCCCCAGATGCTTCGCTTTGCTCAGCATGACAGGTGACATGGCCTCTCCGATATGGGACTCTTCTGCATAATGCAAAGACCCTGTTTTGGAAGCCCGTAATCCGCCTTCAAAAAGAACAGCGAGGACCGATCTGGAGGAGCGGGATCATTCATGTCATTCCGGCCCCCGAGCCGGAATCTAGGTCCCCGTATCTTCTCTGGATTCTGGCCTTCGCTAGAATGACAGTTGGGGAGCATCCACTAGCGCGTTGCCCAGCCAAGCCGGGCGTTGGAATGTTGCACCGAGTGGGTGAAAAAACGGTCCCTTTGGCGAGATGCAATAGGTGGTGGATTATGGAAGCCCACTGGCATGGAAAAATTCCCCTGCACATACTATAATAAAGTCCGAATATCGCCCGCTTCGGGAGAGGCAGCATATGAGAATACGTCTGACAAGCAATGTTGACCTGGGACTGGGAAGCATCCAGCTAGCGAAAGGAACGTCTCTGCGCGCCCTGTTGATGGAGCTTTCCTCAAAGGTGCGGGACCTCACTCTGATTGATCCCAAGACCTCAGATCTGGATGACTTCTTCGTGGTGTCGGTTAACGGCCAGGAGGTGCCCTTCCTGCCCGAGAGGCTGGAGACGATGCTGAAGGACGGCGACGAAGTCCAGGTAGCCATAGTTTCTTTCGGGGGGGGCGAGCGGTGAGGTACTTCGAGGACATGCAGATTGGCGACAAGGTCAAGACAAAGGGCAAGACGCTCACTGACTCCATAGTCACCACGGTGGTCGCCCTCGGTGGGTACACCGAACCTTTCTTCCATGATGAGGAGTACGCGAAGACAACGCAGTTCGGCGGACGGATCGCCCCCGGGATACTGGCGGTGCTGGTCGGCGGCGGGCTTTCGGAGCAGGCCGGCTACTTCGCCGGTTCTACGATCGCCATGATGGGAATGGATAACATAAAGTTTATCGCTCCGATCAAGCCAGGGGACACCATCCGCGTGAAGTCGGAGATAACTGACAAGAAGGAGACGTCCAAGCCTGACCGGGGCCTGGTCTTCGATAGGAAGATGGCGATCAATCAGAGGGGTGAGGTGGTTGTCCAGTGGGAGACAGTCCATCTGGTGAAGCGCCGGCCAAAATCGTAGGGGCACGCGGCCGCGTGCCCGGGTCGAGGTGGGGAATATGGAAGACATATATAGAGAGATAGTCAGAATTCAAGAAGAAGGCGGGCAGGCTGCCCTGGCCACCATCCTCTGGGTCAAGGGGTCCACACCGCGCTCCTCGGGGACCAAGATGCTGTTGCGCAGCGATGGCACCATCCTGGGTTCGGTGGGTGGCGGCTGCGCCGAGGCCGAGGTGTGGCAGGCGGCCAAGGATGTCATGCGGACCGGCACGGCGAAGGTGTTCAAGTTCGACCTGACCGGCCGCGAGGCTACGCCCGACGGCCTTATCTGCGGCGGTATCATGGAGGTCTATCTGGAGCCGATTATCTCTCAGCCTGCCCTGTTCCTTATTGGCGCCGGACACATAGCCAACTATACGGCGAAGCTGGCGAAATCGGTGGGCTTCAAGGTAACCGTCGTCGATGACCGCCCCGCTTTTGCCAACAAGGAGAAGTTTCCCGAGGCCGACTCGGTGGTCGCCCAGGAATTTGAGCTTGCCCTGCCGGAGCTGAAGATAACCAGGAACTCCTACATTGTCATCGCCTGCCGCGGGCATGAGCTGGACCAGATGGTGCTCCAGTGGGCGGTGATGACCGACGCCCGTTATGTGGGCATGATCGGCAGCAAGAAAAAGGTGAAGACCACTTTTGACAATCTGAAGCAGAAGAGTATCCCCGCGGAGCGTCTCCAGAAGGTGCACGCCCCCATTGGGCTGGAGATCTACTCCGAGACCCCTGAGGAGATAGCGGTAAGCATAGTGGCCGAACTGATAAAGGTGCGACGGCAGAAGAATCTGGAACAACAAGAGTAGGACCAGCCTGCCCGTGCCAGAAAAGGTTGAAGCATGCCCAATCGTGCCCGGGACTGGCTGCGCCAGGCCACTCGTGACCTGAAACAGGCGGAGGATTCCCAGCGGGCTGAACTGCACGAGTGGGCGTGTTTTGCTTCTCAACAGGCAGCGGAGAAGGCCGTAAAGGCGCTGCACATGCACCTGGCGCAAGAGGCGTGGGGCCACGTCGTGGCCAAATTGATAACGGAGTTGCCGGCCAGCGTAGTTGCCCCGCAGGGCCTGGTCGAAAAGGCCCGGGTCCTGGACAACTTCTACATTCCGCCTCGCTATCCGAACAGCCATCCCGAGGGCGCGCCGTTCGAGCATTATGGGCCGCTCCAGAGTGAGGAGGCGATCCGATATGCCCGTGAGATCGTTGAATTCGTCCGTACTCAGATGGCCTGACCACGCCACTGTCGACCGGGCCGCTCGCGCCTGGGCAAAAGAGGTTGCCGGGGCGCGGAGGGACGTCGTACGTATTGGCTATTTCGGATCTTACGCACGGGGAGACTGGGGCGTGGGCAGCGACCTGGACCTGGTGATCATGCTGGACCGCTCTCTACTGCCTTTCCATCGGCGGTCGTTGGAGTGGGATGCCACCGTGCTTCCCGTTCCCGCGGACGTCCTTGTATATACGCAGGAGGAGTGGGAAACGTTGGAACGAGAGGGAGGGTTTCCGCGGTCGATAGGCCGGGAAATTGTATGGATATATGTCCGAGGCGTCCTCCAGGGCAAAGGTATTGAAGGATGATCCTCAGAAATCTGGGTTTGCTCGGTGACGACCCCAGGCGGTTCGTTGCCCTTCTCCTGGCGTGGGCTGTTGCCGTTGTTATCGCCCTGTCTGTCCACGAGCTCAGCCATGGCCTGGTAGCCAACTGGTTGGGCGACCCCACGCCCAAGAGGCAGGGGCGATTAACCTTGAACCCGATAGCTCACATGGACCCCATCGGGACGGCGCTCTTGTTCCTGGTAGGTTTCGGCTGGGCCAAGCCGGTCCAGGTGAACCCGCTTAACCTGCGGGTCGGCGAGAAGTGGGGCATGGCCCTGGTAGGCGCTGCCGGTCCAATTTCAAACCTGGTTGCCGCTGGCATATTTACTCAGGGCCTGCTCTTGGTCCGGGGGCCCATCGAGGAATTGCTGTTCGATATCGTCGCAATCAATATTATCCTGGCCATATTTAACCTGATCCCCTTGCCCCCTCTGGACGGCTTTCATGTGGCCCTGGGAGTGCTTCCCCAAGACCTGTCTAACACCCTGGCCCGGCTCCGGGCGTACGGGCCAGTCATGCTTATTGGGCTGCTGGCCCTGGACAATCTGACCGGGCTGAACTTTCTCGGCAGGACAATAGGGCCTGCCATCGACCTGTTCCTGCGTGTCTTCACCTGGGGCGCGTTTTCGTAAGACCTATCGTGGCTCGATAGGGCGCGCCGGTGTTTGCACAGGCGGCGCTGCCTTATCTGATAATGTTTGGGATTTGGCGCTTTGGATTTGGAATGTTTCACACCACCAGCGCTGGAGGTCCTGTTTGACAAAGGTAACCATTATTGGTTTGGGGCTGATCGGCGGCTCGCTGGGCCTGGCTTTGAAACGCTTCGGCGGCGGCGATTGGCGCATAACCGGCTACTCGCGGCGCCCTGAGACGGCCCGGAAGGCCCTGGAGATTGGTGCAGTGGACGTGGCGGAACCGGGCCTCGGTAGGGCCGCGAGCGAAACCGACATGGTCGTCCTGGCCGCCCCGATAGGCGTTACGCGTGACCTCCTGGGAGAGATCGCACCTCATTTGGCGCCGGGGTGCGTGGTAACTGATACGTGCAGCACCAAGGGGCGGGTACTGGAATGGGCGGGATCGCTTCTGCCCCCCGGCGTGGAATTTGTGGGCGGCCACCCCATGGCTGGCAAGGAGACGTGGGGCCTGGATGTGGCCGAGGCCAACCTCTTCGAGGGCGCTACCTACTGCATCGTACCGCCGCCGGGCGCGACGTCCTTTGCCCTGGGCCTTGTAACCAAACTGGCCAAAGCCGTACGGGCCAGGCCGTTGGTGGTATCCGCAGCGGCCCACGACCACATGGTGGCCGGCATCAGCCATCTGCCTCTGGTCCTTTCGGCAGCTCTTGTAGCTGTGACACAGCAAGACCCCAAATGGCCGGACATGTCGCTGCTGGCCGCGGGGGGCTACCGGGACACGACCAGGCTGGCCTCAGGGAACCCTGACATGGGACGGGACATCTGCCTCACCAACCGGGAGGCAGTGCTTTCCTGGATTGACAGGTTTGCAACCGAACTGTCGCAGTTCCGTAAGGACATCGACCTTGCGGATGGCAAGGGGATTGAGGCCAGGTTGACCAGCGCCAGGAAGGCCAGGGAAGCCTGGTCCAGGCAACGGTCCAAGAGCGGAGGCTGAAATGGACAAGAAGGTCCGGTCTGCGTCCAGACTGCACGGCGAGGTTACACCGCCGGGAGACAAATCTATCTCTCACCGGGCGGCCATCCTGAATAGCATTGCCCTGGGCAGGGCGACCGTACGGAATTTCCTGGCTGCTGATGACTGTCTGTCCACTTTGGGCTGTCTTCGCGCCCTGGGAGTGGACTTCACCGTATCTACCGGGGACTCACCAACGTTAGATATTACTGGCGTGGGGACGCGCGGTTTCAAAGAACCGGAGGACGTTCTGAACGCGGGTAACAGCGGCACCACTTTGCGCCTGTTCGCCGGACTCTTGGCAGCCCAGCCCTTTCTGTCTATAATGACTGGTGATGCGTCCCTGCGCTCTCGTCCCCTCGGCCGGGTGGTAGCGCCATTGAAGGAGATGGGCGCCCAGATATGGGGGAGGGATAGGGACAACCATGCGCCGGTAGCTATTCGGGGTGGGAACCTTCACGGCATAACGTACTCGCTCCCCGTAGCCAGCGCCCAGCTCAAGTCCGCCTTGCTTCTGGCAGGGCTGTCGGCCGAAGGCCCGACTGTGCTGCGGGAGCCGGCGCAGTCTCGTGACCATACCGAGAGAATGCTCCGGGCCATGGGAGCCCGGCTCGAATCGGAGGCTGCCTGGCTCAGCCTGAGTCCGTTAACGGCGGCGCTGGCACCTCTATCATTGAACGTTCCCGGTGATATCAGCTCGGCGGCCTATTGGTTGGTGGCGGCTGCGGTGCATCCTGAGGCCAGGGTCAGGGTCACAAATGTAGGCGTAAATCCTACACGGACTGGCATTTTGGATGTGCTCCAGGACATGGGAGCAAAGTTGCGCCTGGAGAACGAGAGACAGGAAGGCGGCGAACCTGTCGCCGATATAGTTGTGGAATCCAGCGAACTGAGAGCGGTCACCGTAAAGGGGGAAATAGTGCCGCGTCTGATCGACGAAGTACCCGTCCTGGCGGTAGCGGCATGCCTGGCCCGGGGAACGACCACCATCGAAGACGTCGGTGAGTTGAGAGTAAAGGAGAGTGATAGAATCAAGAACACGGTGCAGGAGCTTTCTCGGCTGGGGGGACGGCTGGAGGAACTGCCCCAAGGAATGATTATCCATGGGGCCAGGAAACTGAACGGAGCGGTTGTGAGCAGCCACGGGGACCACCGTCTGGCCATGATGCTGGCCGTGGCCGGCAGCGTGGCCCGGGGCGAGACGGTCATCCATGACGCCGGAGCAGTGGACATATCTTACCCTGCCTTTTGGCGCGACATGGAAAGGCTGTGTTCAAGCTGAAGGATTACCTGATAGGCCGGCGCCGTCTTCTGGACGGCGGCGAGTTACTTGTTAAGCGCCCAGTCTCTGGGAAAGGACTTCTTATGACGACAGAACTCATTCACATGGGCTTCAGCAATATTCTGGCGATCAACCGGGTGGTAGCGATAGTATCTCCCAATTCGGCCCCATCCAAGCGTATGGCCCAGGATGCGAAGAAAAAGGGACTCATAATCGACATGACTAACGGCAGGCGTACCAAGGCGATCATAGTCCTGGATACTGGTTATCTCGTGCTGGCGGCGATCGCTCCCGATACTATCGCGGGCCGGGTCGCAGCCAGCCGGGATGGGGTCAGTTCCAAGTCAGAGCCAT
This sequence comes from Chloroflexota bacterium, assembly GCA_016210545.1. Classification (GTDB taxonomy): domain Bacteria; phylum Chloroflexota; class Dehalococcoidia; order JACVQG01; family JACVQG01; genus JACVQG01. Next base: position 9,052 of record JACQTY010000221.1, read on the forward strand.
TAGAGGAAGTGGTTGCCCAGTCATAATGCCGGACCGGGCCAGCTAGCGCCTTTGCTGGTGGTCCTTTCGGGGCCATCCGGGGTCGGGAAAGATGCGGTGCTTTCCCGACTGAGGACCAAACTCCCCGCCTGTCATTTCACGGTGACGGTGACCACCCGTACCCGCCGCCCGCAGGAGCGGGACGGGGTGGACTACAACTTTGTCTCCGAGCGGCGCTTCCAGGAGTTGCTGGGCCGTGGGGAGTTGCTGGAGTACGCCCAGGTGTACGGCAACTGGTACGGTGTGCCGAAGGACCAGGTGCGCGAGGCTCTGGCCCGGGGCCGGGATGTAATGATCAAGGCCGACGTGCAGGGGGCGGCCACCATCAAGCGCCTGGCGCCGCAGGCGGTCTTCATATTTCTTGCTCCAGGGAGCCTTGAGGAGCTGGAATCCCGCCTCCACAACCGCCACACCGAGTCGCCCGAGGCGCTCGCTCAGCGTCTCCAGGTGGCCAGGGAAGAAATGAAACGTCTTCCTGAGTTTGACTACATTGTGGTGAATGCCGACGCCCGGATGGACCAGGCCATAGCGCAGATAGAGGCCATCATCACCGCAGAGAAATGCCGGGTGCAGCCGCGAATAGTCAAGCTGTGAGACTTGTGTGGCCCGCCTCAACCACCTGGGAGGCGCCCCTGTTGCTACCCCGCCCCGACAACCCTGCGCCAAGAGGCTCTAAGCGCAGAGGCCGCAGACGACACAAATAGAAGCGAGAGATCTCTGCGCCCTCTGCGTGCTCCGCGGTAAATAGTCCGACGATGCCGGTCATGACTTCGGGTCTAGGTGTCTGACGCGGTCGCACCCTCATTCAAACCCCCGTGTTCTTTCCCCATGTTGCCCTGATACTAAGAGCTACCAGTCTCGCGCCCTGTCTTGCAGCGCTTCGCCCGGGAGTGGTCCGCGCCAAAGGGTCTGGCCTTCAAACTACGGCCAGAACTAAATTCAACTATTTTCTAAATATTGTGGATGATATTGCCCGCTGTAGATTTGTTTCTAAGACATGACGGCCAAAAATATTCCGAAAAAAGTTCTGAAAACATCTTGACTAGTGCCGCTTGGCCTGCTAAAGTTGGGGGTAGCTAGCCGCAGTGCAAAGTGAACGATGACTTGCATACGCAAGCCTACCCGCGAATCAAATACAGGAGGAGTGCATGGCCAGGCAGATATCAGCTATCGGCGCCACCAGGATCAAGGTCATCGGGGTGGGAGGTGGCGGCTCTAATGCTGTGACGAGGATGGTCAGAGAGAACATCCCGGGTGTGGAGTTCATCGCTCTCAACACCGATTCCCAGAGCCTTCAACTGGCTGAAGCCCCTACCAGGAGGCAATTGGGCGACAAGCTAACCCGCGGCCTGGGCGCCGGCGGCGAACCCAGCATTGGTTGCAAGGCGGCCATGGAAAGCAAGGATGACCTACGGGAACTGTGCGGGGGGGCAGATATTGTCTTCATTACCGCCGGTATGGGAGGCGGGACCGGAACGGGAGCGGCCCCCGTGGTAGCCGAACTGGTCAAGGAGAGCGGCGCACTCACGGTCGCCGTAGTTACCAAGCCCTTCTCTTTTGAAGGGGCGCACCGTCGGCTGCAAGCTGAGGCGGGACTGGCGAAGCTCGTCCCACATGTCGATACCCTCATCACTATCTCCAATGATGGTCTTCTTCGCCTCTGCGATGCGAATACAGGCGTGGACAGCGCCTTCAAGCTCTCCGATGACATACTGAAACAGGCGGTGGAGTCCATAGTCTCCGTGGTCACGGTACCCGGTCTGATCAATTTGGACTTCGCGGACGTGAGGTCGGTACTCAAAGGCGCTGGACTTGCCCAGCTATCCATCGGGAAGGGCACGGGCGCTAACCGGGCCACTGATGCGGCGAAAGCGGCCCTGGCCAGCCCGTTGTTGGATATACCGCTTCGTGGTGCGAAACGCGTCCTGTACAACATCTGCGGCAATAATGACCTCACCCTCACTGAAGTGCAGGGAGCTGCCGACGTCATTGCCAGGGAAGCGGACCCGGCGGCGAACATCATATTTGGCGTCGTCTTTGATGCCAAGAAGCATGAGGAGGTTACCGTAACCCTGGTGGCTACGGGACTGTCCACTGGCGCACGGCCCACGCCGAGTTTAGAGAGCGTGAGACGTCTTATGAACAACATGGATACGAGCCCCGCGTTGGACGCTCCGGCTTTCATGCGCCAGTCTTCGGCGGGCGGGGGATTGGGAAGCAGCAACATTCAGGGCTTGCGTCGCCCCCGGGGGTGAAGCTTGGCTACTGCTTGGTTGGGTAGATTAACGTGGTCATTCGGCCATATTTGAGACCCTGGGGTGGGCGACCCCGTCACCCCCTTGGCTACCCCCCTCTCCGACTCGGAGAGGGGGGTTTGTGGGTGAGGTCGACGTGAATATCCTTCAAGTGTCGCCGGGAAGCCAAGACCGTTCTTGCGGTTTGGCGCTGCCTCGGGAATCAGCGTAACGTAACAAAGGCTCCCGTCGGCCAGCTAGAATATCAGGCGGAAAAGCAGGGCGAACACGGCGCCCAGCGCGGCGCAGATGGGAAAGGTCAATAGCCAGGCCGTAACTATGTTCCGGCCTACTCCCCAGCGCACGGCAGAGAAGCGGCGCGTGGCGCCTACCCCCATAATGGCCATGTTGATGGTGTGTGTGGTGCTAAGCGGTACCCCCATATGGGACGCTATCTGTATCGCCGAGGCAGCGGATGTCTCCGCGGCAAACCCGTTGATTGGCTCCAACTTGGTCAGCGAGTAACCCATGGTACGGATGACACGCCGGCCCCCCAGGAAAGTCCCCGTGGCCATGACAGTGCCGCAGAGGAATATTACCCAAAGCGGCACTTCAAACCGGGGCAGGGCGCCGCCCAGCACCAGTGCCAGGGTAAATACACCCATGAACTTCTGACCGTCGTTGCCGCCATGGCTGAAGGCCATGAATGCTGCCGAGAGTATCTGCAGCCGGCCGAACAGACCGCGTACCACGGCGGGGCGGGCGTGTCGCAAGGTCCAGTAAAGGGCCGCCATGGCCAGCAGAGCCAGGGCGAAGCCGAGCAGCGTCGAGAAGCTGAGGCCAATTATTATCTTCTGCCATCCCGACCACAGCAAGACCTTCGTGCCGGCCGCAGCCACACCGGCCCCGGCCAGCCCTGCCACAAGCCCGTGAGATATGCTGATGGGCAGGCCGTAGATTGTAGCTATGGCCCCCCAGACGGCTATGCTCAAAACGCCCGCAGCTACCACCGGCAGGCCCACGGCTTCGGGCCTGACTATGCCCTGTCCTATGGTTGCGGCGACCGCGGTGCCGCTTAGCAATACTCCCAGCAAATTCAGTACGGAGGCCATCAACAGGGCATGCACCGGGGCCAGGACCTTGGTGGAGATAACAGTGGCGATGGCATTGGGGGCATCGTTCCAGCCGTTAACAAATTCGCCGGCTAATACGAGGAATAGAACGAAGAACATCGCGGCCGGGGCATCAGGCATGCTTGAGAGCTACCCCTTCCAGCACATTGGCAACGTCTTCCGCCCTGTCAGTGGCCGATTCCAGGTGGTTGTATATTTCCCGCCACTTGATGATATCGGTGACCTCTGTCCTGTCGGTGAAGAGTTCGCCCAGTGCAGAGCGGTGGACGCGGTCGGCGGCGTTTTCCAGCCGGTTGAGTTCCACACAGTGAGTGAGGACCTCTTTGAGGTCGCCGGGGCGCCTGAGGTCAGGTAACGCTCTTGCCAGTTCGTCGGCGCCCTGGACGATGATCGCCGCCAGTTCCTTTGCCCGATGTGTAGGCGCCTGTATCTTATATACCAGCATGGCATCGGCTGCCGCCTGGATCAAGTCCACCACGTCGTCTATGGCGTTGGCCAGGGCGGCGATGTCTTCCCGGTCAAGGGGTGTCACGAAGGTGGAGTGAAGTTCAGCCATTATTCGGTGGGTGATCTCGTCCCCCTCGTGTTCCACGTCATTGATCTGGCTTACCTTGAATTCGATGTTCTCCCAGTGGTTCACCAGATCGTCCAGGAGCTGGGCTGCCTTTGCTGCGTTACGGGCGTCCTCCTCGAAAAGGTCAAAGAACTTACGTTCCCGCGGGATAAAAGAAAACCTCACGCCGGCGGCCTCCTTACTAAGGGTCTCAGCGGATAGTGGAACGACAAAGTGTCGTGGGCATACAAAAGTTCGTGAACATGATAGCAAACCAGGTAGGTGGCAGTCAACAGGTTGAACGCCTCCCCCAATAACTGAAGCCACCGTCAGGGAAAGCCAATGCCTTTCATTGGGAGGCCAACCTCAGCCGAAAATAGTTGCCGGCGGCAATCATCGCCGGGTGTACCCGGAAGTGCTTGAGTTGCAAAAAGGAGATCTGGCTGTTGAAGAACTCCAGGAGCGCCCTGTCCACATCTTTCTTGACGAGGTCGCGTATCGGGGCCAGGTGGGGGTAGAGGCCGGACTTGCCCGGCTCGATCTTGTCCGCAAGAAAGACTATTTTTGCCAGCGGTCCCATGTCCCTGTTGCCCGAGGTATGCCAGCGCACGGCTTCCAGCACCGCCCCGTCGGTGACCTGCCACTTGCGCCTGAGTATCTCGGCCCCCACGGGCCCGTGAAGGAGGACCGGGGTGGTCTCCTCCATGGGGTCTATTTGCAGGCTGTACTCCCTGGCGAGGTACAGAAGCTCCCCCTCGGGATAGGCGCGGGCCAGGTCGTGGACCAACCCTGCCCAGGCGGCCCTGTCTTCCGGCCATCCCCAATGGTGGGCCAGCTCAACACAAAGCTGGCTGGTCCGCTGGCAATGGGCCAGGAGGCCGCGCGGTAGGTAAGAGAGCCTTTTTCGGGCGGAGTAGAGGTCAAAATCCATGTCTGCCAAGCACGCGGGGAAAATTCGTGAATTGCCCCTGCGGCATTCCTTCTCCTATCCTAGCTGGCTGGACATATGCCGCCCCGCCAGCAGGTGCAGGTGCATGTGGGGCACCCCCTGGTCGCCGTCCCTGCCTGTGTTCAGCACCAGCCGGTACCCTGACTTGTCCACGCCGACCTTCCGGGCGATCTCGCGGGCCAGCAGCATGAGCTTGCCGGCCAGGTGTTCCTTGTCCTTAGGCAGGTCGGCTAGGGCGGGGTAATGCCCCCGCGGCGCCAGGAGCAGATGGGTTGGGGCAAGGGGGGCGATGTCCGGGAATACTATGAATTCGTCATCCTGATAGACGAACTTGGCGGGGATCTCGCCTTTGTTTATGCGGCAGAAAACACAGTCCATCGACGCCTAGCCCTCCGTCCGCTTCAGTCCCAGGCGGCGGCGTATTTCCTGACTGAATAGGCCGCCCTCCGATTTCTGTCGGGCTCTTGAGCGTTGTATCAAAGCCAGGAACTGGGGATTATTGCTCAAGCTCACCGTTTCGAGGTCTGCGTTGTCAACGGCAACCGGACCACCCGCCGGCTTGCCGCCGACGGTGAGGATTGCATGCCCCTTGCTTGCGTCTTTCGCATGCTTTGGCATTTGGAAACTCCAGAAGATAGTATACCTTAAAATGTTCACGATGTTCACGCCGTAGGCCAGGTTGTAGGGTGGGTGCAGTCCCGATGAAATCGGGGCGAAACCCGCCGTCAGTTAGATATCAAGGATTGTCCGCTCCTCCGTCGCATTCATGCCGCATGTGTAGCCCTAACCTCTTGTGCGTTGTCGCTGAGTAGAGGGGCCGAGGGGTCTACTTTATGGCGCTTCCCCAGAACACGGCAGATATGTTGTACCCGCTGTGCAGCGCCATCGCCGAGATGAAGAACTTCCAGTTACCCGACAGGAACGGCACTTTTCCCCATACCGAGTCGGCCAGCCTCTGGTTTACCCCGAAGCCCGCAATGAAGCTGGCCAGCACGTGCATGGGCAACGCCATGGCGAACCGGGCTACCACTAGCGCCTCGGTATGGTCCGGGAAATAGAAGTTCAGATAGGCGAGGTTTTCTATGACGGCAAAGGACAGCCCACCCAGGGCGCTGAGGAAGGCGGTGTAGGGCCTGGACCGCAGCAGTTGCGGGGCCCTGGCCAGCAGGATGTAGACGCCGATGGGTTTGACCGCTTCCTCGATAACGGGCCCGGCGAAGAAGGGGCCGAGAAAGGCCGAAGGGATTCCCTGTCTCCCCTCCTGAAAGATGGCGCCGATGATGCCCAGCACCCCTCCGCCCACCGCCACCAGCGGAGGGATGACGTTTCGCTTCATAAAGCCGGGCTGTGCTGCTGGCTGGGCGATCTTTATTGTTGGTTCTATACGAGTTCTCCTTGGAGGACGTGCAGGGATTTCACCCGTGTACGCGGAAACACTCTCTACAAAGCGGCCGGGCGTATGACACCTCGGCTGGCCTGCCGCAAACGTGGCAGAGCTTCTCCGGATATTCCTTGTCTCCATACTGCGACCAGACGTCGTAGCAGCTTTCACACAGTGGTTTGTCCGGGTCTAGCAGTATTGGCTGTCCGCATCGAATGCATCTTCCCTCCGCGGCGCGCCGCTCTTGCCTAGAAGCTTCTCCCACGGGCACGCGCGAGCCTTTGGCAGTGGATGTTTTGATAGGTTTGGCTAGACGTTGCAAGGTATTCTTCACGTAGCCACGGACATCCCGTCCAACGTCTTCGTCTTGTACGTACCACGCGATCTCATGTGAACTATGCGCGGAGGACTTGATGAGGTTCATGGAGCTCAAGACCAAGTCCTGTTCGTTTAGGTAAATCTTGGCATGAAGCTTGTCTACTGCAAGGACATCGACCCCGTTATCTGCCAGCCAGGCCACGCCGGGGCTATCAATCACTTCGGGATCCCCCCTCACTATAGCAACGACCTTCACGCCGTTTTTCACTGCCAGCCGGATAGCATCCTCGGCGTGGCCCCAGAGGTCGACGTACGGAGTAACAATAACCGCGTACTTCTTTGCCTCCTTTATGATGGCTAGCACCTGCGGTGTAACTTCGTCGTCTAAACTCAACACCATCTTGGGTTGGGCCACAAGAATCCTCCAGGTCAGAACTGAAAAGCCCTTCCAGTACGTAGGGTGGGTGAATGTGGCATGTCAATGCCCCGGAACCCACCACGCATCTGGTCCCGATGAGTCGGGACAGGGCAAACTCTTTCCCAAAGGGAGAGGCCGGGGGTGGGTCCGCTCGCTCCAAACGGCGCGTTTCCAATGCTTGGCAAGGGGCCTTCTCTCTCAGTGGCAGCGGTCTTTGCGGCGTGCTACGCTCGCTTGACCCACCCTACGTCTCTCTGCGGAGTACTTGGTTAGGTTCATTGATCTCAGTACCAATGGTTTCTCGTTCAGGTATATTTTGGCGTGCAGCTTGTCTACCGCGCGGACCTCAACGCCAGTGCTCACCAGCCATCTGACGCTCTCGCTTTCCGTCACTTTGGGTTCCGCCCTGACGATCGCTCCAAGCTTGACGACTCTTTTCATAGCGACAGAGATAGCATTCTGCGCGTGTCCCACAGATCGACGTAGGGAGTCACCAGAATCGCATGTTTTTGCGCCTCATGGATGACGGAGAGCACCAGCGTCTGGGCTTCTTCGTCGGCGTGGAACGTCTTTTGTGTTTCGTTCACAGGATTACTCCAAGGCGAGGCTCTGGGGCAGGTCTCTTGACTTGCCTTCTCACCAAGTCGGGTTGGAAACTCGACCTACGCTCGAAAGGCTTAAGCGCTGCGGCTGGGGTATCTACGCGTCCCCGCCGAACGGCGGGTATTTGCCCGTCAGGAACATGCTGTAAGCGTTTACCCTCGTTTGCCAGCGGAATATCTTGGCGACGAAGTCGAACATCCCTTTGGGGAACTTCCCGGTGAAAAGTATCATCCACCATGCAAAGAATCCCACTACACCCTGGGCAATACCAACAAAGAACAGGACAGCGATGTGGGGAATGACCAGGAAGGCACGAAAGAAGGTTGTCAGCCTGGACATTCTTTCCGGGTAGTCCACCTCCAGCCGGACGGGGTATGGAAGTACCTGTTGCACAACCGGGCTGGGTTCCGGCACGCCGGGTTCCGGGACCACTGACATAGCATCCTCCTTTTCGTTTCTGGCCTGACTTTAGTCAGGTCAAGGCGGAAACCCTGTCCCATCCCGAAGCGAAACAAAGGGGAAAACGCGGATATCTCAGACATGCGCGCCGCAACGGGCGCAAGCCCCGAATGATCCGGTCAGAGCGGGCCGGACAAGGGGCGCGCCGCTGAACGGGGCAGCCATGCGCCTGACCGCACCTCTCCCAGCTCTCGATCCCCACTTAAGGCGGGCTCGGGCACGGCGTCGCCGTGCCCCTGCGATTCTTGCCTCCGGCGTCTGGCCTCTTATAGCCCTATCTCCCGCGCTACGGTCTCCCGATGGAACTCGGCGTCGCCGTAGGTTACCTCGGCGGCCTTGGCCCGCCGGTAGTAGAGCTGCATATCGTGGTCCTTGATGAAACCGATGCCGCCGTGCACCTGGTGTCCCAGGGCCGTCACCCGCCGGTATGCCTCGGACGTCCAGGCCTTGGCCATAGCGACTTCTTTGGTGCAGGAGATACCTTCGCTGAGCATCCACGCCGCCTGATAGGTGATGAAACGGCAGCCGTCCACATCGATGGCCATGTTGGCGCAGTGGTGCTGTATGGCCTGGAAGCTGCCGATGGGCTTGCCGAACTGCACCCTCTGCTTGGCATAGTCGACGGTCATCTCCAGCACCTGCTGCGCCCCGCCGACCATCTCGGCGCACTTGGCTACCGCCGCCCTTTGCAGCATTTTTTCTACTTCCAGCCAGCCCTTACCCGGGGCGCCGAGAATGCTCGGCTTTGGCGCCTTCACCTTGTCGAAGACCACCTCGCACTGCTTGTCCGAGGCGATGGTCTTGAGCTGCGTGTAGCTGATTCCCGGCGATTTGGCGTCAATGATGAACAGGGTGACGCCGCCGCGAGGGGCCTTGGCCGCCACGATCAGGTGATTGGCCACGTGGGCATCAGCGACGAACAGCTTGGTACCGTTCAGGATGAAGTCTTCGCCCTCCGGAGTGGCCGTCAGTTCAATGCCTTCGGCGGTATAGGTGGCGCTGGGTTCGGTGAGCGCGAGCGTCATGATCTCCTTGCCCTGGGCGATCCTGGGCAGGAACTGCTTCTTCTGCTCCTCGCTACCCGCGTCCAGGACGGTGTAGCCGCCGAGCACCACCGTGGAGAAGAACGGCCCGGGCAGGCAGGCCCGCCCCTGCTCCTCGAGGAGCACCGCCAGGTCGAGGAAGGCGCCGCCGCCGCCACCGTAGGCTTCGGGGAAGGCCAGGCCCATCCAGCCGAGTTCGGCCATCTTGGCCCAAAGGTCGGGCGTGTAGCCCTTCTCGTCCTCCTCCATCTGGCGGACAAGGGTCTTGGGGCATTCCTTGGCCAGGAAGTCCCGTGCCATCTTCTTGAGCATTTCCTGTTCTTCGGTGAGACTCAGGTCCATCTGTTTCTCTCCTTCCTTACCGTTGGTGACGCCCCGAATGTCGGGGCCTGATTTGCCTTTGAAACCTCCTCTCCCCGCTGCGGGAGAGGACTAATCCCGACAGGTCGGGACTCTCTCTCGCTCTCTCCCATCGAGGGAGAGATGGGCAGGAGGCGAGCCTCTCAGGTCTATGCAACTACTCCGAGGGCATACCCAGCCCGCGGCCGGCGACCACGTTCCTTAATATCTCGGAGGTGCCACCCATGATGGTGTAGGCCAGCGAGAACATGGTGCTGCGGGCCGCCCACCCCTTCAGCGGCGCCCGCGGCGAGTCCTCCACTAGCTGGCCGGACAGGCCCAGTATCCTCATAGCCTCGGCGGCCAGCCTCTGCTGGTAGGCGGTGCCGAAGATCTTCGACTCGGCCGCCTCGTAGTTGGGCAACTTGCCCTGGGTCAGCATCCAGGCTATGCGGTAGATGAGCCAGCGACCCACTTCGTACTCTACCCGCAGCTCCGCCAGGTTGTTGCGTATGACCGGGTCCTCGGAAAGCGGCTTCCCGTTGCGGGTCGTCTTCCGCGTATAGTCCTGAATAGCCTCGAACAATGGGTAGTTGCTCATTACCCGTTCCAACCCGCTGCGTTCGTAGTCGAGCTGGGCGATGATCTGGTACCAGCCGCGGTTGATCTGCCCGATGAGGCCGCTCCGGGGAACTCTGGCATTGTCGAAATAGACCTCGTTGAGATGGGTCCTGCCGGTGATATCCACCAGCGGCTTTACGGTGACGCCGGGGCTTCTGAGGTCGACAATGAACTCGCTGATGCCCTTGTGCTTGGGGGCATCGGGGTCGGTGCGGGCGACAATATAGATATAGTCGGCCTTGTGGGCGCCGCCGGTCCACACCTTCTGCCCGTTGAACAGGAAGTCCCCGTCCTTGCCCATGGCCCGTATCTTGAGACCGGCCAGGTCGGAGCCCGCCTCAGGCTCGCTCATCCCCAGGGCAAAGGCGATCTCGCCTTTGATGATCTTGGGGAGGAACTCCTTACGTTGCTCTTCGGTACCGTACTTGATGAGGGATGGGCCGATCTGGCGGTCTCCTGGCCACTGGGCCTGGACGGGCGCTCCGTAGCGTAGAAGCTCCTCGGTGATGATCAGCCTGTCCATGTAGGTCCAGCCCCGGCCGCCATACTGGGTCGGCCAGGTGACGCCTATCCACCCCTTCTGCCCGATCTTTTTGGACATCTCGGGCGACCAGCCCTCGATCCAGGCGTCTATGTCCGTCTCATAGGTACCCTGCTTCCTCTCCGCCTCCAGGAAGGCCCTTACCTCCCGGCGGAGTTCCTCCTGTTGTGGGGTGAAGCGGAAGTCCATCTGACCATCCTTTCCTGCAACTCGGGCCACTGTAGTCATCAGAGATTGTCTCAAAATGAGTACACCGGGCGATGCGAGGTATGGGTTCCGTGACCTCACCCTCGGCCCCGACCTTTGTCGTCCCGACATGTTGGGACTCTCCGATATCGGAGAGGGGGACAGGTCTACTTGATCGCAGAACCTATCGCAGTTTGCCCACATTCTGAGATAGATTCTTAGTGGTCAATGAGAGGGCAATTCGAGTCCCCTCTCTCCAACTCTCCCCCTCAAAAGGGGGGAGAGGAACCCTCCCCGCCTCCCACGTCCCACTTCTCGCCTCTCATCGGGGCAGCGCCAGCCCTCGTTGGGCGATAATGTTGCGTTGGATCTCCGAGGCGCCCGAGGCGACTCTTCTGCCCAGCGTCATCGGGCACCAGTCCGCCAGCCAGCCCTCCAGCGGAGCAAGTTTTGAGCCAATAATTAGATTACCATAAAGCCCCAGTATTCGTATACCCTCGGTAGCTACCCGGTGCATGAGTTCACTGTTAAACACCTTGGCCATAGAGGTCTCTACCTCTGGACTTAGCCCCTGGCTTTGCAGCCAGGCCACACGGTAGGAAAGCCAGTGGCCTACCTCGATGTCCACCGCCAGTTCGGCGAGACGCTGGCGTACCAGGGGCGGAGTGGAGTAGCCGCGCCGTTGCTGTACGAAGTTCACCAGGTCCGTCAGCACCCGCCGGCAGGTGGACACGAACTCCACCGCCGAACGGTCGAAGTTAAGCTGCACTGTGGCTATGAGCCAGCCGCCGTTCTTCGGCCCCAGCAGGTAACGGCGGGGGAGACGGACGTTATCGAAGAAGATGTTGTTCAGGGGACGGGTACCGAATACGGTAGCCATCGGCTGTACGGTGACGCCCGGCAGTTTCAGGTCTACCAGAAAGGTGCTCAGCCCGCGGTGGCGGGAATCGGGCGCGCCGGTCCTCGCTACCAGCAGCACATAGTCGGCCAGGTCGGCGCCGCCGTTGAAGGTCTTCTGCCCGTTGATGACAAAGTATTCGCCCTCGTCGCTGGCTTTGGTCTGCATGGAGGCCATATCGGACCCGGCCCCCGGCTCGGATATGCCCAGGCAGAAGGCCATGTCCCCGGCCAGTATCCGGGGCAGGAACTCGCGTCGTTGCTCCCCGGTGCCGCTGGACATCAGGGCCGGCCCTACCTGTCGTTCGGCGAGCCAGTGGCAGGCCACCGGCGCCCCGCCGAAGACCATCTCGTCGGTGTATATGAGCTGGTCGACGAAGCTCTTGCCCTGTCCGCCATGCTCCTTCGGCCAGGCGAGGCCCGTCCAGCCTTTTTGGGCCACCAGTCGGGAGAAGGGCCGGGAGAAGGCCTCGGGGGTGCTGGCGCCATAGCTGATGCGCGGGAACTGGCCGTGGTCCAGCTCCGCGGCCAGGAACCTTCTTATCTCCTCCCGGAAGGCTAGTTGTTCAGGTGTAAAACTGAAGTCCAATATTGTTCTCCTCGATTTCCCCTTACATGGTCATCAATTGCATGTTGCGACGCCTAAGAATGCTCTGTCATTCTGAGCCGTAGCGAAGAATCTCCTGTTCCACCTGAGCGTGGGTACTGTTTCTGCTAGATGCCACGAAGATTGGCCAGCGCTACGTCTGAGCGACGTGCCAAGACTTAAGGCGCATGTAGTTTGCTTCATGCAGGGCTAACCTTACGCATTCAAGAAACAGGAGATTCCGGTTCTCATCAACCGGGGTTGGTCTAGCGTACCCGCTCCCCCTGTTGAGAGGCGTGTTCCTGAAACCGTATCTTGTTCCTGCGAGACTCCTTTGTTTCTTTCCGGTTTACTTCAGGGATACCCTGTCAACAGCACCCACTTTCGACGTATCGAGGTCAGACGGGACGAAGGCCATTCCGTCGTGGACAGCATACTCTCCGCAGGCCACCATCCGGGGAAGGTCTACCTCTGTGTACGTTAATCCCGCTACATCCAGCTTTTGACGAAGCAGGGTGACCTGCAGTTTTTCCTGCTCTGCCTGCCCCTTCTTGTTAGACAGCAATACAAACGGTATCCAACCTAGAGGCCACATCAGGATAAACAAGTAGCTCCGCTGCTTGCAGCGTAAGTGCCAAGCGAGTAAGGCTGCCAAAGCCACAAAGTAAAACACGATAGCCACCAAAACCCAATACGTATCACCAAGCAGGAGTATGAGCGGTACTACCACTGCAAGGATCGCATACCAGCCGACAACCAGAGTCCAGTCAAGATGCCTACAGAACCAGTTTGGGCGCATTCCGCCCAATTTGCAGACTGCCAAGTCATCCACGTTGCTCTGAGTCGTTTCCTCCATCATTCCTTCCTTCTCGGTCAGCTTTCATCTCTCTCACGAGACTAGCAACGTCCTTTGAAAGTGATACCATGTCTTCATGTAGACGGTCGTCTCTCTTCACTCTCTCTGCCTCGGCCTTTGTTGTTTTTGCTTCAGTATCATTGTTGACAATATATCGAAGGTTGTACCAAGTTATGCCTAACCATATAGCGTACATAAAACCAAGCCCGCCCAACCCCAGAAAAAAGAAGGCTACTGCCATAGCAGCGCCATGAACTTTGGAGATGTCGATTGCGAGGATTCCCACAGCGACAGCGACAGAGGTGAATACCGCCGAGAGGATAACCTGAAATGACGCCCAACGCCTCTCCGACTGAGTGACGCTTGGCAAGGATACCAACAAGAACTTGAAAGGCTGATGCTCTCGCAGCCACTGTTGCAAAATTGCTTTGCATTTCTGCAGGTCGTCTGCTATATCGTCTGACATATCACCCCCCCCTGCTGCGTGAGTAAGGGGATTATACCACCAACCAAGAATGGTGAGAAAGGAGATTCTTCAGTCGCCGCGCTTCTTCAGAATCACAGGATAGCTATCTATCTTTTCTTGACTTGAAGGGGAGTAAAGGGATTTCACCCCACTCCATATTTCCTGTCCCTCACTTGAGCAGCCCCAGCCCCCACTGCGCCACCACGTTGCGCATCATCTCGTCCGACCCACCGCCGATGGTACGGGCCAGGCAGTTCATGTACAGCTTTTGCAGCCATTCCACGTTAAGCGCCCCGGTCCGTCCCGCTACAGCGATGCCCCGGAGCCGGCAAATGCGCAATGCCTCGTTGGCGATCCTCTGCATCAAGTCGCTGGCGTACACCTTGGCGATAGATGATTCTACGTCCATCGGCCTCCCCCGGTCAAGCAGCCATGCCGCCCGGTAGCATATCCATTTGCCCACCTCGGTCTCGGTAGCCAGTCCGGCGAGACGTTGCCTGACCCTGGCGTCCCTGCCCGCTCCTGTGTCCTGGCAGTACCTCACCAGGGCGTCGATTAACCGTCGGCAAATGCCGATAAGCTCCACCGACGACCGGTCGTGGTTCATGAAGGTGGTGGTTATCTTGAACCCGCCGTTCTTTTCTCCCACCAGCATGGTCCCCGGTACCCGGACGTTATCGAAAAAGATATGGCTGAAAGGGTAATCGCCGTACAGGCAGGCCAGCCGGTTCACGGTGATCCCCGGGCTTCTCATGTCCACCAGCAGCAGGCTAAGCCCCCGGTGTCGGGATTCCGGCGTCCCGGTCCGGGCCAGGAGAAGGCAATAGCGGCACCACTGCCCGCCGGTGATGAACATCTTCTGCCCGTTCACCTCGAAGTAGCCGTCCTTTTCGACGGCCCTGGTCTCCGCTCCCCCGATGTCGCACCCTGTCTGAGGCTCGGCCAGCCCCACGCAGCAGGCTATCTCCCCGCGGGCGATAGGAGGCAGGACAAGGGCCTGTTGCTCGGGGGTGCCGCAGGCAATCACTGCCGGGGCCACCAGTCTCTCGGCTATCCAGTGGCCCATCATGGGGGCGCCGCGATAGGTCATCTCCTCGGTGCAGATGTGCAGGTCGACCATGCTGCGGCCGCCGCCCCAGAGACGCTTCGGCCAGGCCAGGCCGATGTAGCCCTTTTCGCCGGCGCGGCGGGTGAAGGCAGGGTCGTAGCAGTCGCCCCAGGTGTAGTCGGCTATCAGGTAGTTCTTCAGTTCCGTCAGCAGGAAGTCTGCCAGCTCCCGGCGGAAGGTTTCTTGCTCTGGTGTGAATTGGAAGTCCACTGATTAAACCTTTGTACCTCTGTGAAGTTTGTGTGTTACGATCCTGGCGCAGGGCGTTCATGTCATTCCGGCGAAAGCCGGAATCCAGGGTCACGGGCACAAGCGAGTACCAAGGGATGGCTGCTATTTTCATGCTTCGCGGCGCCCAGCGCAAGCGGCCATGAACGGTTCCCTCCCATCTCCCACCTCTCACATCCCACTTCTCAGCGCGGTAGTCCCAGCCCCCGCTGGGCTATGATGGTTCGCTGGATCTCGGACGTGCCGGAACCGATGGTCCGCCCCAGGGTGGACAGATACCAGTTGGCCAGCCAGCCCTTCATCGGCGCTGTCCCGGAGCCATCGGCGAGTTGCCCCAGCAGGCCGAGCATCTTCATACCCTCGTTCGCCAGCCGTTGCGTCAGCTCGCTGCCGAAGACCTTGGCCGTGGATGTCTCCACCTCAGGAATAAGGCCCCGGTTTTGCATCCAGGCCACCCGGTAGGAAAGCCACCGGGACACCTCGATCTCCACGGACATCTCGGCCATGGCATGCCGAATCACCATATCGCCGACCAGGCCCTCTCTGACGCCCCGGATATACTCCAGCGTCAGGTCGTGGAGTACCCTTCGGCAGATGGCCACCAATTCTATGGACGACTTGTCCAGGCTGAGCTGCTGGGTGGCTATGAGCCAGCCGCCGTTCTTCTCGCCGAGCAGGTTCCGCCGGGGAACTTCGACGTTGTCAAAGAAGATGTCGTTGAAGGAACGCTCGCCGTAGGCGCTGACCAGCGGGCGAATGGTGATCCCCGGGCTGCGCAGGTCGACGAGCAGCACGCTCAGCCCACGGTGTCGCGACTCAGTAGCCCCGGTGCGGGCCAGAAGAAATATGTATTGGGCCTTATCGGCGCCCATGATGAGGGTCTTCTGGCCGTCGACCATGAAGGAATTAGCTTTCTCCTGGGCCTGGATCTGAAGGCTGGCCAGGTCGGAGCCTGCGCCCGGTTCGGCCAGGCCCATGCAAAAGGTGACTTGCCCCTTCAGTATGCCGGGGAGGAACGCCCGTTGTTGCTCGGGTGTGCCGCTGGCGATGATCGCCGGTCCGACCTGGCGTTCTGCCAGCCAGTGGCAGGCCACCGGAGCGCCGGCCAGCATCAGCTCTTCGGTGAGGATAAGCTGCTCGATGTGGCTCCGTCCGGCGCCGCCATGCTCCTTCGGCCAGGCCAGGCCGATCCATCCCCTGTCTGCCAGCTTGCCCGTGAATGACGGAGAGTAGGCCTCCATCAGCGTATAGTTGCTCGGCTCGAAGGCGCCCCGCCGCCTCTCCTCATCCAGAAAGGAGCGTACCTCTTCGCGGAAGCTGTGTTCAGAGGGAGAAAACCAGAAGTCCAATCATCCTCCCGCATGATGCTTGGCAAAACGTGGGTTGACCACTGCCTACTTGCATGAATACTTGAACATCTGGTGTCCCATACCCCAGGTTTAAACCTGGGGCATACAAACCCAGTTTCATCCACGCTACCATGTCAACTTGCCCACGCAGCCTGGTACTAGCGAAGCTTCGAAGTAAGCCATCGAAACAGTTCGACAAGGGCGGTGCTACCAGCCACGGCTAGGCCTCCAAAGGCAATATTTTGTAGCCGTTCCGCGCGGTCTCTTGCCTTCTCTTGGAGTTGAAGATGTTGTTCGGGCTTGTGAGAAGCGTCGTAACCGACGTAATAGTGACAGAGCCGGGCCTTCACGACGTCTGCGAACAGCGGCTTCTGGCTGGATGGAACCGCGACGGCAAGATGCGACCACTGAGACCGGAAACAACCCAGCGCCCACCACATCCCTAGCTCTGGATCGCCTGGTTGAGTGACGCCTTCGAAAGACCGGCGGACTTCGTCCCTTTCGAGCTTGTTCACCTCACTAACAGCAAGGCTCCATGATGTCCCCTCGGGTTCGCCTTGCGCTTCTCGCCAGCCGAGGAAGCCACACTCAATGCATGCCTTCTTGAACCACATTCGCGCTAACCTCACTCTGAGATACTGAGGTCTTCTGGCAGCTTTGCCCTCACTGTCCGCTTTGGCAGACGGCGTTCTGCTGGAGCCTTGCTTCGCCGGACCAAAAGGCACAAACCCGCACGGCAAATGAGCCAATAACCCGTCTAAATCCGTACGGGCGGGCACAAAGCCCGCCCGTATGCGTCCTGCTTCGTGCCTCTTGCCTCTAGTCCCTGGGCAATCCTAATCCGCGCTGGGCGATGATGTTGCGCTGTATCTCGGAGGCGCCGGCGGCTATGGTGCGTCCCAGGTTGGACATGTACGATTCTCCAAGCCGGCCGCCAAACAGCACCCGTTTGGAACCTTCGGCCAGGCTGCCGTTAAGGCCAGTCAGTTGCATCCCGGCGTTGTCAATTGCCTGCATGAGCTCTGTGGAGAAGAGCTTGGCCATCGACGCCTGGGTGTCGACGTTCATCCCATTGCTCTGCATCCAGGCCACCCGGTAGCCCAGGCGTCTGCCCACGTCGACCCTGACGGCCAACTCCGCCAGCTTCCCTCTGACGCGCGGGTCACGGGCGAGGTGCTTGCTATTGCAGGCATAGGCGACCAGGTCCTCCAGATTGCGACGGCAGGCGCCGATGTAGCCGATGCCGGATCGCTCGAAATTGAGCAGGGCGGTGGCGCACTGCCAGCCGTTGTTCTTGCCGCCAACCAGGTTCTCTTTGGGTACTCTGACGTTGGTAAAGAAGATTTCATTGAACGAGTGGGACCCCAGCATGTTTATCAGGGGCCGCACTTCCACGCCCGGCGCATTGGCCTCGGTAAGGAAGAAGCTTATCCCCTTGTGCTTGGGGACCTGGACGTCGGTGCGGGCCAGGAAGAAGATGTAGTCGGCCCGGTGGGCGCCGGTGCTCCACACCTTCTGTCCGTTTACGATGTAGGCGCCGTCTTGCTCTATGGCCCTGGTCTGCAAGCCCGCCAGGTCCGACCCGGCATTAGGCTCGGAGAATCCCTGCGCCCAGAAGACCTCACCTCTGGATATGGGGGGAAGGTACTTCTTCTTCTGCTCCTCCGTGCCGAAGGCGAGCAGCACAGGGGACAGCATCTTGACGCCGAATATGTCCACACCCGGCCCCCTGTGATAGGCTGTCTCCTCGGTGAATATCAGCAGCTCGATGTGGCCCTTCTCCATCCCGCCGTACTGCTTGGGCCAGGTAAGGGACAGCCATCCCTTTTCCCCCATCTTGCGGGCCAGTTTCCGGGCTACCGCCCACATGTCGTCGCTGCCCAGGATGCCCTCGAACCACCAGGGCCAGGCGATGTCCCGGGGCACCTCCCGCTTCAGGAAGTCTTGCACTTCCTGGCGGAACTTGACCTGTTCGGGAGTAAACGCGAAGTCCATATTGTAGCTGCTCTCTAGGGACCGCCGATGGGCAACCGCTCCGTTCCGCTCCGTCCCGTGAGTCCTTCGGGAAGAGTCCTCGACCAGTCGCCCCCACGGCCCTCCCGCGGTGTGGAAATCGTGCCCCCGGGAGCGGGGGCCGGCCTAGCCTACGGTTATCGCCAGGCAGGTAACTGTGCGCGTGACGCCGGGGATGGGGTGGATCTTGCCGGTCACGATCTCGCCTATGGTAGTGAGGTCTTTGCCCTCCAGCACCACGATGATGTCGTAGGGGCCCGTGACACCGTCGACGGACTTCACGCCGGGCAGCTTCTGCACTGCTGCCAGCACGTCCCTGGTCTTCCCTACCGCTGACTCAATAAGGACAAAAGCTTTGGTTGCCATTGTTACAAACCTCCTTTAACTTACCACTCCCTGGTGGCGTAGTTCCGCTATGGCCTGTTGAGAGTAGCCGAGTTCCTTCAGCACCTCGTCAGTATGCTCCCCCAGGGACGGGGCAAGTCTGCGCACGCTTCCGGGTGTGTCCGATAGTTTGATGGGTATGCCTACCTGAGGCGCGGTACCCTCTGTGGGATGGGGCACGTCTATCACCATCCGGCGATGGCGTACCTGAGGGTCGTTGAGCGCCTCATCCAGCGAGTATACCTTGCCTACGGTCACGTCTTTCTGCCACAGCTCCTTGAACCACTCGTCACGGGTCTTCGTGCGGAAGATGCGGCGGAGGGCGCCGAACATCTCTTCCCTCTTCTCACCAGTATCCCATTGGTAGGGGATGAAGTCCTCCCGCCCGACGGCCTTGCACAGGTTTACCCAGAAGTGAGGTTCGACGCAACCGATGCTAAGGTGCCTGTCGTCCCTGGTTTCGTAGACCCCGTAGCAGGGGTAAGCGCCGTTGAGAAAGCCTTCGCCCCGCTGTGGCACGTTTCCGGTCAGGAAGTACTGGGATATTTCCATGGAGAGGAGGGATACCACGGCGTCCACCATGCCGATATCCACATACTGCCCCCGTCCGGTGCGCTGGCGGGCCATGAGGGCGAGTAGTATCCCGATTACCGAGTGAAGCGTGCCTCCAGCGTAATCGGCTACCAGGTTCAAAGGGATAGCCGGCTTCCCGTTCTTGTCGCCGAAAAGGCCCAGGGCGCCGCCGATGGAGATGTAGTTAATATCGTGTCCGGGCAGGAACTTGTAGGGGCCGTCCTGGCCGTACCCGGAAACAGAACAGCAGATAATGCGGGTGTTGAGCTTTGCCAGCGTATCGTAGTCCACGGCCAGCCGCTTGACCACGCCTGGTCGGAAACCCTCCAGCACCACGTCGGCCGCGGCAGCCAGCTTGTAGAAGACCTCTTTGCCGCTGGGCGCTTTGAGGTCGATAGCGATACTGCGCTTGTTGCGGTTGAACCCCTTGTAGGCCTCCTGGCGGGAGGCCCATTCCCCGAGCTGGACTGCCTGCGAGTCGCCTCTGGGGTCCTTACCGGGTGGGGTCTCGACTTTGAGCACATCCGCGCCCATATCGGCCAGTATCATGGTAGCAAAGAAGTGGGGCGCCACCCGGGCGAGTTCGATGACCTTGATGCCCTCCAGGGGCAAAGCCATTCGAGCCTCCTGAGCGAAAGCTGCCTCATTATAACTTGGGTATGTAGTAGCGGTCAATACCTTTAGCCCGCCCGCAATTAGTGATCCAATCCGTGGGTCGGGTTAGGAAACCCGACCTCGGGGGACTGTCTGGTTCATATTTGAACTACCTTCGCAATCCACGGATTGCGGGATTGCCTTAATCCGCCATCAAAATCCCTCTCAATCTCCCTTTAGCAAAGGGAGGCCGACACTTCGGCCCCAAAGGCGAGTGTAGCGCCAAGCTGGTGAAAGAACTTTCGATTTGACTAGATTGGAGAGGTGGTGGATTTTGGATTGCCCGCCATATTGACGCACTGATAAGCCTGGGCTATTATTAAAACCGAAATTGCGCCAGGCGACACTCGGAGGTTCAACTCTGAAAGGCCTGTGTTAGGAGGACCCCGTGGTCGAAAGCAACTTTGTCACCCTGGAAAAGGCGCTGGCGAAGACTGAGGAAGACGCGAATGTCAGCATCAAGGCAGCACAAGCGGTTGTTGCTGCACTGAGAAGGTTCCACAATGCGGCCAAACTGGGGAATCTAAAGGAGTTGCACGCGACAATAGAGTCGGCGGAAAAGGCCGAGTTAGGGCTGCGGCAGCAGATCGCCACATCCAAAGCTGGATGGAACTTCAATGAGGATGCTTATCTATCGGATGGCTCATTTGTAAGAGAGATTCTCGACACCAGTAGACAAAAAGGTGTCAGCATCTTTGAAAGGGATGAAAGGCTTTATTGCTACCCTGTCCTGGTTCGGGTATTGCCGGGTGAGCGTGCTGTCCAAATAGAAAAGACCAGGGACAGAAGTCTGCGTCCTGCGGTTTTGGTCGACCATCTTAAGGAACTGCAGAAGAGACCTCCGCGTTTTCAGCCGAAGACTTTTCTGGAAGCTCTTTACGAGGCATATCGTGTGGCCGTGAGATCGCGCGAGAAGGGCCTGATGCCTGCTGCCGGCACTGTGATTCCACTTCTGGAAATATACGGCCTTTTGACTCTGCTTCCGGGGCAGTCTAAAGAGTACTCCCAACAAGAGTTCGCCAGGGATATTTACCTCCTTGACCGCAGCGGGGAAGCCGTCGCTAAGGATGGCGCCAGGGTTAGCTTTCCTGCCAGCACCGGCACTAAAGCGCCGAGCCGCGCCCTCAGTGTCATCAACGAGCAAGGGGAGGAAAAGCGGTACTACGGGATAGCTTTTTCGGCGCCCGGTAAGGAGTAGCACATATGCCTGCCTATTTGAAACCACAGGAATGGCTCACGGTGGTGCGCACGGAATACCTGGAGACCTTTATCCGCGGTGGGGGCGCCGCTGTAAAGTTCGTGATTCCAGCGGATGAGATAGAGGCCGTTGAGGTAAAGAACGGACTGCGCAAGCTAGCTGAAGAAGGCGGCTTCCATTTCGCGCCCGTGGATGCTTCTACTACGAAGGTCCATCTCATTGATCAAGTATTCTATGAGGTGGCTAGGAACGTGGACTGGCGGGGGCTTGCCTATTCTTTCCTGCGCCGCTCTCTGCAAGGTCACTACAAGTTGCCCGAAACCCGGGAAGAATTTAACCTCAAGAACCTTGCGGTGTTGAACGAGTATGAAGAGCCGGACATGCGACTGGCTGTCAACCAGAGATTCAAAAAGTCACTATATCTTGATTATGCTATGACGCAGGAGTTCAGAATCGCTATGACGCGGCTGTGCGTTGGGCTGCTTGACCCGGCAGAGGTGTCTCCCGAGCTTTGTAGCGCTGTTATTGATTGGCTGCGAGGCGAGCTTCACAAAGTTTCTGTCCTTAAATCGGCGCTGATATTTCAAAAGATTGGGCGTCACAATGCTCGGCACATGCTGTTTTCACTATCTCACTGGCTTAAGCTCTCTGGCTCTGAGGGTTTGGTGCTACTGCTGGACATATCGCGCTATCTGCAAGAGAGGCCTAAAGGACCTGTGGAGAACCTGTACTATAGTAAGCCCGCGATGGTTTTGGACTGTTATGAGGTGTTGAGGCAGTTCATAGATGGCACAGACGAGTCGGAGTCTCTTCTTGTTGTAGTGGTGGCCCCTACTGGATTCCTGACCGACGAAAAAAGAGGTGTCGTCAAGATTTACGATGCCCTCAAGCTTCGTATCTGGGACGAAGTCTCGGACCCAACGCGGGCTAATCCCTTGTCATCCCTCGTGCGTATTTCAACGTGTTCCCGTACAGCTACCGACAGAGGGCAGGCGTGATGACAACCGACAAGAGAACTGAAAGTCGTCGCGCCATTGAGGCGCTGCGGGCGGGAGTACCCAACCAGGATGCTGTCAGGGCGTTGGGAAGTTCGCAACCGGACCTGGAGGCAAAATTCAAACAGCAACTTCAAGTTGCAAAACAAAGTTTCCCCACTGGGAAACAGGCGCCGGGCATGCTGGTCGCCGGCGAATTCGGCGCCGGTAAGTCTCACCTGTTGGAACACTTTCAGAGCATCGCGTTAGCGGAGAACTTTGTTTGCAGCAAGGTGGTTATCAGCAAAGAGACGCCGCTGTACGAACCTGCCAAGGTATACCGCTCTGCCATGCAGGAAGCGCGCATCCCGAGGAAAATAGGACATGCCTTGTCTGAGATAGCTTCCAGCCTCCAGTTCGAGAGCCCCGGTTTCACCGACTTTGAAAGGTGGGTGAATTCTCCCGATGTCCCGCTGAGCACGCGGTTTGCGGCCTCGCTATACTTGTTTCGCCAGGAAAAACATCACGACGATGAAATGAAAGACCGCATCATCCGCTTTTGGTCGGGCGATCCTGTAGGGGTCGGTGACCTTAAGAAGTGGCTCAAGGAGATAAAGGAGGCCGCCACCTACAAAATTGACAAAGCACCTGCAAAAGAGCTAGCGATTCAACGTTACTCATTTACGCCGCGTCTCATGATCGCGGCCGGGTACTCCGGTTGGGTGCTGCTCCTTGACGAGGTAGAGCTGATAGGTCGCTACTCGCTCCGGCAGAGGGCGCGCGCCTACGCTGAGTTGGCCAGATTCATAGGGAAACTTGAGGGCGCCAGTTTGCCAGGAATAACTTGCGTTCTGACCATAACAAAAGACTTCGAGAGCGCTGTGTTGGCAGAGCGCAACGACGCGGAGAGGATACCGGGGAAGTTGAGGGCTGGCGGCTCAGAGGCTGACCTATTGTTGGCCAGCCAGGCCGAGCGCGGTATGCAAATAATACGGAGAGACAAACTGGAGCTTGAGCCACTTACCCATGAAACGATTCACAAAACCTTCGATAGGTTGCGTGAAGTGTATGTGTCAGCTTACGGATGGGAGCCTCCCATAGACTACATTCAGCTAGACACGTCTATATCGGCACGTATGCGACAGCACGTGAAGAGATGCATAGCGGAGTGGGATCTGACCCGATTATACCCCGACCACAAGCCCAACCTGGAAGTGCATGACGTCAGGCCCGGTTATGAGGAAATGCCCGAACTAGAAGCGCCTGCTGAAGATTCTCCATCAGGGAACGAAGCCTGAATTCGTATGGTAGGATAGCGACCTTGCCAGTCCCGTTTCGCGATGAAGACGACGTTGGCAAACTGGGGCCCGCCGCATATCTCAAAATACAAAACTATCCGCGGGGCTATGCGGGGGCCCTTTTTGTAGTCAATGCTCGCGGGGAACCCCTGGAGTTCACGTATGCCCGCGTCGAGGCCCCTCACTCCTCAATGTGGTACCGAGACCATATCGACCTTCCCCGGCTGCGGCAACTAACGGAGTCGTTGATATCTAGTTGCGGCCAAGCTCCGAGCTTGCTCTTGTGCCTGGATGACGAAGTGCCGGACGATGCCTTCCGCGACTGGGTACGGGTATCCCCGTCGGTCTGCCGGGTAGGTTCGAAATCCCGGGAATTCAATTCCCTTCCACAATCCCCAAAAGCAGCAGGCGCTATGGCGCTGGTTCCCGTGGATTGGCTGCCTCATCCGCTTCCCGAAGGGTCTTGCGAGCAGACGCTATTCCGTACGCTATTATCTCGCGGCTTGTTGTTAGAACCCTTCGAGCGGGCCGTGATGGGTTTGCAGCACGTCTATCGGCGCCATCTTGTAGAAAGCGGGACCTCTATACCAGAACGAGGGCCCGCGACACTTCTGAAGGACGGAAGTCCTAGCGTGGAAGCCGTCGGCGCAAATAGAGGAGCCGACGACGGCGTTGATACGTTTCTTGCCACACCTGCTTTCTCCGTGAACAGTCAAATGTCCGTGACTGCAAGAACCGTTTGTCTGGTCGACACTGACCTGAAAGAAGACCCACCCGTAGGCTCGCCGCCGTCCAGTATAGAAGAGGAAATCTGGACACGGATTAAGCTTAAGGGCGCCAGTTCGGACATCCTATTACCAAAGAGGCTGGTTTATCTGCTCACCGTTTCAAGAGAAACCCTGCTCTCTCCTGAAGGACCTTTGGAATGGCCCGCGGTGTTCTTCCCTTATCAGTTGGATGGTATCCGATTTCTTGTCTCAAGGGATGCGCTCTTGCTGGCCGATGACATGGGGCTGGGTAAGACCATCCAAGGTATTGCTGCCTTGCGCATACTTATCCATCAACGCTATGTTGAGAGTGCGCTCTTGGTTGCCCCGGTCGGTTTGCTCTCTCAGTGGAGAAAAGAGATACGTGCCTGGGCGCCCGAACTGCGGATTTCTACAGTGCAAGGTCCCGCCGCGGAGAGGGCCTACCAGTGGTCAACGCCGGCCCACGTTTATCTGACCAGCTACGAGACCCTGCGGGAGGACTTCACGGCTAACCCGCACTCCCCACCCCGCCGCCGGATTTGGGATGTAGTGATCCTGGACGAGGCCCAAAAGATAAAGAACAGGGACACGGAGGTGGGCCGCAAGTGCAAGCTCGTTCCGCGCCGCCGGGCCTGGGTCCTCACCGGCACGCCGCTGGAGAATACCCCGGATGATTTGGCATCAATTCTGGAGTTTACACGGCCCCTGGCCCAGGGCGAAAAACCATCTAGGGTAATGCCCGGGCAGGAAATGCGGGCTATCCACAAGAAACTTCAGCTTCGCCGGAAGAAGGCTGACGTGTTGCCCCAGTTGCCGCCCAAAACCATTTCTACCATCGCCTTGCCGCTGTCAGGAGACCAGCGGGAGACCTACGACAGGGCAGAGAAACAGGGAATCCTCCAGTTGAAGGAGAAGGGACAGTCCGTACGTATAGAAAATGTGCTGGAGCTTATCCTCAGGCTCAAGCAACTCTGCAACTTCTGCCCCACGACGAGTGAATCAGCCAAATTGGATGACGTCCAGGCACGCCTGGCCACGCTGGTCTCGGAGGGACACCGGGCGCTTGTCTTCTCCCAGTTCACAGACGACAGATTCGGCGTGCACGCTGTCGCTGACAGGCTCAGACAATTTCGGCCCCTTCTTTTCACTGGAGCCATGTCCCTGCAACAGAGAAGCTCAGTCGTGGAGCAGTTCAAGTCCGATCCAAGCCACAAGGTATTGGTGCTGTCGCTGCGCGCCGGAGGGCAAGGTCTCAATCTGCAAGAGGCGTCTTACGTGTTTCACTTTGACCGCTGGTGGAACCCCGCCGTTGAGCATCAGGCAGAGGACCGCACGCACCGTCTGGGACAAACCTCCCCGGTACATGTTTACCAGTACACCTGCGAGGACACAATTGAGGAGAGGATTGAGCAGATTCTCCAACAAAAGCAAAAGCTCTTCGACGAACTCGTGGACGATGTGTCCATCGACCTGAAATCCAGGCTCACTGAAGAAGAGTTGTATGGACTATTCGGGTTGACGCCCCCGCGCCGTCCGGGGGGGAAAGGCAACCCGTCAACAGGTTCAGGGTAGGCGGGATTTTTTGCATGCCCCGGTCCCCGCCGCGCTGAGCCTGTCCAAGCGCGCCATGGTCCCAGATAGGCCGGATCTCCTTGCCTTGCCTTGCCCTGCCTGGTCTGTACGCTACTTCACGGCTTGTAGTCCGGGGCGTTCTCCAACTGCTCCAGCTCCGGGTAACCGAGGAACTTGTATCCCCGGTGCGACGCCGCCAAGAATCGGGCCTCGCTGCGCTTGCTGGCGTTGAAGTGCTGGTGTACCACCATCGGCGGGATGTAAACGAAATCGGTCTGCTCCCAGTCGAACCGCTTGCTCTCTTTGGATATTGCCCAGGCGTATTTCTCGTTTATATCCACGATGGGGTCCCAGTGCAGGTCATAGCCCTGTCCCTCCAGGATGTAGATGACCTCCTCGGCCATGTGGCGGTGCTTGCCGGAGCGGCTGCCCGGCGGCAGCGCCATTAAGTACAGCTCGACGGTCTTCACGGGATAGGGCATGTGGCTGTTGATGAGGTGCTTCATGCGGCCGTGCCGGGAGTTCTCCCAGGGCATATCGGCGGCCTGGATCACCTGATGGCGGCGCAGTAACCGGTTCCTCTCCTGTTCGTGGGCGGCCTCCTGAAGGGCGAGTTCGTAGAGATTGGCGTTGTATCCCAGTTGGTAGCGGTCTTTTTCAGTTAGAGCCATTGACGGTGCTCCTATTCTGGCGCCGTGGCGCCAATGTTGTAGGGGCGAACCCATGGGTTCGCCCTATGGCAGACGAAAGCCCAGGGCAGACCCGAGTGTCTGCCCCTACGGGTTCGTATCACGTCGACCCCTCGCCGGGGCGGTCCACCAGCCGCTGGGCCCGGAGGTTATACGAGATGAATGTGGGCTTGGGGTTTATCACCAGGGCCATCGCCGGGTTGTTGGGGTCGGCGTTGACGTGACGGTGCACCGAGCCGTCGGGGATGATGACCAGGTCTCCGGCCTCCCACGGGAATTTCTCGCCGTCGTGGATCTCGTAGCCGCGGCCCTCGAGGATGTAGAACACGGCCTCATTCATGTGGCCGTGGCGCTGGGAGACGCCGCCGGGAGGGAACTCCTCGAAGAAACAGATGAAGGTCTCCAGGCCTACCTGGGTCCAGTCGGGGTAGCGTACCTGGAAGCCCTCGTGGGGCGATTTGGGGAGGTCCTTGCCCTTCATCACCCGTGGCTTGTTGAGGAGGTCGGTCCACCTGGCGTCGATGTCCTTGGGCTGAGTGGTGAAGCTGGGCGCGTTCAGGTCCAGGCCGCTGGACATGCCGTCCATCTTCTTCTGCATGGGTTACCTCCTAAATGAACACGTTACGGTATGGCGTCTATGGGATCACCCGCCTTCGGCAACCCCTTTGGTAAAGGGGACAGGGGACCTGTCTTTCCTTGGACACGGCGCCGTGGCGACTCTCACCGTTTTTGTAACGGAGGGGAATCTCTCTGCCGGGCTTACAGGGGACGGCAGCCCCGATGTATCGGGACAGTCGAAGCGGGCGTGCGGGAAAATTATAGCACAACTAGACGCCTATGGCACCGCGGAGGCCGCCGAGAGCGCTGAGGTCAAGAAGATATGCTGTCAACTTCGGCGGCTTCCGCGGCTGTCAGTTTCCATTCGGCGGCAGCCACGTTGGCTGTTACCTGCTCTGCCTTTCGCGCCCCGGCAATGACCGTGCTCACCCACGGTCTGGATAGCAGCCAGGCTATGGCCAGATCTCCCACCGTGTGGCCGCGCTCCGATGCAAACGTCTCCAATTTGGCGAGCCTGTCCCAGTTGGACTCGGTGAAGACGCTGTCGTAAAGGGCGTTTGGCTTAGAGAGGCGCGCATCCGCCGGCGCCTTCTCACCCTTTCGGTACTTTCCTGTGAGGAAGCCCCCCGCCAGGGGTCCCCAGGGTATTACTCCCACGTTGTGGGCCCGACAGCATGGGACGATGTCGGTCTCGATCTGACGTTCCAGCACATTATACCGTGTCTGCACGATCGCGAAAGAGGGTAGACGGTTGACCTTAGACGTCCACAGTGCATCCGAAAGCTGCCAGGCGGCGAAGTTGGAACAGCCGACATACCGTATCTTGCCAGCCCGGACCAGATCATCGAGGGCGCCCAATGTCTCTTCAATGGGAGTTGTCGGGTCTGGCCGGTGCATCTGGTACAGGTCGATATAGTCGGTCTGCAGACGCCTCAAGCTGGCCTCTACCGCTCTCATGACATAGTACCGAGAGCCGCCTTTTTCGTTGGGGCCGTCACCCATCGGGTTGGCGAACTTGGTGGCGACGATTACTTGAGAACGTTTCCCCTTTACCGCTTTGCCGATGAACTCCTCGGAACGGCCCCTGTCGTACATGTCAGCCGTATCGATATAGTTGATGCCCATGTCCAGGGCGTGGTTAATGACAGCATTCGAAGCCGGCTCGTCGGCGTACCAGCCAAAGTTGTTTCCCCCCAGGCTGATCCGGGAAACCTTAAGTCCCGAGTTCCCCAGCTTGCAGTATTCCATCCTGACCTCCTTCTTCATGTCTTCACCAGCGCGCCCCACTTCTGTCTCACCCGGGCGGCCAGCTCCGGGCTTACCCTGACCTCTTCAGGGGAGCGTCTCGCGGTATCAGGCGTGAGGTCTTACTCCAGCGCCCCCGCTACCAGCAGTTGCAGGTACTCCTCGTCGCTCATCCCGAGAAGCTCCTTCAGGACAAACTCGGTGTGCTGGCCCAGGCACGGCGATGGCATACGCAGCTCGGCGGGCGTCTTCGACAGGTGGAAGGGTGGGTAGTCGTTGGTGTGCGGCCCCATCTCCGGGTGGTCCAGCACCCGGTAATGCTGCCGGTGGCGCAGTTGGGGGTCCTCCAGCATGTCCCGGGCGTTCTTGACCACACCTGCGGCCACGCCGGCCTTCTGCAACCTCTCGGCTACCTCCTCCGCGGTGTGTTCGAGGGTCCATGCCTCAAGCAGCTTGTCCATCTCGTCCTCGTTAGCCTTGCGGCCCCGGAAGTTGGCAAAGCGCAGTTCCTGGGTCCAGATGGGCCTCAGCAGTATCTCCACCAGGGAGGCCCATTCGGCGTCCGACTCCACGGCGATGGCGCACCACCGGTCTCGGCCAGCCTGCTCCGTGCGCGGAGAGCCTGCCGAAGGAGCCTGCCCTGAGCCTGCCGAAGGGGCTTCGTCCTTGCAGCGATAGGCCCCATGGGGGCAGGCGTAGGGGCTGCGGTTGCCGTCGCGTAGCGGCTCCACCCCGTTGAGGTCGTAGTCCAGGAAGAAGGGCGCCAGCATGTACAGGCTGGCCTCCAACTGCGACAGGTCGAGGTACTGCCCGCGGCCGGTGCGGCGCCGGTAGTCCAGGGCGGCGATGAGGGCGGTAGCGCCGAACTTGGGGGCCACTATGTCCGTGTAGGCCGCAAAGGGCTGGGACGGCTCGCGATCGGGCCAGCCGGTGAGGTGGGTAAAGCCGGCCTGGGAGACCAGTTGCGTGCCGAAGCCCACCACCGAGGCCTGAGGGCCGGTCTGTCCGAGGTTGGTGGTGCTCATCATAATGATATCCGGCTTGAGCGCCTTCAGCTCTTCATAGCTGAGGCCCCAGCGTTTCATAACCCCCGGGGACATGCTTTCGACGACGACATCGGACCACAGCGCCAGCCGTCGGGCTACCTCCCTGGCCGGGGGCAGGTCCAGGTTGAGGCTCAGGTCGTACTTGCTGGAGTTATAGTTGGTGAAATAGGCGCTGCGGTTCAACCCGGCTTTGCCGTCTTTGTACGGGGGGGCGACCCGTACCACGTCGGGCCGCGTCGCCGATTCTACGCGTACTACCGTGGCCCCGTGTTCGCCCAGATAGCGCGATACCACCGGGCCGACGATGGCCCAGGTGAAGTCAGCCACTTTCAGACCTTCAAAGACGCCTGCCATTTTGCCGTCCTTGCCGGGAAATGCAGGGAAATGGAATCTCCTGCTCCTATTCACCCCGATAATCGGGGTGAATAGGAGCACCCCCTTTTCTAAACTGAACATGTCCCACATCTTGCGCTGGACACAAGGGTTTTGAAGGGGGGATACACTATTGCAATAACTGAATGCTACCCATCTTCGGGGTCAGACATATCGAAATTGAAAACCT
>JACQTY010000218.1 GCA_016210545.1 Chloroflexota bacterium
TAAGCCCCAAAAGACGTAATTCCAGCCATCTTGCTCCTCTAAGCTTAATCAAAGGCAGTATACCGCCTCTGCATAGAGGCGTCAATGCGGGGAATTCTCGGAGCGGAGGGCACGGGCAATTTATGAATTGCCTGTACGCAGAGCAACGATCTCGTTGACAAACCCTTCCTGGCGTAATACAATGTACTACAGTAACGTGTTCAGCTTTGACGGAGAAGAGTAGAATATGAGAAAAGCGAAGAGAAGAGCTGTGCTTCCTAACTTCAGCACCGCCGAAGAAGAGGCCGAATTCTGGCTTACCCACGGCCCGGCTACACCCAAGGCCAAATCGCGGACGCCCGCGCCCGGGACGCCCAAAGACCGCCCTATCACCATAAGGCTCGATAGCCAGAGCAAACAGCAACTGAAGGAACTGGCCGCAACCTATGGCGTTGGCCCGTCTACCTTCGCCCGCCGCATCATCGACGCCGCCCTCCACAGGCTGGGCCAGAGCGAGCAAAAGGCGCTGACCATCGAGAAGGCCCTGGAACTGATCCAGACGCTCATGCCGAAGGACCTGGAGGAAAGGGTAAGGCACTTTTCCGAGTCCAACCCGGCCGTGCTCGACGACATGATGAAGAACCAGGATGCAGCCGAGGCCCTGCTCATGGAGATAACCTCGTTCCTGCTGCGGGTAGGGGGGCTTCTGAAGTCATCGGGGTTTACGCTGGAGGAGCCGGCTAGGCCGCCGGGGGACGAGACTTCCTGACCGTCTCCATGACGAAACGATGGATTGCCTTGTTCCCGGCCACGATCTCCCGCCCCTCCTGCGCCAGCGGCTTGCCCTGCCAGTCCGTGGCCATCCCTCCCGCCTCCTCGATCAGTAGCCGTCCGGCGGCTATGTCCCAGGGGTAGAGCCGGCGGTGCATGTAGATGTCGAGCCGCCCGCAGGCCACGTAGGCCAGCGCCATCGCCCCGGAACCCAGGACTCGGTAGCTGAAGACGCTGGGCCGCAGGGCGCCGGCGATCTCCAGCGTCTCCTGGCCCTTGCCCATCTCGTAGCCAATGTCGAAGCCGATCAAAGCAGTCTTGGGATCGGTGCGGGGCGACACAGAGATACGCTGGCCGTTGAGGAAGGCGCCCTCTCCAGCTATGGCGTGGAAAAGCTCGTGGCGCAGCGGGTCAAAGGTCAGGCCCAGCAACATCCTGTCTCCCTGGGCGAGGGCAATATTCACGGTGAAAAAGGGTATTCCAAAGCTGTAATTGTTGGTGCCATCCAGAGGGTCCACCAGCCAGGTGTAACCGTTCTGGGAAGGCACCCGGTCCGATTCCTCCGACGTGATGCCGAAGTCCGGGAATTCGGAACGCAGTCGCTCCAGGATCAGCTTCTCGGAGAGGAGGTCGGCGTCGGTGACCAGGTTCCCCTGGCCCTTAACGTGGACATGCTTCTCTCGTGAGAAATGGTCCATGACGATCTCCCCGGCGGCTTTGGTGGCCTCTATAGCAATGTCCAACGCCTGACGGCCGCTGCGGGAAGGCGGGATCACTACCATCAGGAGCGCCTCGGCATCAGGCCCATCTTCTCTTTGACCTCTCT
This sequence comes from Chloroflexota bacterium, assembly GCA_016210545.1. GTDB lineage: Bacteria > Chloroflexota > Dehalococcoidia > JACVQG01 > JACVQG01 > JACVQG01. The sequence goes on from JACQTY010000218.1 coordinate 1,577, forward strand.
CAGGGTCTCCTCGGCAATCTTCGACGCACGGCGGGCGCCCTCGGCCAGGACCTCGTCGATGTACTCGGGCCTGGCGGCCATCTCCTGCCGCCGCTGACGGAAAGGCGCAAAGTAGCTGTTGATCTGCTCGCCGAGGAACTCCTTGTTCTGCACGCAACCGAGAGTGGCGTGGGTGCATTCGAAGTGGACCCGTTCCAGGTCCCTGGGGGCGAAGAAGTGCTCCATGCGGTACACGTTGCACACCTCCGGGCGGCCGGGCTGGTGGCGATAGATGCGCTGCGGGTCGGTGACCATCATCATCACCCGCTTCTTCGTCTCCTCGGGAGTGGCCGCTATCTCGATGTGGTTGTTCAGGCTCTTGCTCATCTTCTGCTGGCCGTCGATGCCCAGGACCAGCGGGGCCTCGCTCAACTCGGGCTGAGGCTCGGGAAAGGTAGGGCCGAAGATGCTGTTGAACCGCCGGACGATCTCCCGGGCCAACTCGAGGTGCGGCAACTGGTCCTCCCCAACAGGGATCTTGTCAGCCTTATACAGCACAATATCGGAGGTCATGAGCACCGGGTAGCCCACCAGGCCGTAGTTCACGTTCCGGGGCTGCTGCTTGGCCTTTTCCTTGAAGGTGGGCACGCGGAGCAGCCAGCTCAGCGGTGTGACCATGCTGAGCAGTGTGTGCAGCTCCGTCACCTGGGGCACGTGCGACTGGACGAACATGGTGCTCTTCTTGGGGTCTAGCCCGGCGGCCAGCCAGTCCAGCACCATATCCCGGATATTCTCCTGGAGCTTGGAGGTCTCCTCCAGGGTGGTCAGGGCATGGATATCCACGATGCAGTAGATACACTCGTGCTGTTCCTGGAGGGCCACGAAGTTCTTTATGGCCCCCAGATAGTTCCCGATATGCAGTTTGCCCGTAGGCCGGACACCAGCGAACACCCGGCTCATCTTAGCTAACCCCTCCCGTTAAAACGTTGCGCGACATCCTGCCGGTACACCCCAAGCCTGGAGCAAATGGACGCTGCCCCGGCCGCAGGGCGAGACAGGGGCGCACGTAGACTATGATAACAGTTTCACAGGATTTGAAGAAGTGGGCAAGGGTAATAACCAGGGTCTTCGCATTTTACCTTGCGCTCATTGCCTCGTAGTGTAGGTGCAGCGGCGGATTCCCCATAACCCCCTTTACTAAAGGCGGCAGTCCAGATTCCATTCGGGGAATCTGGACGGGGGATTTCGACCCCGGCCAGGAAACCTACAACAATCGAGCCCGCCCGGTTCCGGCTTGCCCGTGTTGGGGCCGATGCGGTCAAGGTTGGCGCCCCGTGAGGCCCAGTATCGTCCTGTTGGTCTCCGTGGAATAGAACTTCTGCTTTACCAGCCCGGCGAACTTCTCCACAATCCAGTCGTAGTAAGGCTGGGGGATGCTCCGCTTGTCGATATCCGGCACCTCGTTGAAAGCCTCTATGAGCCACGCCCTGCCTTCGCGGTCGAGGCACCATTCCACGGCGTTCACGTCCAGGTCCAGGCTTTTGTTGAGCTGGATGGTCTGCCGGGTGAGGCTATCCTCCATAGCCCCCAACTCCTTTGGGTCGCAGGGCAGGTACTCGCCCATCGCCAGCGGACGGGGCACCCATTTTATGAAGAGGACATCCCTCTTGCCGATGCAGAATACCCGGAAGTAGTCCTTGTAGTCGATAGCCTGCTGGACCAGGACGACGTGGCGATGCTTGACCTTTTCGTAAGCTCCCTGTAGCTCTTCCATCGAGTTCACCCGGTAAACGTGCTTCCAGCCCGAGCCGTCATAAGGCTTGATGACGCAGGGCAGGCCCACTTCCTGGACCGCTTTCTGCCAGTCCAGGTCGTCAAGTATTTCGCCCAGTTCCTCCTGAGCTGTGATATCGGGCAGGACCACCGTCCTCGGGAAGGATATTCCCAGGTCGCCGCAAAGCCTCAGTTCCACCATCTTGTTGGTGGCCGTGGCCGCGAACGGGTTGTTTATCACATAGGCGCCGTTCAGGGCCAGGTTCTTCAGCATCTCCTCAAGGAACGGGTGGAGGAAGCTCAGCCGGTCCACCACTACACCATATTCCGTGTGCAGTGGGAGAGGCTGTTGGGAGAAGGAGATGAACTCGACGGGCAGCCCAGAAAGTCGGGACTGCAAATCGTTGATGAAGGGGTCTAGCCTGGACTCCAGAAGGCCGATTTTCATACTTATCCTGGGATATGGTAGAGCCGATTGGGGCGGTAGTCAAGGGAGTGTGGAGTTTTCCCAGGGTCTTTGCTTGTCCCGGAGGATGATCCCCTCGGCCCGATCGATCGTCCCGATTCATCGGGACTTGCTGAAGGGGGATTCGCCCATTCCCACTGGTTGTGGCCCCCGATAGGGGCACGGCGACCTATTAATCAATGGCCATCCAAAGGGGGCGCTCCGATGCGCCTCGACCGCGAGTGCGGGGGATTCTGTATCCCTCAGAGGCTAGCCGCTCAGCAATTCCCTTATCTTCTTCTCCGGGTCCGCACTGGTCACCAGCGCCTCGCCAATGAGGACGGCGTTGACGCCGGCGTCGCGCAGGCGGGCGATGTCGGCGGCGGTGTGGATGCCGCTTTCGGCGACCACGGTTACGCTTTCAGGAATAAGAGGCCGCAGGCGCAAGGTAGTGTTCAGGTCAACGCTGAAGTCCGCCAGGTCGCGGTTGTTGATGCCCACGATGGAGGCGCCGCTTTCCAGCGCCTGGCGCAGTTCCGTCTCGTTGTGCACCTCGACGAGCGCGGCCATGCCCAACGAGGCGGCCAGTTCTCGCAGAGCCCGTAGGGGCATCCCGATGTATCGGGACGGTGTCCCACTCGACAGGATAGCGACAATGAGCAGAATGGCGTCGGCGCCGCTGGCCCGGGCCTCGTAGACCTGCACCGGCTCCAGGATGAAGTCCTTGCGCAGCACGGGCAACAGGACGGCGCTCCGCGCCGCTTTGAGGTCGTCGAAGCTGCCCTTGAAGAACTGAGGCTCGGTGAGCACGGACAGGGCGGCGGCCCCGCCTTTGTGGTAAGCCTCAGCCAGCCGGGCGACGTCCAGGTCGGGCGCTAGTTGCCCTTTGGAGGGCGAGGCCCGTTTTATCTCGGCGATCAGGTTGATGGCCGGCCGGTGATATTTGCGTTTGAGAGCCGCGGCGAAGTCGCGGGCAAGCGGCGCCGCCTTGGCTGCCGTCTCCAGCCTGCTCTTTTCTGTATCCAGAGCGGCGACCCTGGCTTGAGTCGCGGCTACGATCTTGTCCAGAAATGTCTGTCCCATTGTTTGGATGCCCCCAATTAGAGTGTAGGGGCGAACCCGTGTGTCACTCGTTCCAGCAAAATGCCTTGAGCACCCGTACTTAGACAGATAGCCAGGCACGCTACACGACTGTCATTCCGGCCACCGAGCCGGAATCCAGGAGACGTGAGCACTGCGGGGCCCCCGATGCATCGGGGCTTTCGCTGGAATCAGTCATCCCGACGAGTCGGGACCACGAAGGATGAAAATCTGCGCCCCCTGCGAGGCGGCGGTTTGGCCGCCATCCTGAGCCTGTCGAAGGACGA
>JACQTY010000225.1 GCA_016210545.1 Chloroflexota bacterium
GTACGGGGACTGGCCGGAGGAGCTGGAGAAAGCCCGCGGAATCCTGAGACAGGGGAAGGTAAATGGAGTTGCGGTGGCGCCCGACTGGGAAAAGCTACTGACCAGAGGGTTGCGGGCCATAATTCAGGAAGCAGAAGCGGGACTGGAGAGGATTCGTACCGGTGAGGAACCTGAGGCCAGGAAGGCCTGGTTCTGGCAAGCGGCGATAATGTGCTGTGAGGCGGTCATCCAGTACGCACACCGCTATGCCGTGCTGGCCCGGGACCTGGCAGACGTTGAACCGGACCCTATAAGGCGAAAGGAACTTGAACAGGTAGCTGCCGTCTGCGAGAGGGTGCCCGAGTACCCGGCGCGTACTTTGCAGGAGGCAGTCCAATCGAGAATCCTGTACGGTATCGCGATCAAGTGGACCAGGCCCAGCGTGATAGGCGACACGACCCACAGGTTGGACCAATACTTCTATCCATATTTCAAATCCGACCTTAGGGAGGGTCGCGTGACGCTGGAGGAAGCCTGCGACCTGATAGGGACAAGCCTGTCTATCACGGCAACGCGCGATGGCGTCAACGGCCTCAAGAGGGGGGAGTATGCGCAGGGGACGATGCCGAGCAACGTTACTCTGGGTGGGCTGACCCGGGACGGGCTAGACGCTAACAATGAGCTCACGTACCTGGTCCTGCACATGGCAGGACTGCTGAGGTATGCCGAACCCCATTACACCTTTCGCGTGGGCGCCAGCACCCCGAGATGGGCCATGCTCAAAGCGCTGGAGACCAATCGCAAGGTCGGTGGCGGACAGCCCCAGTTCATGTCCGACGACCGCGTGATTAGCTACCTGGTGGAAAAGCAAGGAGAAGACCTGAAAGACGCCCGGGACTGGATGGGGCAGGGCTGAATACAGGCCGTAGCCGGCGGTCTGGCCGGCAGTCGGGGCGGGATGCGACCGGCGCATCACCCGAACATAGCCTTGATGGTGGACCTTACGCTTCACAACGGTATTGCGCCGATGACAGGAAAGCAACTGGGGCCGAGGACGGGGGACCCACGGGACTTCAGGAGCTTTGAGGAGCTCTGGCAGGCATATCGGAAGCAACTGGAGTTCCTGGTGACGCGGCTAAACGCACTGGTCACCGTGGCCTCCCGGGTAGATGAGGAAAAAACGCGATTTCCGGTGTGGTCGGTCCTGGCCCCGGGATGCGTGGAAAAGGGACAGGACCTCTTCGCCGGCGGCCAGTGGTCCTACAAGAACTGGGACTGGAAGGACCGGGGCCACGTGGATGCCGGAGATTCTCTAACGGCCGTGAAGAGGCTGGTCTTTGAAGAGAAAAAACTGAAGATGGCTGAGTTGCTGGAGGCGCTTGACTCGAACTTTACCGGGGAACGTGGCGAGGAAATCAGGCAGATGTGCCTCGCGGTCCCCAAGTATGGCAACGGTATTGCGGAGTCCGACCGGCTGGTGGGCGAGTCGGGCAGGCTGATGGGTGAGTTGATACACCGACACAAGAACCCCCGCGGAGATAAATACTCTATTAGCCGCCATGGCCTGGCATGGCACCACTATGGCGGCAAAGGGGTAGGAGCGCTGCCCAATGGCCGGAAGGGCGGGGAGCCGCTGGATGACGGTTCGTTGTCTCCTATGCGCGGTACCGATAAAAAAGGTATTACTGGCGTGATGAAATCGGCGATAAACGCAGGGTTCGAGGAGGCGAGGGCAGCGGTATTGAACCAGAAGTTCCCCTCGAGCCTCATGCAGAGTCCGGAGGCCATGGACAAGCTGGCAAGCCTCACGCAGACCTTTCTCACATCCGGCGGCAGTCACATCCAGTACAACATCATAGACCGCGATAAGCTGCTCGACGCGAAGAAGCATCCGGAGCAGTACAAGGACCTGATAGTCAGAGTCGCGGGGTACAGCGCATACTGGGTCAACCTGACGCCCGAGGTCCAGGACGATATCATCGCGCGCACAGAACAGGGCATGTAGGCAAGCCCGCGCAGCAGCCCTTGCCCTGTCCTCCTGTGCCGGGAAAGCTCCCCAAGGAAGAAGACTGTGGACTTTGCCGTAAATTGGACTAAAAGAATAGACTTCGACCTGCTGCGGGCTGACAGGACCAGGAGACTCAATGAGCAGATAAAGCAAGACGGGCTGGACGCAATCTTGTGTTTCAAGGCCGAGAACCTACAATACATGACAGGTTACCGGCCCCTGTGGTGGCCTATCTCGTTCCTCACGAGAAACGCCGGGTTGATGGCGCCCGACCGGGAGCCGATCCTGTTCGCTACCAGTGGCTGCTACGAGCGATGCCGGGACACCATGTATTGGATGAGCAAGAACAACATCAGGCCACTGGCCACCATGGAGGACCCGGGAATCGCTGAGGCGCAGGTGGAGAAAAAGCTCAAGCCCGCCTTCGAAGAATTGGGGGTCAGCACGGGCAAGATAGGAATAGAC
>JACQTY010000215.1 GCA_016210545.1 Chloroflexota bacterium
CATTCAATCTCGCCAAACGAACAGTCATTTCACCTACGTGGTGCTCGATTACGACCGTCTTCCGCTCCCGAAGAGCACCCAAAAGCCGCTCATCAACCCCCTAAATCCCCCAATCATGGGGGACTTTGGAATCTGTCCCGACAAGTCGGGACAGACCCCCGTCAGGAAGTTTCCTGAACCTCTTTCCCCTCACCGCGTCCAGAGCCAAAGGGCATCTTGATGGCGGATTAAGGGATGCCAACATCCACCACCCATTCAATCTCTTCAAAGCGGAGCTTCTTTCACCTGGCTGGCGCCACAACAATTGTCATTCCGGCCTTCGCAAGAATGACATGACATGGGCCCGCTGCATCGAGATCGCCGCCAGTCGGCTTTTTGATGGTGGATCACGGGGCGCCAAAAGCTTTGCAAGACGGGGCGGGAGAGAGGAATCCATCTTCTAAGACCCCGGATGTAGGTCAATTGCGAACCTTGCAAAAGGGACGGCAGCAGTGTAGAATGCGGAACCAATGAGGGTCGTTTCTATTAGGGTCCCGAGACCCAGTCCACCCCGACCGACCGGGGCGATTGCCGTAATGATATGCTGCAGAAATGGAGGGCAGTCCGATGCTCACTATTCTCCCGGAGAAGTGCGTAGGATGTGGGATGTGCGTAATGGTATGCCCGGAGGAGGCCCTGGCCGTGTGGGGCCTGGTCGAGGTAGACCGTAAGAAATGCACTGACTGCCTGACCTGTGTTGAGTATTGCCCGGTGGAGGCGCTGGAGGATAGACCATGAAGACACACAAATGCGACGTGGCCATCATCGGGTCCGGCCTTGGAGGAGCGGCCGCCGCCGCCTATCTGTCCCGGGCTGGCTACCAGGTGCTGGTGATAGACAGACTCCCTTTCGTTGGAGGCCGCTGCGCCAATCTGGACTACCAGGGCTTCCGTCTCCCCACGGGCGTAGTCTGGGTATCGGATGGTTTCCACGGCCAGCTCTGCCGGGATGTGGGCGCCAGCTTTGAAATCCGGGTACCCAAGCCTGAGTATTTCTATCGCATTCGGGGCAAAGACTACGAGATGCCCGCTAAAGGGGGGCTGCGGGCCATGATTGCCATAGCCGCCGAGGAAGCCGAGGCAAATAGGGCCATGGCCGCCCTGAAGCGCGGCCTTTCGTGGCAAGAGCCCCCCATGAGCATCTCGGTGAAGGCCTGGCTCCAACAGTTTTCCGCCGACCCCAGCGTATTGGGCATCTTTGAGATGCTGTCCACCCTGTCCAGCGGACTGCGCACCTTTGAGCTGCCGGCAGGGGAGTTTTTCCGCTACCTTATGGCCATGTCGGCAGTCAAGAACTATGGATTTGTTCCCGGCGGCTGCGGTAACATAACCGAGGCCCTGGCAGGCGTGGGCAAGGCCAATGGCGCCGAGATCTGGCTGCGGGCCCCGGCACGCCGCATCACTCAAAAGAACGGGCTGGTGACCGGAGTGTTGGTGGATACGGCGGGGGGACAGGTGGAGGTCCAGGCGCGGGCTGTGCTCAGCAATGCCGGCCCCCAGGCCACGGTAGACCTGGTGGGTAAGGAGAACCTGGAAAAGGGCTACCTGGGAGACCTGGAGCAGAAGCTGCATGCCTCGCCCCAGATTATCATCTACGTGGCCAGCGACAGGCCCCTCCTGGAATGCCCGGGGTTGACCTTCCTCACCGAGTCCCGCCGTGTACTATTCATGGCTCCCCTCACCAACCTCTGCCCGGAGCTAGCCCCGAAAGGACAGCACCTCACGGAGGTAGCCGCCTTCCTGGGCAACTCTCTGCCTCCCTATAACCTGCGCCAGGAACTGGACCTGGCTATGGCCGACATCCGGGACAACCTGCCGGCCTTCGACAAGCACGCCCGGGTACTTCTGGCTGGCTGTTACCATGGCGGCTGGCCGGTGATGCGTTGCTGGCCGGGCAATTACCTACCCCAGAAGACTCCCATAGAGAACCTGTATAACGTCGGGGATGGCGTGGCGCCGCCGGGGTGGTGGGGTTCACCCAGCGCCGTGCAGAGCGCCCGGATTGTGATTGAGGATGTGAAGCGGCGCATATCGCCCGGGGAGGCATCCCGGTAACAGCCCGGCATGTCCCGGAACTTATCCGGGAGCATACCCGCCGGCATCTCTGGATTGTCTCTCAATTTCATCGCCTCATAGGGCAGGTTCTGCCCCGATTTATGGTCATCAACTATTTGGCGCCCTTGCAGCGAAAGCAGGAGTTCAGAGGGGCGCAGCCCAACTGAGACGTGAGCTAGGGGGTGTGGGAGGTGGGACCCTTCTCTCACATCCCACATCCCGAGGGGGGTGAGGTCCAAGAATACTGTAACTGTTCATCCTTGGGGCAGAACCCACTACCCCCCTTCAAACGAATGTCCCGACTCGCCGGGACTCGATGCACCCACCGTACATCTTTTCCCCGTTCCCGAAATCGTTCTGCGATAACGCAAGGGCCTTGCACGAGCATGCCCGAATCCGCCATCAAGAAGCTAGCGCGGACAAGCCAGGACCAATCCCGATAAATCAGAGAGGTCTTTTTTGTCATTCCAGCGAAAGTCCCGATCCATCGGGATCCCCCGTAGCCCATCCTGGATTCTGGCCCCCGTATCAAGTACGGTACAGGCTTTCGCCAGAACAGTTTGCAGGTGTTTTCTTTAGGCGCCGTCCCAGACCGGCCGAGAACCGAATGCTTCACCAGCCTGATGAAGGAACCGTTCCTTTGGCAAGATTCAGCGGGCGGCGGATCTTGGGCGTGCAATTCTCCTTGACATCTTCTTTCCAACAGGTTACAATCAGTCAAACTTCCCAATAGTAAGCATTGTTGCTTAGACGATCAGAGGAGGTCAAGCCGTGGCTACGCAGTCGAAGTACAGGGTTGAACCTCTTGAGACCTACCGCTGGGCCAAAGAGATGCGGGCCAAGCACTTCAAAGACGTGATGAAGGCCAAGGAGCAAGGCCGCTTCCTCGTGGCTGGCAACATGAATGCTCACAAAGACCTGATGGCCGGTATCGGCGACTTTGTGTTCATGGGGGGCGAGCCTTGGGCCGTAGCCGCCATCCGCGAGGGGGAGAAAGGTCTCGCCCTGCCCGCCCTCGAGGCTACGGAGCAGAGGGGTTACGCCCGCGACCTTTGCGCCTTCACCCGCGTATTCATCGGCTCCATGTTCCTGGGCCAGACGCCCTTTGGCCCGTTCCCCAAACCGGAGTTCGTCCTCTGCGCCAACCAGTGCGACAGCAAAGGCAAGTGGTTTCAGATCGTCGCCGACCATTTCCAGGTGCCATACTACTGTATCGAGTACGGCACCTCCGACGGCGACGGCAGGGTGAGACTCAACGAAAACGGCATTAGCTATCTGGTCAGCCAGTTCAACGAGTTCATCGACTGGCTGCAGAAGTTTACCGGGCGACAGTACGACGACCAGAAGATGGTGGACGCCGTCGCTAACATGTACAAAGTACGGTGTCTGTGGGGCGAGGTCCTCCAGATGCAGTCCACCATCCCTGCCCCCCTGGAATACAAGTTGCTACTCCCCTTCTTCCTTAACCTGGAATACTGGTCATATAAACCCGAAGTGCTGCAGCTTATGACCGCCCTGCGGGATGAGACCAAGTACCGTGTGGCCAATCAGATTGCCCCTCTGCCCTTCGAGAGGCTGCGCGTGCTGCATGACGGCCTGCCCCCCTGGTATGCCCTGTATCTTTTCCACTATTTGAGGGAGCACGACGTGGCCGTAGTGGGCGGCTCCAACCACTTCTCGTTTATCCCTCCGGTGCAGAAGATCAAGCCCGACGGGGTCTTCCGTCCTATGGACCCCGTCGACTGGGAAGGCGTACCCAGGACGAGACAGGAGGCCCTGCGCTGGCGGGCCATCGTGTCCTGCCTTTCGGAGCAAAGGAACGCCGAATCCGCCTTAAAGTCCCACTATACTCAGGCAGCAATCGAGGCATGGCGGGCCAATGGCATCATCCTGGAAATCGATCGTGGCTGCGAAGGCATGACCACCCACGTCGCCGAGATCAAGCTGGCCATGCACCGGGCGCATATACCCACGATGGTGTACGAGGCCAACCGCGCCGATTTCCGGGAGTGGAGTTGGAGCCACGTGGCCGATTCTATGGATGCCTTCCTGGAGGCCATGGGAGTGCCCCGCTCTCAGCTAAAGCGGGAGCTGGGCGGCAGGGTCGGCGCGACAGAAAAGGAGTAACCGTACGTGGAGACCTCTGAAAGACGCTTTCAGAGGTCTCTTTTTACCCAGAGTCGGCGGCGAATCCCAGGCGAATGGAGGGCTAGAATGGGTAAGCGCTTTTACGTCAGCCTGATATCGGTTATTTTCTTAATGTTCGGAGCAGCATCCTGCGCTCCGAAGACCGCTCCCGCACCAGCGGCCTCGACGCCTCCGCGGGCGGGGCCAACCCCAACCTCTCCCCTCTCCAACCTCTCGCCCCCCACATCTCAGGACGCCGCGTGGGCTAAAGTAGTCGAGGCAGCCAGAAAAGAGGGTAGAGTAGTCATCTACTCCTTTAACTTTACCGGCGAACTGGGCATTATGCTGCAAAAAGCGTTCAAGAAACGGTACGGCCTCGACCTGGAGATCGTCACCGGCCGCGGCGCTGAGTTCATAGAGCGCCTGAAGACCGAGAAACGGGTGGGGCAGATAACTGCCGACACCACCGAGGGCAGCGCCATCCATGTTAAGAACATGAAGTTGGAGGGGATAACGGTTGGCGTAGCGGGCGACCTCCCTGCTGTGAATGAGAAGGGGAAATGGGTCATAGACCCCTTTTCTCTGGACCCTCAAGATAGACACCTGATCGTGCACTTTATTTCCACCTATGCCCCTCACGTCAATACCCGGCTGGTAAAACCCGGCGAAGAACCAAAGGTATGGCGTGACCTGCTGGACCCAAAGTGGAAAGGGAAGATGACCATTACCGACCACAACATCGGCGGCGGCCCTTATCTGCTTTTCCCTCCTCTCATGAGAGAGAAGATAATCGATGATAACTTTATCAGGGCTCTTTATAAGCAGGACCTCCGTTTTGCCACCAGCGTTGTCGACGAGTCGGCCCAACTGGCCAGGGGTGAGCAGTACCTCATGATCAGGGGCTCCGATTCCACGTCGGCTCGCTTTGTCGCTGAAGGTGCGCCGATCCGGGCTGCGGAGCTGCAAGACGGGACTACGATCAGTCCGGGAACAGCCGCGGCCATCGCCGGGGCGCCGCACCCGAATGCCGCCAAGGTCTTCTTGAACTGGATAATGAGCCAGGAGGGACAAACAGTGCACGGAGAAGGCAAGAAAATGGGCTCGGTACGGACCGATGTTCAGGACTTCCGACCCGCTCCCCTCGCGTTTGTCCCCAAGCGACCGGTAGTAATGACCGTCGAGGACAACGACGATGGCACACGACTTTTCAGGGAGAAGTGGATTAACAAGCTGATAGGGCAGTAAGGCCCCGAACTTGTAGGTATGGCATCCTGCTTCGGTCCAGATTTGGCGGGCCGGAACGAGAATGGAGAAGAAATGAAACGCAATCACTTTCTCTGGTCGGTAATCGCTATCATGCTGGTCAGCTTGGTATCCTGCGCCCCCAAGACCGCGCCGGTACCGTCTCAGCCGGCGCCGGTCGCGCCATCTCCTGCCCCCGTTCCCGCCTCCAACGCACCTGCTCCTACCTCTCAAGACGCGGCCTGGGCCAAGGTGGTGGAGGCGGCCAAGAAAGAGGGCAAGGTGACCGCCTACAGCTACACCTGGGTGGGCGACGCAGGACTGGCGATATCCAGGGGTTTCAAAGATAGATACGGCATAACATTGGACATAGTAACCGGCCGGGGCGCAGAGTTCATAGAGCGTTTGAAAACGGAAAAGCGAGTCGGCCAGATAGTAGGCGACGTAACGGAAGGCAGCTCCCTTCACGTCGCCAACATGAAGCAAGAGGGCGTTCTTACCTCGGTCGCGGACCAGATTCCGGCTCTGCGGGAGAAAGGCGTATGGATCGTGGATCCCACCGCCATAGACAAAGAGAAGATGAACCTGGTGTGGCGCGTTATAGCCTTTACCCCGTACATCAACACGAACCTGGTAAAGGGAGCCGACATCCCCAAGTCCTGGAAGGACCTGCTTGACCCCAGGTGGAAAAACGCCATGACCTTTACCGAGCCCAACGTATCCGCCGGGCCTTACCAGTATATGGTCGTGCTTATGGACAATAAGGCCTGGGACGAGGAGTATGTCAAGGCATTGTATAAGCAGGGACTGCGGACCCCCACCGGGCTACAAGAGGAGACTTTGATGCTCGCCCGAGGCGAGATCAAGTTGTCCGTCAGAGGCTCAGATGCCTCAGCGGGCCGCTTTGCCCTGGAGGGCGCCCCCATCCAGGCAATAGATATGAAAGAAGGCGTGGTCCTCTCAACGGCTTCGGTAGCGGCAGTCGCCGGCAGTCCCAGTCCCAACGCTGCCCGGCTGCTTCTTGACTGGATATACAGCAAAGAGGGCATAACGATCGCAGGAAAAGCCCAGGGAAACAAGATGGTGCGCAAAGATGTCCCCGATTTTCGCCCCAGCGGAGTCCAGACCGATATGGCCAAACCCCTCGTGGAGACCCCTGAGCACCTGGAAAAAGCGGCGCAGCTCTTCCGTCAGAAATGGTACGACAAACTGGTAGGAAGATAGGTATACTCCAAAATCGATCAGAAGGAGAGGACATTAGTTCATGAGACCGAGGTTATCCCTGACCATCATCTTGAGTGGCGCCCTGTCGGTACTGCTGCTGTTCGCCGCCTGTCAGCCCACACCAGCGCCAACCGCGGCGCCCCCCAAGGCGGCGCCATCCGCAACTGCTCCTACATCCACCCTCCCACCCGTTCGGCAGGCTCAGGCCCAAGACCCCGCCTGGGACAAGGTCGTGGAAGCAGCCAAGAAGGAAGGCAAAGTAACAGCCTACAGTTTTAACTGGGTTGGTGACACTGGCCTGTCGGTGGAAAAGGCGTTTGAAAGCAAGTATGGCATTAACCTGGAGATCATAACGGGAAGGGGCGCCGAGTTTCAGGAAAGGATAAAAACCGAGAAGCGGTTGCGCCAGCAAGTCGGCGATTTTACTGAGGGCAGTACGCTACTTAACAACAGTATGAAATTGGATGGGTTGCTGGCTGACGTGTCCGCTGACATGCCCACATTGAAAGAGACGGGAGTGTGGTTTGCCGAACCCACGGCCATAGACCCGCAAGCCAAGACGGTTCTATTGTGGCGGCTGATCGTCTTCAGCCCCTATGTCAACACCAGGCTGGTTAAGCCAGAGGATGTGCCGAAGTCATGGAAAGACTTCCTGGACCCCAAATGGGTGGGGAAGATGAGTTTCACCGATCCTAACATCGGCCCGGGTACAAACCAATATATGGTGGTGTTGATGGAAAACGGTATCTGGAATGAGCAATACATCAAAGCTCTATACCAGCAGAAGCTGTTATTTCCCGGCTCCGTACCCGATGAATTCAACATGCTGGCCAGAGGCGAAAGGGTATTGATGATTCGGGGTTCTGATTCCGATGTTGGTAAATTCGCCGTGGAAGGGGCGCCGGTACAGGCAATAGATATAAAAGAGGGAGTCGTGTACTCTACTGGTTCCATGGCTGCCATTGCCGGAGGGCCAAACCCCAATGCCACAAAGGTACTGATGGACTGGTTGCTCTCTAAGGAAGGCCAGACAATTACCGGGAAAGCTCAGAGCATGCAGATGCTCCGCAAGGACGTGCCCGACTTCCGTCCCAAAGCAGCCCAGGTGCAATTCTCCAAGACCTTTGTGGAGAATATCGATAATTTGAATAAGGCGACACAGATGTTCCGGGACAAGTGGTTCGATAAGCTGGTCGGTAGATAGAGACCTAAGCTGATATAGCGTACACCCGGCCCACAGTTCCAACGCGGGAGTGGGCCGGGTGAGGCATTTCGAATAGTTCTGAAAAGGAGCGAGGAAAAGTGAGAAAGGGTTTGGCTGGCAGTCTCTTTGTTGTAGTCCTGTTGGTTGCTGCGGTGCTGGCATCGTGTACCCCTAAGGCGACGCCCGCGCCCCAACCCTCGGCGCCAGCGACGCCATCGGCAACGGCAGCCCCAAGGACCACCCCGGCCGTAGGCGCCGAAGATGCAGCCTGGAACAAGGTGGTAGAGGCGGCGAAGAAAGAGGGCAAGCTCAACTTCTACAACTGGTATTTCACCGAGGGGCGAGGCGGCAGAGCCCTTCAACAGGCTTTCGAAAGCAAGTATGGCATCAAGCTCGACGCTATTCAGGGACGGGGCGCCGAGTTCACCGAGCGTTTGAAGACCGAGAAGCGCATCGGTCAGATGGTCGCAGACGTGGTGGAAGGTTCATCGCTGCACCTGGAGAACATGAGGCTGGCGGGCTTGCTGACGCCCACGACCGACATCCCCGTCATGCGCGAAAAGGATGCATGGCACATGGCGCCCAACTTCCACAATAAGGAAGCCAACTATCTGAACTACCAGCGCATGTTCCTCACCATGTTCATGAACACTAACCTGGTGAAGCCGGGAGAAGAGCCAAAGGGTCTAACGGACCTCCTGGACCCCAAGTGGAAAGGCAAACTCCTTATCTCCGACCCGGTAGTCAGTGAGATCGCCTCGCGCTTCGTCCTTTACATCCAGCAGAAACGTCTGCCCGATGATTTCCCCGCCCGTCTGGGACGGCAGGAGCTACTATTTGACCCCAGCACACCGGGGGTGGCCCTCAAGCTGGCGCAGGGCAACGCTTCAATCGCGGTGTTGCTGGCCACCCTGGACGTTTCTAATTTGGTCGCTGAAGGAGCGCCTCTTCGCGTCCTGGATACCAAGGAAGGGGTGATGGTGGATGCCCTGTCTATGGGCGCCGTCAACAACGGGCCGCATCCCAATGCGGCTAAGGTGTTCCTCAACTACATTCTCAGCCCGGACGGGCAAAAGCTCATCGCTAGCAAATCTCTCTCCTATCCCGTGCGCAAGGGCATAACGGCAAACGTGCCCCCAGCCATGCAACTGGAGCCGGCCAACCCGCTGCTCATAGACCCGGCAGCGGTAGAGTTCGTGGCCAAGGCTTTCCGGGACAAGCAACTGGTGGCGGCGCTGAAGCCAAAATAGACAGCCTTTCTACCCGCTCGACGACCCCCGGACTGGGGAGAGGACTAAGAAACTATCTCAAAATGACCCTGGTAGGCGAGATAAGGTTACGAGTCGACCTCACCCTTTGGCCCCGACGCGACACGTCGTCCCGACATGTCGGGGTTTCCACGCGCGGAGAGGGGGAACGAGGGGGTGAGGTTCAGGCGATCGCAAGGGACCTCACTGGTACCGCCCCCGCGTTTTGAGATAGATTTTGAGCGCTCACTCGCCCCATTTTCGGGAAGCGGGGGATCACCACTGCGGTGTGTGCCTCCCGATGACTGCACGGGCGTATTCCCGGGGAGCGAAGCAGTCCGTCTCCTTTCCTGCTGCGGGGACTGCGCACAGGTGCTGTCTCCAGTAGAAGCGAACCCATGGTCCACTCGTTCCAACAAAATACCGTACGCATTCGTACCTCGGGCAAGGAGTGTGAAGAGTCCCACCACCTGTCATGTTCTGGCGAAAGCCTGTCCCGTACTTGATACGGGAGCCAGAATCCAGCAGGAATTTCGGCGAGGCCTGGATTCTCCCGACTCGTCGGGACGCTGGAATGGCGCGCTGCGGGGCTATCTCCTTCGATCCCCAAATTGGTTACCATCTCATTTGGTCGGGAATATGTTGGAACAACTGACCCACGGTCCCCCCTGAGCCAGTCGAAGGGTGTTCGCCCAACGCTGGGGCCGACACGTGGGTCGGCCCCTACATTCTTGACGGGTGAGCAAAGTATCTTTGAAAGGAGTCCCATGGCCTACAAGTACGTCCTTCTCAACAAGGAAAACCACATCGCCACCATTACCCTCAACCGTCCGGAGCGCCTGAACGCCCTGGGCCAGTTCATAAACCCGGAAATAGAAGCCGCCATCAAGGAGGTGGGCCAGGACGATGATGTCCGCGTCCTGGTGGTTACGGGGGCCGGTCGGGCGTTTTGCGCCGGCGGCGATTTCAAAGGGGGCGAGGGAACGCCAGCTTCCTACGCCGACGGCAAGAAACGTCCCTCCGAGCTGGCCCGCGCCGTCCGGGCCTATACGCGGGGCATAGCCTGGTCGCTCCAGTCCCTGGAGATACCCACCATCGCCATGGTAAATGGCGCGGCCGTCGGCGCAGGCTTCGATATCGCCCTGGCCTGCGACATGCGCATAGGCTGCGAGAACTCGCGTTTCCGTGTGGCCTGGACATCCCGTGCACTGACAACGGCCTTCGGCACCACGTGGTTCCTGCCTCGCATTGTGGGGCTGGGGATAGCCACGGAACTCATTTACACGGCGCGCATGGTGGAGGCACAGGAGGCATTGCAGCTTCATATCCTGAACCGCCTGGCGCCGGCCAAGGACCTCCAGAGAGAGACTATGGCCCTGGCCGAATCCCTGGCCAAAGGTCCGCCGCTGGCCCTGCGCCAGAGCAAGATAAACATCTACAAAGGTCTGGAGGTGGACCTGGACACCGCCCTGGCCTTGCTCGCCTCGGCCCAATCGCAGCTTTTCCTGACCGATGACTTCGTCGAAGCAACAAGGGCATTCCAGGAGAAGCGGGAGCCGGTGTTCAAAGGACAATAAGATGTCACTGAGACCAGGCGAGATAATAGACCGGCAAGCCGACGTGATTATTATCGGTGGAGGCGGGGCGGGACTGAGGGCCGCCATCGCCGCCCGGGAGAAAGGCGCCGATGTCCTGCTGGTGTCCAAGTCGCCGCCGGGCTACGCCAATAACACAGCCATCGCCGGCGGCGCCTTCGCGGCCGCCGGGGGCTGGCGAGAGCCCCGGGACAACCCTGACGTCTACCAGGGGGACACCCTGCGCAGCGGGTGCTTCATCAATAACGTGCGCCTCGTCCAGACCGTGGCCCGAGGAAGCATTCAGCAAGTAAGCGACCTGGAGAGATTCGGGGTCAACCTTGCCAGAATGGAGGGCGCTCTTCGCGTCTCGCAGGTGCCGGGGCACACCTACCCCCGCAACATCGGCTGCGTGGAGCATATCGGCACCGGGTTTAGCGTTCCCTTGCGCCGGTACGCCCTCAAGCTGGGTGCCCAGTTCCTGGAAGGTGTAATTATCACCCGGCTTATCAAGAAGGACAGCACTGTCGTCGGCGCTGTGGGAGTAGACGAGCACGGACAACTCCACAGCCTGAAGGCCAAAGCCATCATCCTGGCGACCGGCGGACTGGGCCAGATATATCGACAGACGAACAACGCCCTGGAGTCCACCGGCGACGGTTATGCCCTGGCCTACGAGGCAGGGTTGCCCCTCCAGGATATGGAGTTCGTCCAGTTCTACCCTACTTGTGTACAGAGACGGGCTGTGATGGCCCTGGCCGCCTATGAATACCTGGTGTTCATGGGCGGCGCCGCCATCCGCAACACAGCGGGACAGGACATCCTGGAGCTTTACGGCCTGCGCAGTCCCCAGGCCATGACCCGTGACCACCTGGCCCAGGCGATGATGCGGGAGATTAAGGCTGGTCGCAGCCACGATGGCTTCCTCACCCTCGACCTGACTACCATACCCGAGGCAAGGCGCGAGAGGTTTCGGTCGGCCCTGCCCCGGGGCATGCCCCCGGAAACAGACGCTTTGCTGGTCTCGCCGGCAGTCCACTACGCCATGGGGGGAGTGCAGATAAACGAAAGGGCGGAGACAGCCCTCAAGGGCCTGTACGCCGCGGGTGAAGTGTGCGGCGGCGTGCACGGAGCTAACCGGCTGGCGGGAAATGCCCTGACCGATATCTTCGTGTTCGGCGATATAGCCGGTGGCAGCGCTGCGGCGAGGGCATCAGCTATCCCGATGCCGGAGTTGGACGGGGGCGGGGTGAAGGAAGAGATCAACCGCCTCAGAGAACTCTTGAGCAAGACCGGACAGGAAAGAGTGACAGACCTGCTGGCATCCCTCAAGAAGACCATGTGGGACAACGTGGGCGTGATACGGGACGAGAATGGGTTGAAACGGGCCATATCGGAGATCGCGGCATTACGGGAGGCTCTGGATAGGGTGGGGGGCGGCGGCCCCAGGGAGTCGCTTCAGGCCATAAGATTGGACAAGATGCTCACCGTCGCTGAAATGGTAACGCGGTCGGCCCTGATGCGCCGGGAGAGCCGGGGCGCTCACTACCGCTCTGATTGCCCCGACCAGAAAGACCCGGAGTGGCGGTGCAACGCGGTGGTGAGCAAAGCGGGCGAGAAAATGGCGCTATCAGTCCATCCCGTTTCCACACCACCCAGCCCCCGGTAGCAAGAGCCACACGAAGTTCAGTGAATTGGCCAGGTTGTTGGGACAGAATGGGTTCAGGGTTGTTGGGGGAAAAGGGTTCCATCAGATATTACGGTAAAGAAGGATGGGAAATCTGGTCAGGGTAGACTTTCACGGCGCGAAGGAAGTCCCCACAGGCGCACTCCATGCTGTACTGAGAGCGGCCGGGATAAAGAGACAGGACCGCTGAGGGGGAAAAGTGATCGAACTACCGTATTCTCCCGAAAATAGACCCATTCAAATGTGGTTGCCCGATTTATCGGGCAGGGTTTGCCCAATGAATTGGGCGACTACGGCCACTGGCGGGCTATTTCCATGCTTCGCGGTGCCCAGCGCAAGGGGGCATGAATGATTCCCTGGTAATCGAAGCCACCGAAGAGCCGGACTACTTTGGCTTCTATTCGCCAGACCTGGAGGGCTTCAGCGGCATCGGGCGCTCCGTCGAAGACTGTATCTACCGGGCCAAGCGGGGAATGACCGAGCATGTCAATTTGCTGAGGACGAGAGGGCTTTCTGTCCCGCCGAGGAACCCTGACCCCAAGATCATTATCCAGAATGGGCAAAAGCTAGCGCCTGTCTGAACTCAGTCGTATCGATGGCAAGCTAAGGGGGAGACGTATGGCAGCAAAAGAGGACGGACTCGCCAGGGGCAAAGCCAAGATGGTGGAGCTTTTCGGCCCGGGGGCCGATGAACCGGGTGGGGTTCTCTTCGAAATGGCGCCAAAGCTGGGGAAGATCGCCCAGGAGACCCTCTTCGGCGATGTGTGGGCTGACCCGGCGCTGGACACACGCCTGCGCAGCTTCATCACCATGGCCGCCCTTGTGGTTCTGGACCGCCAACCGGAGCTACGTATTCACTTCAGGGGCGCCCTGAACCTCGGGATCCCACGAGAACAGATCATCGCCCTCATTTCCCATATGGCCTTCTACGGCGGCATGCCCGTGGCGCTCAACTCCCTCAAGACCGCCAAAGAGGTCTTCGAGAAGTGGGACGCGGCAACGGCGAAGTTTCGGAAGTAGCTCCACTGCGCCCGTCGCCCTTGTCCAGAGACTCGTGCGCAGTGACCATGTCCCTGGGCGCACTGGCCATTACCGCTGGCAGACGCCTCCCGAATACTTGCAATATGTCACTCAGACGGAGCGTTCTGTTTGGGCACAAGCCTCAGGACCATGTCATCCGCTGGCCCTGGCACGGCGCGCCCGTCGCGGTTGCTGGTGGTCACGTAGATGGCGCCGTCCGGCCCCACTGCCACATCCCGCAAGCGACCGTAGACTCCTTTTCCCGAATCAGCGAGGAACAGTTCCTCTACCGTTCTAACTTGTGAAAGATCACTTCCTTGCAGGGCTACCCGCTGGAGTTGCTGCCCCCTTAGCCCCGCGATGAACAGGTTTCCATGCCACTCCGGAAATAGGGACCCGCTGTAGAAGCTCGCCCCGGAAGGCGCGATGGCTGGCGTCTGCACCATGATGGGGTCCATAAAAAGCCAATGCCCTGGCGCTCCCACCGCCCTGGGCCAGCCATAGTTGCCTCTTGGCTTAACAATATTGACCTCGTCATTGTCCCATAGGCCGAATTCCCCTGTAGGCCCATGTTCCGTAACATAAAGCTTTCCTGTGACTGGATGCCATGCCAAGCCCTGGGGATTGCGATGCCCATAACTGTAGACCACTGAACCCGGGAAAGGATTGTCAGCAGGAACACTGCCGTCGGAGTTGACCCTCAACACCTTACCGGCTAACGAACCCAGGTCCTGGGCCGTCTCCGGCTGCGTGGCGTCGCCGGTTGTAACATACAGTTTCCCGTCCGGGCCGAACCTAATGCGCCCTCCGTTATGGAAAGGTCCGGCAGGTATCCGGTCCACGAGCACCTTCATCTCCCGTCCGTAGCCTTCATTGTCCGTCAGGCGAGCCACACGGTTCCACGGAACCCCCTCGCCATCCATATAGGTGTAGTAGATGTACACGTATTGGTTCTCGGAGAAACCCGGGTCAACGGCCAGGCCGAGAAGCCCACCCTCTTCCCATTGGGATGCGCCCACGGTCGCGAAGGGTTCCGCTCCAAGGACCCCATTCCGGATGACACGAATCCGCCCGGCCCGTTCCGTGACCAGCAAACGTCCGTCCGGGGTGAACGCCATGGCCCAGGGGACCTCCAGCCCGGAGGCTACAACTTCGACCGATACCCCGACTGGCTCCGGTGTGCGGAACTGTTCTTCAATGATGGGGAGTTCAACACCTACCAAAATGGAAGACACCGACCACGGCGGCGCATCAACGAATACCGGGCCAGCCACCGGGACCCCGCCCGTCAAGCTAACACTCCCCGATGTCTGGCAGGCGAGCAAGGACCCGGCCGCAAACAGCAAAGCTCCAAGGGCGGCGGGAGATGTCCGCCACAGCTTTTCACCCACGGCTCGCGCCCTACGGGTGAACGGGCCCGGGGAAAATGTCCTGGCAAGATCGCGGCTTGAATGTGGCATCGTGATGGCCTCCTTCACCAGGCCCCAAACCACTTTTGTTTTCCCGCGTTTGAGTCTGATGCTGCAATAATTCTAAAGGGCCTTTGTTAAAACATTATTAATGCGCGCCTCCCCTTCATCCACGTTGATCCCGAAGGCGCGGACGGACGACATCCGGTCACTGCTGCCCGCGATCAAAGGCCAAAGAGCCTTGATTCTTAATTGTTTCTTAATATTTAGTTTATACTATAGACTACAGAGGGCTGTTTTCCACATGTAGCGGCAGTTCGTATGAACTGCCGCTACATGATACGATGCACGAAACCGAAAGAGGGTAGGAAATGGCAGGAAAGAGGATACTGGTCGTTGACGACGATGTGAAGACAGCAGAGCTGGTCAAGATGTACCTGGACCGGGACGGTTACCGGGTGCTAGTTACCCACGATGGTATTGAGGCCGTGCGCTTGGCCCGGGAGAGCCACCCTGACCTCATAGTCCTGGACCTGATGCTTCCTGGCGCCGACGGCCTCCAGGTGTGTCGCACCCTCAGGAATGAATCAGACGTGCCTATCGTCATGCTCACGGCCAGGACCACTGACCAGGACAAGCTAGCCGGCCTGGACCTGGGCGCCGACGACTACGTGACCAAGCCCTTCAGCCCCAGGGAGCTGGCAGCCAGGGTGCGGGCCGTGCTCCGACGACGCCCGGGTGCGCAGCCGGGCGGACCCCTTCAGCTCAAGTATGGCGACCTCACAGTGAGTTTCATGAGACGGGAAGCCTTGCTCGGCGACAGGCGATTAGACCTCACCCCGACCGAATTCAGCATACTATGGGCGCTCGCCAAGGAACCGGGCAGGGTCTTCACCCGGGCGCATCTCATCGAAGAGGCCATTGGCTATGATTTCGGAGGTTTTGACCGCACCATTGATGTCCATATTTTCAACCTGCGAAAGAAGCTCGAGCCCGGCCCCAACTCCCCCAGATTAATAGAGACGGTGTATGGAGGCGGGTATAAGTTTGCCAGGGGTGACCGTTGATACACAGCCTGCGCTTCCGCCTCCTGGCGACTTTCACCGCCGCTATAATGGTAGCCATTGCCATAACCTTCTTCTTTGTTGCTCTGAGCACAAGAGGCGAGATACAGCAGTTCCAGGAGCGCAGGCACCAGATTGACACTGTACGGGCGGAACGCACGCTGTCCCGGTACTACCGCGAACAGGGCAACTGGAGCGCGGTCCAGCCTGTCATCGAACGCATGGAGGCGCTGTCAGGACAGCGCCTCCTGCTCACCGACGCTGGCGGCCTGGTCATAGCCGATTCCAGGAGAGACCTGGTTGGCAAGCGGTACCAGTCCGATTCCCCGGGCAGGGACATATTATCGCCTGGGGAAACCCCTTTCCCCGGTGCTCAGCCAGGTGCGGGCCGCCGTTTGCGAGCGATAGAACCTGACTTGTCTCCACCAACTGGTCCACCGCCTGAGGCGGACCACAGCACACCACCGGTTGCCCCGAACGTCTCACAACCCGCGGAGAACCGCGTTCTGGGCACGGTCTACGTCATTCGCCAATCGCCTTCAGACCCCGTTTCCCCCGTCCGACTCCTGGAACCCATAGCTCGCCTGCTACTCTGGGGCGGACTGGTGGCGGTCGCCATTGCCGTGGTGATCACGTTTATCCTGTCGCGGCGAATATTGGCCCCGGTGAAAGTCCTGACGCTGACCACCGGGCAGTTGGCCCAGGGCGACTACTCCAGGCGAATTCGGGTCCAGGACAAAGGTGAATTGGGAGAACTGGCCAGGGCCTTTAATGTTATGGCAGACAACCTGGAGCGTGCCGAAAAACTGCGGCGGAACATGGTGGCCGACGTAGCTCACGAGCTAAGGACCCCCCTATCCAATGTCAAAGGCTACCTTGAGGCGGTCCGCGATGGCGTGGTGGCGCCCGACGAGGCTACGATGCGTTCCCTCTATGAGGAAGCAACGCTGTTGTCCCGGTTGGTTGACGACCTACAGGAACTGGCTCTCGCCGATGCCAAAGAACTGAAGCTTCTGTTGCAGACCCAAGACATATCGGACCTGATCAACCGGGCGGCAGCGGCGGCGCGAGTCAAAGCGGCAGCGAAAGGGGTGTCGGTATCGGTTGACCTGTCCCGGGGTCTGCCCCCGGTGAACATCGACCCGGACCGCATCAGCCAGGTATTGGGCAATCTCCTGGAGAACGCGGTGGCCCACACGCCCGAAGGCGGCGCCGTTACCGTGAACGCCGCACATCGAGACGTCTGGGTGGAAATAGCCGTGGCCGATAGAGGGGAAGGTATTCCAGCTGAGGAACTGCCCAACGTCTTTGAACGTTTCTACCGCGTCGACAAGTCTCGCGCCAGGGCCACGGGCGGCTTTGGACTGGGGCTGACCATCGCCAAACGGCTGGTCGAAGCTCACGGCGGCAAGATCGAGGTCCAGAGTGAGCCGGGAAGAGGAAGTCGTTTCGCTTTTGTCTTACCCGTGACCCGCAAGCCCTTGACAGACCAGACGAGACATTAACGGCTTTTTAACAATTTCCTGTCATATTTAGTATGAG